>NZ_JBICWF010000003.1:0-417414 GCF_043199595.1 Streptomyces sp. NPDC048584
GGGGTCGGCGCGGTTGATCTCGCCGATGACGCGTTCCCAGAAGACGACGGGTTTGGTGTGGGGGTTGTCGACGCGGAAGATCCGTACCCCGAGTTGCATCCAGTGGCGCAGGACGCGGACGGTTTCGGCGACGAGGCCGTCGAGGTCGGCGTCGAAGGCGATGGGGTAGATGTCCTGGTATTTCTTCGGTGGGTTCTCCGCGTGGGCGATGGAGCCGTCGGGGCGGTGGTGGAACCATTCGGGGTGTTTGTGGACCCAGGGGTGGTCGGGTGAGCACTGCAGGGCGAAGTCCAGGGCGACCTCGAGGCCGAGCCGGGCGGCCCGGGTGACGAAGCGGGCGAAGTCCTCCAGGGTGCCCAGGCGGGGGTGGACGGCGTCGTGGCCGCCTTCGGGGGAGCCGATGGCCCAGGGGACGCCGACGTCGTCGGGGCCGGCGTCCAGGGTGTTGTTGGGGCCCTTGCGGAACGTGGTCCCGATCGGGTGGATGGGCGGGAGGTAGACGACGTCGAAGCCCATCGCGGCGATCGCGGGCAGGCGGCGGGCGGCGGTGTCGAAGGTGCCGTGCGGCTGTTGCGGTGTGCCTTCGGAGCGGGGGAAGAACTCGTACCAGGCGCCGTACAGGGCACGCTCGCGTTCCACCAGCAGGGGCAGCGGGTCGCTGCTGGTGACCAGTTCCCGCAGCGGATGCCGGGCCAGCACCGCGTCCACCTCCGGCGTCAACGCCGCCGCCAGACGGGTGGCACAGGGCAGGGAGTCGTCGCGCAGCGTCGCGGCCGCGGTGAGGACCACGGCCTGTCCGTCGTCGCGGGGAACGCCGGCGGCCGCGCGCCGGTACAGATCGGCGCCCTCCTCCAGCACCAGCCCCGTGTCGATGCCCGCCGGCACCTTGATCCGGGCGGTCCTGCGCCAGGTCGCCACCGGATCGCCCCACGCCTCGACGCGATACGTCCACGGGCCCGGGCCGTCCGCGACGACCTCCGCGCCCCACCGGTCACTGCCCGGCGCCAGCTCCCGCATCGGCGTGAACGGCCCCGGACGCCCCTCCGGATCCTTCAGCACCACATTGGCGGCCACCGCGTCGTGCCCCTCACGGAACAGTGTGGCCGTCACCTCGAACGTCTCGCCCACCACGGCCTTGGCCGGCCGCCTGCCGCAGTCGACGGACGGCCGGACGTCCCGTACCGGGATACGACCGATGGTCCGGGTCGTCTTCATGGGTCTGTGCACCTCCGCCGTGCTCGAAGCCCGGGCGGTCGCCCGGGCGTGGTACCGAAGAGCGGCGGGAAGGTCATTGCCTTCCCGCCGGGGAGCGCCGCTCGACGGCCGGCGGACCACGTCGCACCGCGGCCGTCGTACGCGGCGTGTCGTTCTGTTCCTGCAGATAGGTGACGGGGGTGGTGCGCAGATACCGTTCGGCGGCGTCCGCCGCCTCCCGCGCGCAGCGCTTGCCCATCAGCACACAGAGGGTGTAGCCGGCGTCCTCGAACGTGGCCCGCACCGTGTGATCGGTCGGAGCCGCCAGCATCACGCGTTCCCAGGCCCGGTAGCGACGCAACTGCCGGGCGACTTCGGCTTTGGCGGGTAGCAGCATGGCGCCGTGCACCTTTCCGGGGCTCGATTCGAGGCGCGTTGTCCCGGCGGTCGGGCGGCGGCCGTGCGCACAGCTGCACGGACCCGTAACGGCGATCGAGGTCTTCACACATGGTGCATGGACGGTGACGCAACGTCTTGTTGGATTTTCAACCGATGTGGTCGGCCTCCGCCGGCCCCCGAATGCCGGGATGCCGCCTCCTGTGCCACGGGAGTGCGCTCGTGTTGCACGAACGGACCAACCCCCTCACGCTGAGGGTGACTCAGAAGCGATACCCGCTCACGTTCCGTGTTCGGGGCTCGCCCCGAGGGGGCGAGGAGGGACGAGAGCTTCGCGTGAGGAGCCAACGACCATGAAGACCGCAGTGCCCTGCTACTACCACCTCGACGTGGAAGTCAGCCCCGAGCGGGTGGGACAGGTCGGCCGCATACTGGCCGCTCACCTCCGGTTCTGGGATCTGGAGAATCTGGTCGAGCCCGTCTGCGGCGGCGCCGAGATGCTGCTGCGCGCCATCGACGAGCACGCCACCGACAAGAACGCGTCGATCGAGATGTGGTGGAACGGCCAGCACCTCATCACCGCCATCGGGGAGAACGACCGCGCCCTGCGCCCCGACCGGCAGATGCGCGGCTGTCTCGAACACCTCGCGGCGAGCAGCGACGGCTGGGGCTGCTGCGCCACCGAGAACGGCAGCAAGGTCATCTGGTTCTCGCAGCGCGCCCGCGCCGGCGAACGCGTCCCGCTGGTGCCGGCCGCCCCCGACCCGCGCGAGAGCGAGGGCCTGGACCTTCCCCGCGAGCTGAGCGTCGCCACGCTCACCGGCCGGGTCCGAACACCGGGCGGCCTCCTGGAGGAGGCCCGGTGACCCGGCGCCAGAACCGGAAAGGGGCGCCCGCCTGGAGCGGGCGCCCCTACCCGCTGGGGGCGACCTACGACGGCGAGGGCACCAACTTCGCCCTGTTCAGCGAGGTCGCCGAACGCGTCGACCTGGTCCTGGCCGACGACGACGGACGGCACACCACCGTACGGCTCACCGAGGTCGACGGCTTCGTCTGGCACGGCTACCTCCCCGGCGTCCGCCCCGGACAGCGCTACGGCTACCGGGTGCACGGCCCCTGGGCCCCCACGGCCGGCGATCGCTGCAACCCGGCGAAACTGCTCCTCGACCCCTACGCCACCGCGGTCGACGGCCAGATCGACAACCACCCCTCGCTGTACGAGCGCAGCCCGCACGGCCCCGACCCCGCCGACAGCGCCGGACACACCATGCTCGGCGTGGTCACCGACCCGGCCTTCGACTGGGGCGACGACACCCCGCCCTGCCGCCCCTACTCCGACACCGTGATCTACGAGGCCCATGTCAAGGGCCTCACCCGCACCCACCCCGACGTCCCCGAGGAACTGAGGGGCACCTACGCCGGGCTGGCCCATCCCTCGGTGGTCGGGCACCTGACCTCGCTGGGCGTCACCGCCGTGGAACTGATGCCGGTCCACCAGTTCGTCCAGGACGGCGTGCTGCAGAGCCGCGGCCTCGCCAACTACTGGGGCTACAACACCATCGGCTTCTTCGCCCCGCACAACGCCTACGCCGCCCACGGCAGCCGCGGCCGGCAGGTCACCGAGTTCAAGGAGATGGTGAAGACCCTCCACGCGGCCGGGCTCGAGGTGATCCTCGACGTCGTCTACAACCACACCGCCGAGGGCAACGAGAAGGGCCCCACCCTCTCCTTCCGGGGCATCGACAACGCCTCGTACTACCGCCTGGTGGACGGCGACTGGTCGCATTACTACGACACCACCGGCACCGGCAACAGCCTGCTGATGCGCCACCCCTACGTACTCCAGCTGATCATGGACTCGCTGCGGTACTGGGTCACCGAGATGCATGTCGACGGCTTCCGCTTCGACCTGGCGGCCACCCTGGCCCGGCAGTTCCACGAGGTCGACCGGCTGTCGGCGTTCTTCGACCTCATCCAGCAGGACCCGGTGATCAGCAGGGTCAAACTGATCGCGGAACCCTGGGACGTGGGCGAGGGCGGCTACCAGGTGGGCAACTTCCCCCCGCTGTGGTCGGAGTGGAACGGCCTCTACCGGGACGCCGTAAGGGACTTCTGGCGCGGCGAGGAGCACACCCTCGGCGAGTTCGCCTCCCGTCTCACCGGCTCCTCCGACCTGTACGCGCACAGCAGGCGCCGCCCCCGCGCCAGCGTCAACTTCGTCACCGCGCACGACGGTTTCACCCTGCGTGACCTCGTCTCCTACAACGACAAGCGCAACGAGGCCAACGGCGAGGGCAACCGGGACGGCGAGAGCACCAACCGGTCCTGGAACTGCGGCGCGGAGGGCACCACCCGCGACCCCGCCGTACTGGAACTGCGCGCCCGCCAGCAGCGCAACTTCCTCGCCACGCTGCTGCTGTCCCAGGGCATCCCGATGCTCTCCCACGGCGACGAACTGGGCCGCACCCAGCGCGGCAACAACAACGCCTACTGCCAGGACAACGAGACCGGCTGGGTCGACTGGCGCCTCACCGCCGAACAGCGCGACCTGCTCGACTTCACCCGTCGGCTCATCTCGCTGCGCCTCGACCACCCCGTGCTGCGCCGCCGCCGCTTCTTCCACGGCGAGACCGTGCGCCGCGCCGGCCAGCCGCTGCCCGACCTGGTGTGGCTGCTGCCCGACGCCCGGGAGATGACCGACGACGACTGGCGGCGGTCCGACGCCCACGCGGTCGGCGTGTTCCTCAACGGCGACGCCATCGCCGAACCCGGCCCGCGCGGCCGGCGCCTGGTCGACGAGTCCTTCCTGCTGCTGTTCAACAGCCACTGGGAGCCCACCGCGTTCCGTCTGCCGCCCGTCTCCTACGGCGAGCGCTGGACCGCCCTGATCGACACCGCCGACCCCGAGGGCACCCCCGACGAGGCCGAGCACAAGGCCGGCACCACCCTCACCGTGGGCCCCCGGAGCCTGGTCCTGCTCTCCCGCCCGTCCCGCACGGAGTGACCGGCGTCAGCGTTCCCGGCGTGACGTCACGGTGAACTGGGCGCCCTCGTTGTCGCGGAGCACGGCCTCTTCGGCGCCCAGGGACAGCACACTGCCGCCGTGCCGCTCGGCCGCCCGGGCGCAGGCGGCGACGTCCGTCACCGCGAAGTGCACCTGCCAGTGCGGCCGTACGGTCGGGTCGGGAGCCGACTCCGCCGCCCCCGACTCGATCCGCGCCACCACCTCCCCGCCGCTGCGCAGCACCACTTCCTCGCCCTCGTAGTGCACCTCCACACAGCCCGGTTTGTCGGACGCCCAGTCGAAGACCCCGCCGTAGAAGATCGCGGCGTCGAAGGCGTCCCGGGTGTGCAGCCGGATGAACGCCAGCTGTGCGCGGCGCCAGGTGGGCCAGTCGGAGAACAGCTCGCCCTCCCAGACCCCGAACGTCGCCCCGTCCCGGTCGGCCAGCAGCGCGCCCCGCCCGGGAGGCAGCGAGATCGGGCCGACCGCCGAGGTGCCGCCGCGCTCCTGCACCCGCGCCGCCGCCTCGTCCGCGCTGCGTACCGCGAAGTACGGCGTCCACGCCACCGAGGTCTGCCACATGCCGGCGACCGCGGCGATCCCGGCCACCGGCCGGCCCTCCGCGAGGGCGACCCGGAACCGGTCGCCCAGGCGCACCGGACGCCACTCCCAGCCCAGCACCGCTCCGTAGAACTCCTCGGTCGTCTCCACATCGCGGCTCGTCAGGCTCACCCAGCAGGGCGCACCGAACACGGAGTGCGTCGAGAAGACCTCCGTCGCACCGGCGGGGGAGGGCATGTCGTGGTTCATGGCAGTCGCGTCCTGAATCTCGTCGGCGTGGCAGCCTCCCGGCTGACCCCAGTGTCCGCCGGGTACCCCTCCGGGCGCCTGCCGAGTACCCCGGTGGCGGTACCGGAACGGTCACCCGTCGGGGGCCGGGCCACCCCGGTGGCGCACAGGGGTCGCAGTGGCGACGATGGAGGGGTCGGACACTGGCTGAAGGCACTCAAGCACTGTGCGAAGGCACCGTGAGAGCGGCACACCGGACCCGGAGGTGACCATGCCCACGGACGGGGGCGCGGACCGCATCCTCCAGCTGGAGGAGGAGGTCCAGCAGCTGAAGGACGCGGTCGTCTCGCACGCGGTGGTGGACCAGGCGATCGGCATGGTCGTCGCGCTCGGCCGGGTCTCGCCGGACCAGGGCTGGACGGTGCTCAGGGAGGTCTCCCAGCGGACGAACATCAAACTCCGCAACGTGGCCGACCTGATCCTCGTCTGGGGCCGCACCGGCCTCCTGCCGGCGGACGTCCGCACGGTCCTGGAGGAGGTCCTCGACCGCCTCGGCCCGACCCAGATCCCGGGCACACCGCCCGACGACTAGCCGGTCTCCGCCAGCAGTTCCTCGCGCAGCTGCTCGAAACAGCTGCTGAGCAGCCGGGACACATGCATCTGCGAGATGCCGAGCTGCTCGGCGATGGCGCTCTGTGTCATCCCCTTGAAGAACCGCAGATAGAGGATGAGGCGCTCCCGCTCCGGCAGCGCCTCCAGACAGGGCCGGACCGCCACCCGGTCGACGACGGTGTCGTACGCCGGGTCCGGGCCGCCGATCGCGTCCCCGAGGGCGTAGCCGTCGGTGCCCGGCATCTCCGCCTCCAGCGACAGCGCGGAGAAGCACTCGAGCGCCTCCGTCCCGGTGCGCACCTCGTCCTCGGTCAGCCGGGCGTACGCGGCGATCTCGGCGATCGTCGGCGCCCGGCCGGGGGTGGTCTGCGCCAGCTCCTTCGCGGCGTGCCGCACCCGGTTGCGCAGGTCCTGGACCCGGCGCGGCACATGCAGCGTCCACATGTGGTCGCGGAAGTGGCGTTTGATCTCTCCGGTGACGGTCGGTACGGCGTACGCCTCGAAGGCGCTGCCGCGCGCCGGGTCGTAGTGGTCGACGGCCTTGACCAGGCCGAGAGCCGCCACCTGGTACAGATCCTCCAGGGCCTCGCCGCGGCCCCGGAACCGGACGGCGATGCGCTCGGCCATGGGCAGCCACGCCGTGACCAGTTCGTCGCGCAGCATCCTGCGTTCGGGCCCGTCGGGCAGCAGGGTCAGGCGTACGAAGTCCCCCGCCGTGTCGGGGGCGTCGTCATGGGTGTGCTGCTTCCTGGGACTGACGGTACGCATCACGCGCACCTCCCTGAGCGGGGTGCCGGATGGACGGACCCCGTGGGAAACGGTGACCCGGACCACGAGAGGCCCGCGGCCGGCGAACCGGTCCCCACGGACGTGCCTCCTGTCCGAAGCACTGAGAATTCCATTCCCCGTGTTCCGCCCGCCCGAAACGTTTCCCACAATTCCGCGGCGGAAATTCCCGCTATGCCCACGGTGTGAAATCGAGGGAATTCATTGCGTGAAATCCCCGCACTTCGAGTGATGGCACCGCGCCGCCCCGCACCCGCCGCCGCGGACGATCACCCGCGGCCCGCCGGTGATCACGGCGCCGGACGTGATGTGCGGCACGCCGTCACCGGCCGCCGGAGGGCCGGCCGGGGAATTCCTCCAGCGCAGCGCTTGATCACTGATCAGAGGGCGCGAACCGCATGACCACAGCGCATTCTGCTCATTTGACAGTGCGCCGAGGCCACAGATAGGAAGCAGCGGACAGAAGTCGAGAGGGTGCGCTGTGTACGAGCCGAACGTGGTCGGGGACTGGCAGGAGTACGAGGAGCATGCCGGTCTGCGGGTCCGCGTCCACCGTCTGGAGGCCGGCGACCCGCCGCGCGGACGGGACGACGCCGCCGAGGGGCTGACGTACTTCCGTGTCCGCGTCACCGTCGAGAACCGCGGCGACCGGCCCTTCTGCATTCATCTCGAGGACGGCCAGATCGACGTACGCACCGGCCCCGACGGCGAAAGCGCCTTCGTCGACTGGCGCAACTCGCAGTTCGTCGAGGGCTTCGACGTCTATCCGCTGCGTCGCGTCACCGCCGTCCTCTACGCGGCCGCCCCCGAGGCGGCGCTGACCCACGTCGACGTCCAGGTACAGCTGCGCGCCGACGAGGAATGGGCCGGCCGCCGGCTCTGGACGGGCGGCATCGGCGTCCACGAAGCACCCGCGGGCGCCCCTGCCGGTGCCTGCCGCGACACCCTCGCCCACCAGGTGACCGCGTTCCTGCGGGAGCAGGCGGAGGAAGGCACCGCCTGACGCACCGCGGAGGTCAGTGGGGGATGCCGTCGATGAGGTCGCGGGCGCCCTGGCGGAGCAGGGACACGGCGACCGAGGTGCCGAGCGTGGCCGGGTCCAGGCGGCCCGCCCACTCGTGGGCGTTCAGACGGGTCTTGCCGTCGGACGTGAAGACGCACGCCCGCAGGGACAGTTCACCGCTGTGGTCCACCCGCGCGCAGCCGGCGATCGGGCTGTTGCAGTGCCCCTGCAGCACATGCAGGAACATGCGCTCGGCGGTGGCCTCGCGGTGGGTGTCCGGGTGCCCGAGGGCGCTCACCGCGTCGATGAGGCCGTCGTCGCCCTCGCGGCACTGCAGCGCGAGGATGCCCGCGCCGATGGGCGGCATCATCGCGTCCACGGACAGCACCTCGCTGATCACGTCGGCGCGGCCGATCCGCTCCAGTCCGGCCACCGCCAGCATCAGGGCGTCCGCCTCCCCGGCCGCGAGCTTCTCCAGCCGCCGGTTGGCGTTGCCGCGGAACGGCACGCACCTCAAGTGCGGGTGCGTGGCGGCCAGCTGGGCGATCCTGCGGACCGACGAGGTGCCGATCCGGGTGCCGGGCGGGAGCTCGTCCAGGGTGAGCCCCTCCGGGTGCACCAGGGCGTCGCGGACGTCGTCCCGCTTCAGGAACGCGGCGAACACCGTCCCCGCCGGGAGCGGCCGGTCGGCGGGCACGTCCTTGACGCAGTGCACGGCGACATCCGCCGCACCGGCGAGCAGCGCGGCGTCCACCTCCTTGGTGAACGCGCCCTTGCCCTCCACCTGTGACAGCTCGCCGAGCCACTTGTCCCCGGTGGTCTTCACCGGTACGACCTCGGTGCGCACACCGGGACGGGCGGCGGCCAGTTCGGCCCGGACGCGCTCCACCTGGGCGAGCGCCATGGGCGAGTCGCGGGAGACGATACGGATCAGTTCGGGGACCGACATGGCCGATACGATAGACCCTCCAAGGGGCCGGCCGACGCCGGGGCACCGAACGGCGCCCCGGCGTCACCGACCGTGTACGGTCAGGCGTTCGGGTCGAACGGGATGCCGGCGGGCTTGGCCGAGGCGAGGTGGGAGGCGAAGCTCCCGTCCTTCAGACCGAAGTGGGCGCTGCCGAAGTCGTACCCGCTGAGCTTCTCGCGCAGTCCCGCCGGATAGCCGTTCCAGCCGACCAGCGGCGGATACTGCCAGGTGCCCCGGTGGTTCTCCGGCGGCTCGTCGCCCGGGCCCCCGAGACGGAAGCAGTGCGTGCTGATGCCGTCCTTGTGGTAGACGACCTTCGCGTGCGTGCCGTCGAAGCGGACCGCCGAGCGGGCGTGCACCGTGAACGAGCCGTGGTTGGACGTCGAGACGTACTGGACGGAGTCGTTCTGCACCCACACCACGACGTGCTCCCAGTCGTGGCGGTGGCCGCCGAGGCTGATGCCCGGCAGGGCCTGGTCCTTCTCGAAGTAGAGGCCGTACAGGACGGCGCACCAGCCGTTGTTGCACTTCGAACGGGAGTAGGCGTTCGTGGTGTCCAGGTCCGAGGCGTCACGGCAGTTGCCGTTGAGGGCCCCGGTCGGGTTGAGGCCGGGGTTGACGGTGCCGTCCGGGCCGATCGCGGCCGTCGAGTAGCAGCCGTCGGTGTCGTAGTCGAAGGCCGGCTGGAACGTCCGGTCCAGAGCGTCCGCGTTGACCGGCAGGGCCGGCGGGGGTGCGGCGAAGGCGGTGGCGGGGAAGGCGATGACGAACGCGGCCGCGGCGGCCGGGCCGGTCAGCCATCTCCTGCGGTGGGTTCGGAACGTGCTCGACGACACTGCGTCCTCCTCTTGATCCGGGCGCAGCCCAACAGATGTGGGGGGCTGGGGAGTTCAGCATCCCGGCCGGACGTATACATGCCAAGAGGGTGCAGGCGTATCACCGGTGAAGCGCGCCCCGGCACTCGCGGTGCCGGGCGGGCGGATCACACCAGGTCGTCGGGAACGTCGGCCGCCGACTGCTCGGGCGCCAGGTCCGGCCGCAGCCGCAGCCAGGACGGCTGGCGCAGCAGACCCTCCCGGGTGCGGGTGCTGTAGCGGACCTCGCCGACCAGCCGGGGCACCACCCAGTGCGCGCCCGGCGCGGCCGGCGCCGGGTCGAAGGGACAGACGTCGGTGGCCGCCGCCCTCAACAGCGCGGCCAGCTCCGTGCGTTCGGCCTCGCTCCAGCCGGTGCCGACGCCGCCGACGTACCGCAGCCGGCCCGCCGCCCGCTGTCCGACCAGGACGGCGCCCGGCAGCCCCGTCAACCGCCCCCTGCCGGGCAGCCAGCCGCCGACCAGTACGTCCTCGCTGCGCATATTGCGGATCTTGATCCAGGAGCGGGAGCGCGCACCCGGCTCGTACACCGAGTCCAGCCGCTTGCAGACCAGCCCCTCCAGCCCGTGCTCCCGTGTGGCCCGCAGCGCCTCGGGGCCGTGGCCGACGAGCGCGGCCGGGGTGGACCAGGCGGGGCCGTCGAGGGCGAGGCCCAGCAGTGCCTCGCGGCGGGCGGTGTAGGGGAGGCGCAGGAGGCACCGGCCGTCGAGATGCATCACGTCGAACAGCACCAGGTGAACGGGGACGGCGGCCGCGCGGCGGGCCGCCCTGGCCGGCGCGTGCGCCAGGCCCATGCGGGACTGGAGCAACTGGAAGCTCGCCCGGCCCCGTTCGTCGAGGGCGAGGATCTCGCCGTCCAGGATCGCGGGGCGGGTGCCGAGGACGGTGGCCAGTGGTGTGAGTTCCGGGTACGCGCCGGTGATCTCCTGTCCCGAGCGGGCCCGGAGTACGGCGGTGCCGTCGCCGGGGAGGTAGACGACCGCCCGCTGGCCGTCCTGTTTGGTCTCGTAGGCCCAGCGGGCGTCCGCCGCCGGGGGTGGCAGGGAGCCGGGCGTGGCGAGCATGGGCGGGATCAGGGGGAGGGTCACGGGGGAGGTGTGGACGGGCCCGGGGGTCGCCACGCGGGCGCGTGCGCGGATTCGCCTGAACGGGCCTGAGGAGGGGTGGGCGATTGATTGAGTTACGCAATGAGATGGTAAAGTGCCCTGCATGTCCGCATCCCCGCTCCCCGACGTCCCCCCCTCCGTGGAAGTGGCCGAGATCGAACGCGCGCTCCACCGCATCACGTATCTGAGCAGGAGCGCCCGGCAGCACGAGCGGCTGATGGCCCTGGCGGGTGTGCCCCTTGACCGGGCCGCCGTCGCGCTGCTGCGGCAGATGGCCGACACCGAGCCGATGCGGCCGGGGGAGCTGGCGGCTCGGCTGGGGGTCGAGGCGTCGCATGTCACGCGTACGGTGCAGCAGTTGCAGAAGTCGGGGCATGTGAGCCGGGTTCCGGACCCGGATGACCGGCGGGCTCAGCGGATCGAGCTGACGGATGCGGGGCGGGAGGCGATCCGGCGGATCCGGGAGACGGGGATCCGGGGGATGCAGGTGGCGTTGGCGGACTGGTCGGCGCAGGATCTGCGGCAGCTGGCGGCGCTGTTTCATCGCATGGTCGATGACTTTCTCGCACACGCGGCCGACGACGAGGCGGAGCCTGCGCGAAGCGTGTGAGCCGTCTCGCCCTCCGCGCCCGCCCGTGCCGCTGGGGCGGCACGTCGTGTCCCGCGGTGGGTGGGTGCCGGGCCGGTGACAAGGCTGGGCGGGGGAGGGTCGCGCAGCCCGGCGCCGGCGGGGTGCCGTCGCGCCCACCCGTGCCGCCCTGCGCCACGACTGCCCGCGGGGACGTGGGAGTGCGGGAACGCGGGGACGCGGGAACGCGGGAGTGCGCGGGCGGGGGTGGGGCTACTGTGCGGTAATGTCGCGCGGCAGGCTATTCGGAGGAGGAACCGTGTCACGGTCCGAACGTTCGCCCCTGGTGCTTGCCGGGTTGTTGGCCGTCGCGGGGAGCGCGCATTTCGCCGTTCCCCGGCAGTTCGATCACATCGTGCCGCGCTCCCTGCCCGGGTCGCCCCGCGCCTGGACCTATGCGAGCGGTGCCGTCGAGCTCGCGCTGGCCGCCGGGCTCGCGCTGCCCCGGACCCGCAAGGCCGCCGCGCTCGCCTCGGCGGCCTTCTTCGTCGGCGTGTTCCCCGCCAATGTGAAGATGGCCGCCGACTGGCGCCACCGCCCCGCCCCGCAGAAGGCCGCCGCCCTCGGCCGGCTGCCGCTGCAGATACCGCTGGTGCTGTGGGCGCGCGGCATCGCCAAGGGCGCGGAGGGCCGGTCGTGAGCGGACGCGTGGAGAAGGGTGACACGGTCGAGGACTTCGCCCTCCCGGACGAGACCGGCACCGTGCGCCGGCTGTCGGAACTGCTCACCGAGGGCACCGTGGTGCTGTTCTTCTACCCGGCCGCCCTGACCGCCGGCTGCACCGCGCAGGCCTGCCACTTCCGCGATCTCGCCGCCGAGTTCGCCGCCGTCGGCGCCCGGCCGGTCGGCATCAGCGGTGACGCCGTCGAACGGCAGGCGGAGTTCGCCGGCCGGCACACCCTCGGCATGCCCCTGCTGTCCGACCCCGACGGCACGGTCCGCGAGCGGTTCGGCGTGAAGCGGGGAATCACCCTGGCGCCGACGAAGCGGGCCACTTTCGTCATCGGCCGGGACCGCACCGTCCTGGAGGTCGTCCGCAGCGAACTGCGGATGAACGCCCACGCCGACCGGGCACTCGCCGCACTGCGCGGTTGATACCGGCCCGTAAAGGGATGATCCTGGACGAATGGACGACGCCTCCGCCGCGGTCATCGTCGATGCCCGCGGCATCGTCACAGGTTGGAGCGAGGGCGCCCGGCGGCTGACGGGGCACCCGGCAAAGGAGGCGGTGGGCCGGGCCGTACGGAGGCTGCTCGCCGAGGACGCGCCGCCCGGTGCCCCCCTGCGGTCCGGGCCGTCCGTGCTGCGCCACCGCGACGGCCACCCCGTACCGGTCCTGCTGACGGTCCGGCCCCTCCAGGGCGCCGGGGGCGCGCCGGCCGGCTGTCTGATCACCGCCGAGCCGCCCGGCACGGAGACCTCGCCGGCCGGGCGGGCCTTCCAGCAGGCGTCCCTGGCGCTGTCCGTCCTCGACACCGAGCAGCGTTTCGTGCGGCTCAACGACGCCGCCTGCGCCGCGATGGGCCGGTCCGAGGAGGAACTGACCGGGTGCACCCTGAAGGAGGCCGCCTGGTGCAGCGAGCACACCCGGGGCATCGAGCGGCAACTGCGCCGTGTCGTCGAGACCGGCGAACCCCTGCACCACGAGAGCTACGGCCGGGCGCCCTCCGCCTCCCGGGTGCATGCCTGGAACCTCGAGATGTGGCCGGTCCGCGACTCCGCCGGCACGGTCGTCGGCACCGCGATGACGGGCTCCGACAGCACCGAGCAGTACCATGCCCGCCGTCGGCTGGGCCTGCTGAACGAGGCCGCGACCGCCATCGGCACCACCCTGGACGTCGTACGTACCGCCGAGGAACTGGTGGAGCTCCTGGTCCCCGAGGTCGCCGACTTCGCCGCCGTCGACCTCCTCGACTGGGTCCACGGCGCCGACGAGCCCCCGGACCGGCCCGGTACCACAGTGGTGCTGCGCCGCACGGCGCACCGCTCCGCAGCCGAGGGCGCGCCCGAGGCCGTCGTGCACCTCGGTCAGACGGACGTCTGTCCACCCTTCTCCCCGCCCGCCCGGGCACTGAAGGAGGGCAGAGCGGTACTCGCCCGCGCCGGTGAACCGGATGTCGCACGGTGGATGGCCGAGCGGGGCGTGCCCACCCCGGACGGCGGCCCCGGCATCCACTCCCTGCTGGCGGTGCCGCTGCGCGCCCGCGGCACCACGCTCGGCGTCGCGCTCGCCGTCCGCAACCTCCGTCCCGAGGGATACGCCGACGACGACGCCGCGCTCGCCGAGGAACTCGCCAGCCGCGCCGCCGTCTGTGTCGACAACGCCCGCCGCTTCGCCCGCGAACGTGCCACCGCGCTGGCCCTCCAGCACAGCCTGCTCCCCACGGGACTGCCCGGACAGGCCGCCGTCGAGGTCGCGCACCGCTATCTGCCCTCCGCGTCGGAGGCCGGCATCGGCGGCGACTGGTTCGACGTCATCCCGCTGGCCGGCAGCCGGGTCGCCCTGGTCGTCGGGGACGTCGTGGGCCACGGCATCCCCTCCACGGCCACCATGGGCCGGCTCTGCACGGCCGTACGCACCCTCGCCGACGTGGACATCCCGCCCGACGAACTCCTCACCCACCTCGACGACCTGGTCACCCATCTGGCCGCCGACGACCGCGTGGACGTCGCCGAACTCGGCTCCACCTGCCTGTACGCCGTCTACGACCCGGTCTCCCGCATGCTGACCGTGGCCTCCGCCGGCCATCCCGCGCCCGCCCTCGTGCTGCCCGACGGGACATGCCGGCTGATCCGTGTGAACGCGGGGCCTCCGCTCGGCGTCGGCGGGCTGCCGTTCGAGGCGACGGAGATCCGGCTGCCCGAGGGCTCCGTCGTCGCCCTCTACACCGACGGCCTGATCGGGGACCGCGACCGCGACATCGACGAGGCCACCGACGAGCTGTGCCGCGCCCTGTCGGTGCGCGCCGACTCCCTGGAGTCGCTGTGCGACGGCGTGCTGAAGGACGTACTTCCCGAGGAGCCCGGCGACGACGTGGCGCTGCTGCTGGCCCGCACGCGGGCCCTGGGCGCGGACCGGGTCGTCACGACGGACGTGCCGCCCGACCCCGAGGAGGTGGCGGCCGCCCGGGTGTGGGCCGGGGAGCGGCTGGCCGCGTGGGGGCTGGACGAGATCGCGTTCGTCACCGAACTCGTCGTGAGCGAACTCGTCACCAACGCGATCCGCTACGGGGTACCCCCCATCGAGCTGCGCCTGATCCGCGACCGCACCCTGATCTGCGAGGTCTCCGACGCCAGCTCCACCTCCCCGCACCTGCGCCGCGCCCACGCCTTCGACGAGGGCGGCCGCGGCCTGCTGCTGGTGGCCCAGCTCACCCAGCGCTGGGGCAGCCGCCAGACCGACCGGGGCAAGACGATCTGGGCGGAGCAGTCCCTACCGGGCTGACGCCCGTCTTCTGCTCAGTGCGCCCTCCGCGCCGGCCGCGGCGCGGGCCGAGCCCGCCGGGGACCGTTCATGGTCGTGGTGCCGGGGCGGACCGGACGGCGTACTCACTCGCCCCGCGGCCTCGAGCCGCGCGGCCGGAACGCGGCATGCCCGCGCTCCAGCGCCCTCGCGAAGCCGTCGGAGAGCGGCTCGTCCGTGCCGTGGTCCCACACGATCACCGTGCCGCCGCCGGACTCGCCGCGCGGGATCACGCCCTCGAACTCCTGGTATTCCAGCGGATGGTCCTCCGCCGGCACGGCGAGCCGCGCGCGGGGCACGGGTGCCCGGCGAGGGCGGTCAGAACTCCTCGTGGACCTCCGGGTCCCCGCCGATGCGCCGGTGTGCCCGGTCGGCGATGGTGCGCATCTGCGCGGCGTCCAGTTCGAAGCCGAAGACGTCGAGGTTCGACCGCTGCCGGCCCGGGTCGGACGACTTCGGCACCGGGAGCGCGCCCAGCTGGATGTGCCAGCGCAGCACCGCCTGGGCCGGGGTCACCCCGTGCGCCTCCGCGACGGCGGCCACCGCCAGGTCGTCCAGCAGCGTCGAGCCGCGGCCGAGCGGGCTCCAGCTCTCGATGAGCACCCCCTTGTCCTCGTGGTGGGCGCGCAGCTCCTCCTGCGGGAAGAACGGGTGCAGCTCGACCTGGTTGACCGAGGGCAGCACCCCGGTCTCCTTCTCCAGCCGCTCGATGTGCGCGGGCGTGAAGTTGGAGACGCCGATGGACCGTACGAGACCGTCCTCCCGCAGTTTGATCATGGCCTTCCAGGAGTCGGCGTACTTGCCGACGCGGGGCAGCGGCCAGTGGATCAGATACAGATCGACGTAGTCGAGGCCGAGCCGGGCGCGGGACTCCTCGAAGGAGGCCAGGGTCTCCTCGTAGCCGTGGTGCCGGCCCGGGAGCTTCGTCGTCACGACGATCTCCTCGCGCGGGACACCGGTCCTGGCCACGGCACGGCCGACACCGGTCTCGTTGCGGTAGTTGGTCGCCGTGTCGACGAGCCGGTAGCCCATCTCCAGGGCCTCGGCCACCGACCGCTCCGCCTCGGCGTCGTCCATCGGCCAGGTGCCCAGGCCCAGGGCGGGGATCGTGGTGCCGTCGTTGAGGGTGTGGCTCGGGATGCCGCTCACCGGAATGCCTTCCCGTCGGGGGGTGTCGTCCTCCCAGAGTCGGTGACGAGGGGGTCAATGATCAACCGGGCGGGTACGGAAGCGAGAGGACCGGCCGACCGAATGGGGAGCGCATGCCGACGGACACGAACAGCACGGCACCGGACGTACGCCCGGTCGCCGGGCACATCGGTGCCGAGATCCACGGGGTCGACCTCGCCGGTGACCTCGACGAGACGGTGATCGCCCGGATCCGGGCGGCGGTACTGCGCTGGAAGGTGGTGTTCTTCCGCGGCCAGCGCCTCGACCACGCCGGCCATGTCGCGCTGGCCCGCCGGTTCGGCGAACCCGTCGTACTGCCCCGGCGCGGAAAGGCCTCCCCGCCGGACTTCCCCGAGATCGAGACCACCGCCGACCGGCTGGAACTCGGCGGACGGTTCGGCATGGAGCACGACGAGTGGCTGCGGCGCCGCCGCCACACCCTGCTGCGCGGCTGGCACTGCGACCACGGCGCCCGCGTCGACCCGCCCGCCGCGACGATCCTGCGCGCCGAGACCGTCCCGCCGTACGGCGGCGACACCACCTGGGCCAATCTGGCCGCCGCGTACGCCGGACTGTCCGCCCCGGTGCGGGCGTTCGCCGACGGGCTGCGCGCCGAGCACCGGCTCGGCGTCGGCTACCAGCCGCGCTCCGGCGACGACGCCTATGCGCGCCATCTGCTGGACCACCAGACCGCCTCCGAGCACCCCCTGGTCCGCGTCCACCCGGAGACGGGGGAGCGGGTGCTGTTCGTCAACGGCTACTACGTCGAGCAGATCAGCGGCCTGTCCCGCCCCGAGAGCGCGGCCGTCCTGGAGATGCTCCTCGAGCAGGCCACCCGGCCCGAGTACACCGTGCGGTTCCGCTGGGAGCCGGGGAGTGTCGCCTTCTGGGACAACCGGGCCACCATCCACCTGGCTCCCGGCGACACCGCGCACCTCGACCACCCGCGCACCATGCACCGGGTGATGCTCGCCGGAGACGTCCCGGCCGGGGTGGACGGCCGGCCCTCGCTGCCGCTCACCGGTACCGCGCCCGGCCGCTGGTAGCTCACCTCAGGGGGATGGTCACCTCGTCCTCGACCGGCGGGTCGATCTCCTGCGCACGCAGGCCGGTGGCCGCGTGACAGCGCAGCCGGACCGCGTCCGGGCTCACGTCCAGCCGCAGGAAGCACTTGAAGAACGGCGGGCTGTAGGTGGCCGAACCCGGCGAGAACAGCGACGCGTACGCCTTGCGCACCGGCAGCCGCAGCCGCTTGCCCCGGTCGGGCCGGCGGCCGGTGCCGAGCAGCCCGGCGACCAGCCGCATCCGGCGGGTCACCCGGGGCGGCGCGCCCGGCGCGCGGGTGGGTCCGATGCCGAGGCGTTCGGCGATCACGGCCATCGCCTCGGCCTCGGTGAGGGAGAAGAAGCGGCGCAGCCGCAGCCGGCGCCCGTAGAGCGCGCTGTAGAAGGCCAGGGAGTCGCCGCGCAGCGGATAGCAGCGGAAGTCCCGCTCCGTGACACCGGCGACGTCCACCCGGGGGATGGTGTGCGTGGCGTGCGTGAACGCCCCGCCGCCGCCCGCCACCACGTACTGCAGGACGCGCCCGTCGTCGAGGCGCACCGGGTAGCGCTGGTAGTTGTGGATGTCGCCGCCGATCGCGGCCACATAGTGGTGCGCGGGGTCGCGGACGATGTCGTCGACGGTGCCGCCGCCCTCGATCGGGCACGGGTGGTGCGCGCCGTCGACGTACAGGGGTGAGCCCGTGACGAGGATCTTCGGGCGCGGCCCTCGGGAGACCTCCCGCAGCCACGCGCCCTGTTCGGCGTCGAGCGTGCCCAGCAGCCCCGTGTCGATGCCGACGATCCGTACCGGCCCGGCGTCGATGGCCCAGTACGGCCCCGGCTGCACGGCCCGCTGCCCGGGCGCGGACCGCAGCTTGCGTGCCTCGTCCAGGCGCCCGCCGTCCCCGGCCCGCGGCCGGTGCCACAGCAGGGAGCGCAGCCAGGCGCGGGTGAGGGGGCGCGGGCCGGGCGCGGGCGGCAGCGGCGGGGCGTCGTCGCAGAAGACCCGCATGAAGGCGCCGAGGTCCTCGTACCAGTCGTGGTTGCCCGGTATCGCGTAGATCGGCGCCGGGTAGTCCCGGTACGGGCGGAAGAACTTGGTGCCGTAGTCGTCGGCGCTGCCCACCGGGTAGATCACATCGCTGGCCAGCACGGCGAAGGCGGTGTCCCGGCCCTCCTCCAGCAGCCCCGGCACCACCGCGTACTGCGGCTCGTCGCCCTCGCCCGTGTCACCGATCACCAGGAACGAGAACCGGTCGGGGTCGTCGCGCCGGATCACCCGGTCCGCGGGCGCCCCGGCCGCCGCCCGCTGGGCCACCCAGCGCCCCCGGGTCTCTCCCGTGGGATCGCCGAACCAGGAGGCCAGTACCCCGTTGCGGGCGGCCCACAGCATGCGCGGGTCGAGCCAGGAGATCTTCTCGACGTCGTTCGGCATCAGCCGCCGGTACGCACCGCGTTCAGCGGTACCCCAGCCGGCGCCTTCGGCGGTGTCACGTGAGGATTCGGGCACCGGTGCACCGTAACAACGCGGCGGCGCACGGCCGCAGAGCGGGGTGCCGGTGAACCCCCGCCATACGATACCGAGTTGGCGGCGCCGGTCAGAAGGTGCGGGCCAACAGGTCCAGCAGCGCCGCCCAGTGCCGCTCGTCCGCCTCCTTGTCGTACGCGGCCGTGTCGGACTGGGTGTAACCGTGCCCCGCCCCCGGATACACCTCGCAGCGGTGCCGGACACCGGCCTCCGTCAGTGCCCGCTCCAGCCGCTCGATCTGTTCCTCCGGCAGCGAGTGGTCCCGGTCGGCGTGCCCGAAGTACACCTCGGCGGTGATCCGTCCGGCCACCAGATGAGGACTGTCCGGGGTGTCCGTCGCCAGCCGCCCGCCGTGGAACCCGGCCGCCGCCGCCACCCGGTCCGGATAGGTCCCGGCGGTGCGCAGCGACAGGGCCGCGCCCATGCAGTAACCGGTCACCGCCACCGGGCCGTCCGCCACCGCCGGGCACGCCGCCAGCCGGCGCAGATACGCGTCGGCGTCCCGCATCGCCCGCTCGGGCGTCAGCTGCCGCATGATCGGCCGCAGCCGCTCGAAGATCTCCGGCCGCGCCCCCGGGTCGATGAACCCGGGCAGCTCGACCACCGGGGCGCGTCCGTGCCGGTGGAACAGGTTCGGCACCAGGACCGTGTAACCGGCCGCCGCCAGCCGGTCCGCCATCTCCCGCAGCCGCGGCCGCACACCGAAGGCGTCCATGTAGAGCAGCACCCCCGGCCGGGGAGCCCCGTCGACGGGATGCGTCAGCCAGGCGTCGGCGGTACCGTCCCCGGTCGGGATGTCGACGGTCGTTCCCTGTACGGCGGTCATGGCGGCGCTGCCTCTCGACGGGGTGGGGAGCATCCCCATCCTCACACGGCCACCGGTGCCCTCATTCGAACCGGGTGACGTCCCCGGCGCCCCTGCGCACGATCTCCGCCTCGCCGTCCGAGAAGTCGATCACCGTGGTCGGTTCGGTGCCGCAGTCGCCGGAGTCGAGCACCGCGTCGACCTGGTGGTCGAGCAGATCCTTGATCTCCCAGCCCTGCGTCATCGGCTCCTCCTCGCCGGGCAGCAGCAGCGTGCTGGACAGCAGCGGCTCACCCAGCTCCGCCAGCAGCGCCTGGGTGACCACATGGTCCGGGATGCGCACGCCGACCGTCTTCTTCTTGGGGTGCAGCAGCATGCGCGGCACCTCCTTCGTCGCGGGCAGGATGAACGTATAGCTGCCCGGGGTCGACGCCTTCACCGCCCGGAACACGTCGTTGTCGATCCGTACGAACTGGCCGAGCTGCGCGAAGTCCCGGCACATCAGGGTGAAGTGATGCCGGTCGCCCAGCTTGCGGATCGTACGGATCCGGTCGATGCCGGACCGGCTGCCCAGCCGGCAGCCGAGCGCGTAGCAGGAGTCCGTCGGATACGCGATCAGGGCGTCGGAGCGGATGCTCTCGGCGACCTGCGTGATGGTGCGCGGCTGGGGGTTGTCGGGGTGCACATCGAAGTACTTCGCCATCCACCGAGCTTATGCCGCCCGCGCGCGGGCACCGCGCACGCCGGTCCGGCGGCCGGGTGCGCGGACGTGCCGGGATGAGCCGCGCGCACGGGTGAGGTAACGTCCCCGGCCTGGGCCGGGACGACGGACGGACGACGGACGGACGACGGACGGACGACGAGCGGACGAGGGGAAGGCCGAGGTGGCAGGCCGTAGCGACGGAATCCGGCGGACACCGGAGGCGGCCGGGGAGCATCCGGCCTGGGCGCGGGAACTGCTGGAGCATCTGCGTCCGGCGGGCCGTGACGTCCGCCGGGTCGTCGACTGGCTCGCCGCCACCGTACGCGCGGAGGTCTCCCTCCAGGACGCCGCCGGCACCCTGCTCGCCGGGACCCGGCTGCCGCTGCAGGAGACCCTGGCCGCCGGCCTCCGCTCCGGCCGGATCGCCTCCGCCGCCTGGGAGGGGGAGGGACGCCATCTGCGCCTGGTGAAGATCGGGCACCTGGCGCCGGCCCGCGTCCTGGCCGTCTCCCGTGAGGACCCCTTCGACCGGCACACCTCCGACATCGTCACGCACACCGCCCAGGTGATCGAACTCCTGCTGACCGCCGACGAGACCGTGGCCGCCGGACACCGGCTCCGCCGCGCCACCGCCGACCTGCGCCTGGCGATCCTCCAGCTGCTGATGGTGGAGGACACCGTCGCCGCCCGCCGGGTCGCCGCCGGGCTCTGGCCCGGACTGCTCGACGCCGACACGGCCTGCGTCTACGTCATCGAGTCCGCGCCCGCCCTGCGCGAACGGCTCGTGGCCGAGTGCCTGGGCACCACACGCGAGGAGGCGCTCGTCGTGCGCTGTCCGGCGATGGACGGGCACGTGATCGTCGTCAGCCCCCGGGAGGCCACCGCGGGCGAACTGCGGTCCCTGGTCGAACGGCACCCGGACACGTTCCTCGGCGGCAGCGTGTGGCAGAGCCTCGCCCGCACCGCCACCGCGTACGGGCAGGCCGTCAGCGCCCTGGCGGTGGCGCGCTTCCGCGCCGACAAGACGGCCGTGTACGCCGAACGCACCCACCCCGAACGGCTGATGGACCCCGTCGCGCTGCGCGGCTGGGCGGGCCGGGTGCTGCGCCCGCTGGACGCGCTGCCGCACCACACCCGGGCCGAACTCCTCGCCACCACCCGGCTCGGCCTGGAGTTCACCGCCGTCAACACCGCCAAGATCCTCGGCGTCAGCCGCAACACCGTGCGCGCCCGCATGGAACGCGTCGAGACCCTGCTCGGCGTCGACTTCGACGACGTCACCGCCCGCGCCGTCGTCCACCTGGCACTGCACACCCAGATCAACCTCCTCGACGGGCAGACGGCCGGCGACGCCGGCGCCCCCTCCCCGGGCCTCACCGGACTGCTGGCCGGCCCCGCCGTCGGCGGCTGGGCGCGGGAACTGCTGGGCCGCCTCGACCGGGACACCCGCGACGTACGCCGCACCCTGCGCACCTGGATCGCCGCGGGCGGCAACGCCGAACGGGCCGCGCAGACCCTGGGCGTGCACGCCCAGACCGTGCGCGAGCACGTACGCAGCGCCGAACCGGTCCTGGAACGCCAGCTGCTGGCCACCGGGACCGACCTGTACGAGGTCGCGCTCGCCCATCTCGCGGCCGGTGACCTGGAACAGCCGGTGATCACAGGCGGGTGAACCGGGGTGTTTCGGACTCGGTTGTGCACGGATGAGTCCTCCGGCGGCCGCAGCGGGCATCGGTGCGGTACACAGGCCGCCGCCGCTGCGAATAGTTTCGGACCACGCGGGGGCACGACCGGAACGGGGGACCGGTCGGGGCCCCCGCGCCTTCGCGCCGTGCCGTACCGCTTTCGCCCCCCGTCCGGCTGTCCCGGGTCGCCGCCCGCGCCGACGCGCGGCAGCATGACGATCGTACGGACGCCACCGGCGGGACGCCGAGCAGCGCAAGGAGCCCACGATCATGACGGACGTTTCGAGCCGGGGCCCCGCTCCGGGCGACGACCGCGAGGTCCTCACCAACCGGCAGGGCCATCCGGTCTACGACAACCAGAACCAGCGCACCGTCGGCTCCCGCGGCCCGGCCACGCTGGAGAACTACCAGTTCCTGGAGAAGATCAGCCACTTCGACCGGGAACGCATCCCCGAGCGCGTGGTGCACGCCCGCGGCGTCACCGCCTACGGCTACTTCGAGGCATACGGGAAGTGGGGCGACGAGCCGGTCTCCCGCTACACCCGCGCCGAGCTCTTCCAGGAGCAGGGCAGGCGAACCGACCTGGCCGTCCGCTTCTCCACCGTGATCGGCGGCCGGGACTCCGCCGAGACCGCCCGCGACCCCCGCGGCTTCGCGGTGAAGTTCTACACCGAGGACGGCAACTGGGACCTCGTCGGCAACAACCTGGGCGTCTTCTTCATCCGGGACGCCATCAAGTTCCCCGACGTCATCCACGCCCTCAAGCCCGACCCGGTCACCTTCGAGCAGCAGCCGCGCCGCATCTTCGACTTCATGTCGCAGACGCCGGAGTGCATGCACATGCTGGTCAACCTGTTCAGCCCGCGCGGGATCCCGGCGGACTACCGCCATATGCAGGGCTTCGGCGTGAACACCTACAAGTGGGTCGACGCGGAGGGCGGGACCAAGCTGGTCAAGTACCACTGGATGCCCAAGCAGGGCGTGCGCAGCATGACCGCCGAGGACGCGGCGAACGTCCAGGCCGACGGCCTCGGCCACGCCACCAAGGACCTGTACGAGGCGGTGGAGCGCGGCGAGTACCCCGAGTGGGAACTGCTGGTCCAGATGATGGACGACCACGACCACCCGGAGCTGGACTTCGACCCGCTGGACGACACCAAGGTCTGGCCCGAGCAGGACTTCCCGCCCAAGCCGGTGGGCCGCATGGTGCTCGACCGGATGCCGGAGAACTTCTTCGCCGAGAACGAGCAGATCTCCTTCGGTACCGGCGTCCTCGTCGACGGCCTGGACTTCTCCGACGACAAGATGCTCGTCGGCCGGACCTTCTCCTACAGCGACACCCAGCGTCACCGGGTCGGTCCGAACTACCTCCAGCTGCCGGTCAACCGGGCCAAGCACGCGGACGTGCGCACCAACCAGCGCGACGGGCAGATGACGTACCACCAGGACGGCGCCGGTGAGAACCCGAGCGTGAACTACGAGCCGTCGATCACCGGCGGTCTGCGCGAGGGCCAGTACCCGACGCACGACGAGCAGGGCCCGGAGGTCCGCGGCCGGCTCACCCGCGCGCGCATCGAGCGCACCAACGACTACCTGCAGGCGGGCCAGCGCTATCTGCTCATGGAGGAGTGGGAGCGCGACGACCTGGTGAAGAACTTCACCGACCTGATCTCCCAGTGCGACCGGCCGGTCCAGGAGCGCATGGTGTGGCACTTCCTGCTGGTCGAGACCGACCTCGGCCGCAGGGTCGGCGAGGGCCTCGGCATCATGCCGGAGGACGTCGCCCACCTGGAGCCCCTGGCGAGCCAGAACCTCACCGACGAGGACCGCAAGCGACTGGCGAGCCTCGGCGACAACCCGCCGCGTGACGTGGAGGGACTCACCATGACCCACTGCGTCCCCGACGAACGGCACGTGGTGACCCGTTAAGCGCGGTCCGCGGACCGCGCCACCGCGAGCGCCTGCTCGGCGTAACCGCGGCCGAACAGCACGGCGTGCACCAGCAGCGGGAACAGCTGGTGCACGCCGACGCGTGTCCGCCACCCGCCGGCGAGCGGCGCCGCCTCCTGATAGCCGTCCAGGACCGCGTCACGTTCCGGGCAGCCGAACAGGGCGAGCATCGCGAGGTCGGTCTCCCGGTGCCCGCCGTGGGCCGCCGGGTCGATCAACCGCACGTGCCCGTCGGCGCCCCACAGCACATTGCCGTTCCACAGATCGCCGTGCAGCCGCGCGGGCGGCTCGGCCGGCCCGGCGAGCTCCGGCAGCCGCTCGCAGACCCGCTCGACCACACCCGCCTCACCGGCGGTGACGGTGCCGCCGTCGACCGCCGTACGCAGATACGGCAGTACCCGGTGCTCGGCGTACCAGCCGGGCCAGTCGTCGCCGGTGACGTTGCGCATCGGGGCGAGCCCGATGTACGCCTCCACCGGTCCGCCGGGCGGCGGAGCCCCGAACGCCGGCGCGCCGGCCGCGTGCAGGGCGGCCAGCTCCCGGCCGAACCGCAGCGCCGCCCCCCGCCCGGGGCGGCCCTCCATGACGCGGTCGACGACCAATCGGTGCGCGTCATGGCCGTGTACCACCGGGATCCGTACCGCGTCCGCCGAGGCCAGCCAGCGCAGTCCGGCCGCCTCCGCGCGTACGGCGTCCGGGCCGTCGGCACGTTTGACGACGACCACCCGGCCGTCGTCGAGCCGGACCTCGGTGAGCGCGCCGGACAGCGTCCGCACACCGGTGACCGTCCGTCCGGTGAGGCGGGCGGCCACGTCACCGTCCCGGGTGGCCGGACCGGGGGAGAGGCTCATGGGAGGACTCCTCATGTGCGGGGGCGCGGCCGGTCGCGCGGGACGGGTGAAATACCGGGGCCCGCCGATGCGAGGGAGCCGCGCCGGGGGACCAGTGGAAGCATGACGAGTTCATCGTTCCAGCGCACCCTCACCCTGCCCGCCACCCTGTGCGAACAGGCCGCCCAGCACCTGGAACAGGCCGCCCGGCGGACCGTGGACGGCGCCGGGATCCCGCTGAAGGCGTTCCGCGCGGCCGCCGACAGCGACTACACCCTGCCGGTGTCCGTGGTGGAACAGGCGGCCGGCTGCCTTCTGGTCCTCGCCACCGAGACCGCCCAGACCGTACGGCCCTCGGCCCTGCGCACCGTCATCGGCGTCGCCCTGTGCCTGCGGGACGCCGTCCAGGCCGTGCGCCGGCCCGCGCTCACCACCCGTTTCTGGTGAGGATCCGCCGAATGGCCCCCGCGTCGAGGGGAACCCGGCGCAGCGCCACCACCCACACCCCCAGGAGAAGCCCATGAGTCTGTTGCGTGTCCTCGGCCGCCCGATGCTGGCGTCGATGTTCGTCGCGGGCGGGCTGGATTCCGTCCGCCACCCGGAGAACGTGTCCCCGCTCGCCGAGCCCGTCGTACGGCCCATCACGGACCGTGTGCCGGTACTGCCGGACCGCACCGAGGACTGCGTACGGCTCAGCGGCGCCGTCCAGGTCGTGGGCGGGCTGCTGCTGGCGACCGGTCGTATGTCGCGGCCGGCCGCGCTCGCGATCGCCGTCACGCTGGTGCCGACCACGCTGGCCGCGCATCGGTTCTGGGAGCTGGAGGATCCCGGTGAGCGGGCTCAGCAGCGCATCCACTTTCTGAAGAACCTGTCCATGCTGGGCGGGTTGCTGATCGCCGCGGACGACACGGGCGCGGCGCCGTCCGTGGTGTGGCGGAGCCGGCATGCCGCGCATGATCTGCGGCGGGACGCCCATCTTGTGCGGCGGTCCGTGCGGGCCGGGGCGGGGCCCGCGGCGGTGGCCGGGCGGGTGCGGGCGAAGTTGTCCTGCTGACGGGGGGTTTCGTCCCCGCCGCCCCGGTCCTTTCCCGTCGCCGCCCCGGTCCTTTCCCGTCCCCCGGGGGGCTCTGCCCCCGGACCCCCGTTCGCGCGGTTCCTCGCGCCCCTGGGGACCCGGCCCCTCAGACGTTGGCCCGGAACCAGTCGATCGTGCGGCGCAGGCCTTCCTCGGTGGGGACATGGGGTTCCCAGCCGAGTTTGTCCCGGGCCAGTGTGATGTCGGGGCGGCGTCCGGCGGGGTCGTCCACCGGGCGGTCGATGTAGCGGATCTCCGAGCGTGAACCGGCCAGCGCGATGACGAGGCGGGCCAGGCCCAGCATGGTGATCTCGCTCGCGCCGCCGATGTTGACGGGGCCGCGCATACCGTGCGCGGCCGCCGCGAGGACGCCGGAGACCGTGTCGTCGATGTAGCACAGCGAGCGGGTCTGCAGGCCGTCACCGGTCACGGTGAGGGGTTCGCCGGCCAGGGCCTGCCGGACGAACGTCGGGACGGCGCGGCCGTCGTCGCCGCGCATCCGGGGGCCGTAGGTGTTGAACAGCCGTACGACGCAGGTGTCCGTGCCGAGGGTCTCCGCGTGGGCCGTGGTCAGTGCCTCGGCGAAGCGCTTGGCCTCGTCGTGGGCACTGCGCGGGCCGACCGGGTCGACATCGCCCCGGTACCGCTCGTCCTGCGGGTTCTGCCGCGGGGCGCCGTAGACGCCCGAGGCCGACGCGAGCACGAAGCGGGCGCCGGCGCGGTGGGCCAGCCGCAGGGCGTTGCGCGTGCCGAGACTGCCCGTGTCCAGGGTGTGCAGCGGCAGCCGCAGACAGTCCGCGGGGGACGCGGGGGAGGCGAAGTGCAGCACCAGGTCGGCGGGCCGGTCGACGGGCAACTCCTCGGCCACATCGGCCCGTACGCACGTGAACCCGGGACGCTCACGCAGCGCCGCGACATTCTCCGCCCGTCCGGTGCTGAGATCGTCGACACAGGTCACGTCGGCACCGGCGTCAAGCAGCACGGCACACAACCGGGACCCGACGAAGCCACCCCCGCCGGTGACGACGACATGCCCCCACTTCCGAGATATGACCCTGCTCATACCCTCACCCTGCCCCGCCCCCCACCTCCCGGCACGACCGTGTACTGCATCCTGGTGAACCATCCCGCGCCTTCCGCGCTCCGCGCCCACCCGCAGGTTGAAGAAGTGACCAAATCAAGTACGGGAAAAGTGGCGTGATTTGTCCGGTATGGGTGAGTCTGAAGGGGACGGAAAACCACCACGGCTCTGGGAGATGGTGTCATGCGTCCCGACGAGAACGTCATCGAGGAACTCACCGCACTCCGCGGCACCGACCTCGACGCCGCACTCGACCCGGCGGAAACCGAAGGCGTCTACCGTGACAGCCGCGAATGCGCGGCCCTCGCGGCCGTCGCCGGCGGCGGAGCCGCCCTGCTGTCGCCCCCCACCCCGCGTCCGAAGAAGGGCTGACCCGGAGCGACAGGAGCAAGTGACATGGAGCAGTCAGGCACTTCGACCCGATTGCAGGCCGCGGTGCAGGACCTCGCTTCCGGTGTGGTCTCCGTCCTCCGGGACGGGGACCACACCCGTGCGGTCCTCCCGGCGGGGACCGCGGAAGCGGGAGACCTCGCACTCGCCGCCGTACGGGTGCTCGGCGCGGACGCGATGCTGCCGGGCCTGCTGTCCGGCGCCACACCCGACCCGGCCGAAGTGGCCGTCTTCCGCAAGGCGGTCGAGGCGTACCCGCCCCGCGCGGACGCGGCGCCCACCGTCCGCTGGAGCCACTGGGGCATGGCCTACGCCCTGCGACGGCTCGACCCCAACTCCTCCGGCCCGCCGGACGAGCCGGAAACCCGCTGGCTCGACGACGCGAGCTGGCAGACCCTCACCCATCAACTCGCCGTCCTCGCCGCGCTCGCGCTGCCCGGCGAGAGCTGCGCGGTGTCCCGCCTGGCCGCGCGCCGCCCGGTCGACGTGGCCCGCGGTTTCGTCCGGGCCGTGCGACGGAGGGACTGGCGGCAGGCGGCCGGCGCCGGCCGCTGGCTGACCCTGCTGCCCGGTGTCCCGGACACCCTCGGCCTGGAATCCGGCCTGGACTTCGTGGAGTTGATGGGCGGACAGGACCCCCTGGTCACGCTCCAGGTACGGGCGGCCCGGCTCACCCGGACCGGGACACTCGTGTGAGCGCCCCCGGCACCGGGGACGTCCGGCGGATCGCCGAGGACGCCCTCGCCTGGGTGAGCGCCCACCGCGGCGGCTTCGCCCTCGGCGAGGACGCGCTGGCGGTCGACGGCCGGGTCGACGGCACCTGGAAACCACTCGGCGAACTGGCCCGCGTCTGCGCGACCGTGCGACACCGCACCGACGCCGCCGACCCCCTGCACGACCGCGCGGGCGCGCTGCTGGACTTCGCCTGGCAACAGACGGGTGACGGCGAGCTGTTCGCGCGGCTGCAACGGCTGGAGCCGTTCGCCACCTACCCGTTGGAGATCTACGCGGCCCTCGCCTCGGCCGGCTACCGCCACACCGGCTACGAGCGGGCCGCCGCCGTGGTCGCCCGCACCCGCGGCTGGCGGCTCACCGAGCAGCACCCGACCCGGCGGCTCGGCGTCCTGATGGCCGAGGAGAGCACCGGTGTCCACCGCCCCGGCCAGGCGCGGCCCGTGCTGCCGCGCACCTGGCTCGGCGGACTGCCCGAACCCTGGACCTTCGAACGCCCCGCCGGATACGCCCTCACGCACGTCGTCTTCCACCTCACCGACTGGGGACGCGCCGACGGCGCCCTCCCGGCGGACCTCGCCGGCTATCTCGCCGACTGGCTGCCGCCCTGGCTGGACACCTGCCTGGACGCCGGCATGTGGGACCTGAGCGCCGAGTTGCTGGCCGTCGCCGCCACCCTGCCCCACCCCCTCGACGGCATCGTCCCGCCCGACGCCTGGCAACGGCTGAGAACGGAACAGGCGCCCTCCGGCGCGATCCGGGAAGAAGGCCGCGACGACGAAGGCGCTGAAGTCGCCGACCCCGAGCGGCACTTCGCCCACCACTACCACTCCACCCTGCTGGCCGCCTTCGCGGCCGTCCTCACCCTCGCCCGTCCGGCGGGCGCGCCCGCCGGCACCGGCCCGCGGTACGGCCGACAAGGAGCGCCGGCATGACCGACACCCGCCTGATCCACCACGTCGGAGCCGGCGCCCTGGAATGGCTCTGGGCCCACCGCGACGGCTTCCGGCTGGAACCCGACGCGGACCCGGAGACCGGCTTCCTGGAACGCTTCAAACCCGTCGGTGAACTCGCCCTGATCTGCTCCGTGCTGTTCCGCGAGGGCGTCGCCGGGTCCCGCCAGGCCGAACTGGCCCGCCGGCTGATCGACCACGCCTGGCGTGACGCCCTGGACGGCGGGCGCATGCTGGTGCGCGGCCAGCGGACGGAGCCGCTCTCACCCGTACCGTTCGAGGTGTATCTGCCGTTCCGTGAACTCGGTTACAGCCAGCCCGAGATGGAGCGCGCAGTCGTCCTCAACCACCGCCTCGACAGCTGGCGGGCGTTCGAGACGTCCCCCACCCGCCGGCTCGCCATCTCCGCGTTCCAGCGCCGCTTCGGACTCACCCCCCGGCCCTCCGAGGCCGAGGCACTGCGCCCGACCTGGCTGGCCCGCACCCCCGAACCCTGGACCGTCGAGGGCCGTATCGCCTACGACATCACCCACTGCGTGTTCCATCTGACCGACTGGGGCGAGAACCCCGGCGGACTGCCCCCCGGCCTGGCCGACTACGTCGCCACCTGGCTGCCGGCCTGGATCGACGACTGGCTCGACCTCGAACGCTGGGACCTGCTCGGCGAACTCCTCGTCGTCGACGCCTGCCTGCCCCGCCCCATCCTGGACGAGCCGGCCTGGCGGGCCTTCGCCGCCGTACAACGGCCGGACGGTGCCATGCCCGCGATCCGGACCATGCCGGAGGGCGACGAGCAGGAGGTGTTCGACATCGTCTACCACTCGACCCTGGTCGCCGCCTTCGCCTCCGTCCTGGCCACCTCCCGCGCCCTCACCGAACTGGCCCGCGCCTCATGACGACGACGTACCGCACCCCCTGGCCCGGCCTCCCGCCCGACGGGCGGCCCGCCCACCGCCCGGAGCCGCACGCCGACGAGCGCCTCCACGAGCGGCTCGGTGCCGCCGTCGCCGCGGTGGACGCGCCCGACACCGTCTTCGCGTTGTCCCGGCACGGCCGCCGCACCGTACGCAACGGCGGCACCGCCCCGCCCCCGCCGTACCCCCGCGACACCCTGCGCTACGAGATCGGCTCGGCCGGCAAGACGTTCACCGGACTGCTGCTCGCCCGGCTGATGGACGAGGGCCTGCTCACCGGTGGCGAGCCGGCCCGCACTCTCCTGGACGGCGGCCGGCCCGCCGGACCGGAGCCGGTGACGCTCGTCCATCTGATCACCCACACCTCCGGACTGCCCCGCCTCCCGTCCGATTTCTGGGCCCGCGCCCTGCCCGCCCGGCGCACCAACCCCTACGCCCGCTACCCCGGGGCGCGCGTCGTCGACGCGTTCCTGCGCCACCGCCCCGGGCACCGGCCCGGCACCCGCTGGCGCTACTCCAACTTCGGTGTCGCCGTGCTCGGGCACGCCCTGGCCGCCGCGACCGGCACCCCCTGGCCCGACCTGATCTCGGGCCGGCTGCTCGGCCCCCTCGGACTGGGCGACACCGCCCTGCGGGCCGAGCGGGGGCGCGACGCCACCGGACACACCAAGGACGGCCGCACGGCCGTCCCCGCCTTCGACGCGGGCGGATTCCCCGCGGCCGGCGCCCTGCGCGCCACCCCGCACGACCTGCTCACCTTCCTCGAGGCCCATCTCGACCCCGGGCGGTGCCCGCCGCTGGCCGGGGCACTGCACGCCGTACGCACCCCCGTGCTCCGCCGCGGACTCGGACACCGGCACGTCCACACCACCGCCTGGTTCCGGCATCCCATGGACGGCGGCCCCCTGTACTTCCACAGCGGGGCCACCCCCGGGCAGCAGGCCTTCCTCGGCTTCCGGCCCGACACCGGCACCGCCCTGGCCGCCGTGTGCGGCCGCCGCTTCCGCGCCCACGACCCGTTCGTGACCACGGCGTACAACCTCCTCGCCGAGGAGTGAGGGCGTCCGCGCGCGAGAACGGCGCCGGCCCTCTCGGGACCGGCGCCGTCACCGTCGGAGCGTCACATCCGCTGCCACAGCGCCGGGGTGCTCGCGGGCGCCCACGCACCCTGGGCCTGGTGCGTCTGCAGGCACTGGTACCGCACCCCGTCCCGGGTCACCGTGGTACCCGCCTCGTAGACCCGGCCGGCGGTCCACGCCTGCGCGCCGTCCTCCTGCTGCTCGTCCGGCGTGGTCTGCGCGGCGGCGGCGGTCGTCAGGGTCAGCCCGAATTCACCGAGCATCGCGTTGACCGGCTGGTAGAACGTCGTACCACCGCTCGTGCAGTTGCCGGACCCGCCCGAGGTGACGCCCTGCGCCTGCGCGCCCGCCACGTACGGACCGCCGGAGTCGCCCGGCTCCGCGCACACCGTCGTCCGGGTCAGCCCGTCGACCCTGCCCTCGGGGTAGCTGACACTGGCGTCGTGCTGCTCGATGGTCCCGCAGTGCCAGCCGGTGGTCGAGCCGGACCGGCACACCGACGCCCCGACCAGCGCCTCCGCCGAGCCGGTCACCTGCACCTCCTGGCCGTCCTGCGCCTTGACGTCCGGCGTCGGACTCCACTGCTCGTTGGTGCCCACCCACGCCATGTCCACACCGGGGAACGTGGACGCCTGGAAGGTGCCCTGCGCGGTGCGGTCGTACCCGGTCGTGGTCGCCCCGGCCCTGCCGCAGTGACCGGCGGTCACGAAACCGCCCCGCGCGCCCTGGGTGACGGAGAACCCGACGGAGCAGCGCGCCGCGTCGTCGATGTAGAAGGCGTCGCCGCCGGTGATGTCCTGCAGGAGCCGCGGCCGTACCGTCGTGATCCGGATGCCGACGTCCTCGCCCTCCAGGCCCGCGGCCTTCACGAACGCGGCCCCGGCCTCCTGGCTGGTCGCCTGCACCATGATCCGGTTCTTCGGCACGTCGACGTACCAGACGGGCGTTTCGGAGGTGCTGCCCTGCGCGGCCGCCGCGTCCAGCCTGGCCTTGGCCGCCTCGAGACCGGCCAGCGTCCGCGGGACCACCCTGGCCGTGGCGCCCTGCGCCTCGATGGCGGCCGTGTCGCCGGCGTCGGTGGTCGCGACCGTCAGCTCCCCGGAGGTCCTTCCCCGCACCCAGGCGCCGGCGAACCGGTCGCCGAGCGCGTTGCGCAGCCGGCCCGCCCTGCTGCCCGCCTCCGCCTCGTTCACCAGCCGTTCCGAGGCCTGGCCCTCGTCCAGTTCCAGATCGCGCTCCATGGCGGCGAGCAGCTGGGGTGACGGCCGGTCGGCGCCGAGCGTCTGGGCGGCGCTCGGCGCCGGCCCCGCCGCGGGCGTGGGATCGGCCACCGCGGCGTGGGGAAGCCCGGCGAGGACGAGGGCGCCGAGCACGGTGAGGGCCGACCGGCGCGCGGTCCGGGCGTGTCTGAAGACCATGCGGTACGTCTCCTTGGTTCGTGGTGCGAAGCTGCGGAGGAGACTTAGGCCTTGCCCGGGACACCCGGCCCGATGTCGGGACACGCCGGAATCACCGCTTTGATGACGCGAAGCGACCCGAGTGCAGTAGGCGCCGCCCCGCCGGACCACCCGTACGGGTCACACCGGGGTCAGCCCCGGCGCGCCCACCTCGGTGACGAAGGACGCGGCCGTGGAGACGGAGGCGCCGGGCGTCGTCACGAACGGGACGATCCGGTAGTCGGCCCGGGCGTTCTGCCGGCCCAGCTCCAGTCGCAGATAGCCGCGCCGGCCGTCGTAGAACCTCAGGTGCGGGTTGGCGCGCGTGTACGTGTCCCAGTTGGCGGGCCGCCGCGCGCCGTCGCGCCCGCTGGCCACCGAGGTGCAGGTCAGCTCCGTGCCCAGGGTCGCCGAGCCGGGGTCGTCGAAGTCGTCCTTGATGTCGAAGGCGTACGCGACGTGGACGTCACCGGTCAGCACCATCCAGTTGTCGACACCGGCGGCCTTCGCGCCCGCGACCAGCCGGCCGCGACTCGCGCGGTAGCCGTCCCAGGCGTCCATGGAGAGCTTCGCCTCGGCGTTCAGGTCCAACCGGCGCTGCGAGAAGCACACCTGCTGCGGCAGCACGTTCCACAGCGCCGTCGAGGCGCCCCACCCGTCGAGCAGCCAGCGCTCCTGCGCGTCCCCGGTGAGGGTGCGGGCCGGGTCGTCCGACTCGGGTCCCGGCACATGCGGGACGTCGTCGTAGGCCTGGTCCGAGCGGTACTGGCGGGTGTCGAGGATGTCGAACTGGGCGAGAGTGCCCCAGTGCAGCCGGCGGAACAGCCGGGCGTCGGGGCCGTCGGGGAGCTGGCCGGCGCGCAGCGGCTGGTTCTCCCAGTAGGCGCGGTAGGCGGCGGCGCGGCGGGGCAGGAAACGCGCGGGGTCGCTGCCGTTCTCGTCGGCCGCGCCCGCGTAGTTGTTCTCGGTCTCGTGGTCGTCCCAGGTGACGACGAACGGGTGGGCGGCGTGGGCGGCCCGCAGATCGGGGTCGCTCTTGTAGAGCGCGTAGCGCATCCGGTAGTCCGCCAGGGTCGTCGTCTCGCGGTTGAACACGTCCGGCAGGACGACGTCGGTGTAGGCGCGGGCGCCGCCCGCCGGGTCGACGGCGTACTCGTACAGATAGTCGCCGAGGTGGAACACCACGTCGACGTCCTCCCGGGCGAGGTGCCGATGGGCCGTGTAGTAGCCGTCGTGGTACGCCTGGCAGGCGACCGCCGCCAGCCGCAGGCGCGCGACGTCGGAGCCGGCCGCCGGAGCGGTGCGGGTACGGCCGGCGGGGCTGATCCAGGTGCCCGTGCGGAAGCGGTAGTGGTAGTGGCTGCCGGGATCCAGGCCCCGTACGTCGACCCGCACGCTGTGCCCGTACTCGGGGTGGGCGACCACGGTGCCCCGCTGTACGACCACGACGAACGCCTCGTCGAGCGCGACCTCCCAGTCCACCTCCACCTGCTGCTGTCCGAGTCCCCCGTCGGGCTCGAAGGGGGACGGGGCGAGCCGGGTCCAGATCAGTACCGAGTCGGGCAGCGGGTCCCCGGAGGCGACCCCGAGCGTGAACGGGTCCTCGGCGATCCGGGCCGCCTCCAGCCGGGGCGCGGCGAAGGCGCCGCGCGCGGGCAGGCCGGTGGTGAAGGCGAGGGTGGCGGCCGCCGCGGTGAGGGTCAGGAACCGGCGGCGGGCCGGATGCCGCGCGGCGGCGCGCAGTTCGGCGTCCTGCGGGGTGAAGGCGAGCCCGGACAGCGGTCCGGTACGGCCCGACGGCGCCATCGGGTGTCCTCTCGTGCGGGTCGGTCTGCGGAGTGGAGTGGATCATGAGTCACGACGTCAGCATGCTAAGCGGACAAAATGCTCAAAACGTGCGTGCCTTGCGGGGAGTTCACACGGGAGGCCGTACGCGGGCCGGGCCGCCCGGCCGCCTTCGTGGCGGCCCGATCGCGGCCGAGGCGCGGTTTCGAGGCGGCCGCTCCCTTCGCCGGCCCGGCGCGTTCGTGCGAGCACGCGGCCCGCACTCCGGCGGGGCGGCCCCGCGCGGGTGCGGGCCGGGGTTCTCGCCGTCACGGGCGTACAAGAAGGGCGCTTCATGCCTTCACGGTCGAATATGGGGCGAAAGGCCGAGAGGCCTGTGAACGCCCCCTGCGGGGCCGTGCGCGTGGAGGTCGACATGGAGCAGGACACGACTCGTCCGCCGGATCGTCCGGGGCCCCTGCGGGCCGTGGCCTCGGGCCTGCGGCAGCTGCCGGGCGCCGAGCGGGTGGGCAGGGCGGCCGAAGGCGCCCTGGACGCCATCGGCGCGGTGTCCCCGCGCGGACGCCGGATGGCCGTCTACGCCGGAGCCGGGGTCCTCGGTGTGGCCGGCGTCGTCGAGTGGCCGGTGGCGCTGACCGGCGCGGCCGTCGCCTGGCTCACCCGGCCGCGCCCCGCGCGGGGACGTACCGCCGAACCGCTCCCGGCGGCACCGGCCCGCGCGGACGCACCCCACGAGACGGCCGATCAGGCACCCCCCGTCGAGCCCACCGGCCCCGGCGACCGGCTCGCCCTCTCCCGCCGCCGCGAGGGCCGCACGGAACGGCCCGTGCGCGAACAGCCCGCCAAGGTCGGCGACACCGCCACCGCCTCGGCCCTCAAGCAGGTGGCCGAGGCCGCCAGGAACCACGGCCCGCACACGGAACGGGACACCACGGCCGGACAGCCCCGTGACGCCCGGCACTCCGGCTGAGTCACGAGCACAGGACCCCCACAGATGCTCACACGCTTCGACGTCGCCCCCCTCGCGGGGGCCGTGGCGGGAGCCGCGGCGGGCGCCGCCCGCGGCACCGCACAGGGCATGACGTCCGTCCACGACACGACCCGCCGCCTCGGCCACGTAGCCCGCAACGCCCTCGGCGGCGGCCGGCACTGGCGGGCCGGACACCGCGTCCACCTGGCCCTGCGGCACCCGGACGGCCCCGCCGCCCCGCTCGCCCGCAAGGTCGCCGCCGAACTCCTCGACCACCCCGACGTCCTGACCGCGTACTGGGACGAGGGGCTGGCCCGGCTCGTCGTGACCGCCGTGACGGACACCGCCGGCGACCGGGTGACCGAGCACGCCGTCGAACTCGCCGGCCGGCTCGGACTCACCGAGGACGCCGGCCCCGAGGAGGACGAGGACGACACGGCCCACCCCGGCGACCCCCGCGAGGTACGGATCGCCGCCGCCGCGCTGCTGCTGGACGCCGCCGGCGTGACCGGCGCCCTCGTCGGCCGGTCGCTGCGCCTGCCCGCCGGACCCAAGGCGCTCACCGCCGCCGTCACCCTGCTGCGCGAGAACCCGCGCTTCCGCGCCCTGCTGCGGCGGCGCTTCGGCCGCGGTGGCATGGAACTCCTTCTCGCCGCCGCCAACGCCGCCGCGCACGGCGCCGGACAGTCGCCCGTCTCCCTCGTGCTCGACGGGCTGCTGCGCACCGGCCAGCTGACCGAGGCGACCGCCCGTGCCGCCGCCTTCGAGGCCCTGCACGACGACGTCTGCGACGAAGCGCGCACCAGCCTCCCCTGCCCCGCCGGCACCCGCCCGCCGCTGCGCGTGACCCCCGCCCAGGCGTACGCCGCCCACGCCGGCACCGGCAGCGTCGCGGGCGCCGCCGCCACCCTCCTCGTCACCCGCGACACCACGGAGGCAGCCGAGGCGGTACTCGCCGGATCCCCCAAGGCAGCCCGCTACGGCCCCGCCGCCTTCGAGACCGTCCTCGGCACCCACCTCGCCCTGACCGGCGTCCTCGTCCGCAGCGGCGAACGGCTGCGCCAGCTGGAGATCGCCGACTCCCTGGTCCTGCACGCCGACGCCCTGCGCGGGCACGCCCCGCCCGCCGGCACGGAGCCCGCCCCGTTCGAGGACCCCGTCCACCCCTGCGCCGAGGCCGTCCTCGACGCGGCCCGCCGCGCGGGACTGCACGTCGTGGTCTGCGGCGGCGCCGACCTGAAGGACATCACCCGCCTCGCCGACGAGGTCGCCCCCGCCGACCTGCCGTTCGGCGACGTCGTACGGGCCCTGCAGAACGACGGGCACATCGTCGTGAGCGTCGCCCGCGTGTCCGCGCACGGCGACGACGATGTGGCCGAGGGCCTGCCCGCGGGCGATGTGGCGATCGCCCTCACCGACACCCGCACGGCGATCGCCTGGGGCGCCGACGCCCTCGCCCCCGGCGGACCGGCCGACGTATGGCGCCTGCTGACCGCCATCCCCGCCGCCCGCCGGGTCGGCCGCCGCTCGCAGACCCTGGCCCGCGCCGGCGCCGCCCTGTCCGGCCTCATGGTGGCCCGCGGCGGCGCCCCCGGCGGCCGGCTCTGGCAGCGGCTCACCCGGCACGGCCCCGTGAACATCGCCGCGGTGGGCGCCCTGCTCACCGGCTGGACCGAGGCCGTACGCGTCGCCCGCGCCGCGCCCCCCGAACCCCGGCTCCACGTGCCCTGGCACGCCCTCGAACCGCACGAGGCCCGCCATCTGCTGCGCGACGTCCGCACCGACGCCGAACCCGAGGGGCTCGCCCTGCTCGCCGGCCGCGCCCGGCGGCGGGCCGCACGCCTCGCCCGTACGCCCCTGACGGCCCCCGCCCGCTGGACCTGGCAGGCGGCCGGCGCCGTACGCCGCGAACTCGACGACCCGCTCACCCCCGTCCTGGCCACCGGGGCGGTCGCCTCGGCGCTGCTCGGCTCCGTCGTCGACGCGCTGCTCGTCGTCGGCGCCATGGACATCAACGCGGTCGCCGGCGGACTCCAGCGGCTGCGCGCCGAACGGGCCCTCGCCCGCCTCGCCGCCCGGCAGCAGCCCCAGGCACGCCGCCGGGTCACCCGGCACCGCACGGTCACCGTCGACGCCGCCCGGCTGCGGCCGGGGGACCGGATCGGCCTCGGCGCCGGCGACGTCGTACCGGCGGACGCCCGGCTGCTGAGGGTGGACGGACTGGAGGTCGACGAATCCGCGCTCACCGGCGAGTCCCTGCCCGTGACCAAATCCGTGGACCCCACACCGGGCGCGCCCGTCGCCAGGCGGACCTGCATGGTCTTCGAAGGCACCACCGTCGTGGCCGGGCGGGCCGAGGCGCTCGTCGTGGACACCGGCGACCGCACCGAGGCCGGACGCGCCGTCGCCCTGGCCGCCCGCACCCCGCCGCCCGCCGGCGTCCAGGCCCGCCTCCAGGAACTGACCCGCAAGGCCCTCCCGGTCACCCTCACCGGTGGCGCGCTGGTCACCGGACTGTCCCTGCTGCGCGGCAGCCCGGTACGGCGTGCCGTCAGCGGCGGGGTCGCCGTGGCCGTCGCCGCCGTACCCGAAGGGCTGCCGCTCGTCGCGACCGTCGCCCAGATGGCCGCCGCCCGCCGGCTCTCCCGGCGCGGTGTCCTGGTCCGCACCCCGCGCACCCTGGAGGCGCTCGGCCGGGTCGACACCGTCTGCTTCGACAAGACCGGCACCCTCACCGAGAACCGGCTCCGCCTGGTCCGGGTGGCCACCGCCGACGGCACCGTCCTCGTCCCGGACGCCGCCGACGCCGTACCGGTCGTACGACTCGCCGCGCGGGCCTGCCCGCGGGAGGAGACCAGCGAGGGCCGCCGGGTCGTCCACGCCACCGACGAGGCCGTCCTCGACGTCGCCCCGCCCGACACCGGCTGGAGCGCCGACGGCGAACTCGCCTTCGAGGCCAGCCGCGGCTACGCCGCCGCCGTCGGCCGGGACGGCGACACCGGACTCCTCGTCGTCAAGGGCGCCCCCGAGACGGTCCTCCCCGCCTGCCGGGACCTTCCCGAGGAGGCGGCGGGCACCGCCCACACGCTCGCCGGGCAGGGACTGCGCGTCCTCGCCGTCGCCCACCGCCCGCTGAAGGGTCCCGACGCGGACGCCGAACTCGACACCGGCCTCGCCGGCCTTGAGTTCGCCGGACTCGTCGCCCTCGCGGACGTACCGCGCGACACCTCGCGGGAACTCCTCACCGAACTGCGCCGGGCCGGCATCCTGCCCGTCATGCTCACCGGCGACCACCCGGAGACCGCCCGCGCCATCGCCCTGCAACTGGGCTGGCCCGAGGGGACCGAGGTGGTCACCGGGGACGAACTGGTCGCCATGGGCCGCTCCGACAGGGTGCGCGCGCTGCACGGCGCCGGCGTCGTCGCCCGGGTCGACCCGGAACAGAAACTGCACGTCGTGGAGGCACTGCAGCAGGCCGGGCGGGTGGTCGCCATGGCGGGCGACGGTGCCAACGACGCCGCCGCCATCCGCGCCGCCGACGTGGGAGTCGGCATCGAGGCCCGCGGCTCCGCCGCCGCCCGCAACGCCGCCGACCTGGTGCTCACCACCGGCGACCTGTCCGTCCTGGTGGACGCCGTCGCCGAGGGCCGCGCGCTGTGGCGCAGCGTCGCCGACGCGGTCAGCATCCTCATCGGCGGGAACGCGGGCGAGGTCGGTTTCAGCGTCCTCGGCACCCTGCTCGCCGGGTCCTCACCGCTGTCGACGCGGCAACTGCTGCTGGTCAACCTGCTCACCGACATGTTCCCCGCCATGGCGGTCGCGGTCACCCCGAGCGACGACCCCTCGACGGCGGCACACGCCGCGACGGGACCGATGGGCCTCGACGTCCTCGGCACACCGTTGCTCCGCTCCATCCGCCGCCGCGGCATCATCACCTGCCTCGGCGCGGTCACCGCCTATCTGATCGGCCGCCTCACCCCCGGCACGGAACGCCGCTCCACCACGATGGCCCTGTGCGGAGTGGTCGGCGCCCAACTGGTCCAGACCCTCTCCGGCCGCCGACGCAGCCCCCTGGTCTGGACAACGGCCCTGGGCTCCGCCCTGGTCCTCGCCGCCCTGGTCCAGACCCCGGGCGTCAGCCACTTCTTCGGCTGCACCCCGCTGGGCCCGGTCGCCTGGACAGGCGTCGCCCTGGCCATCACCCTGTCCGCCCTGACTCCCCGCCTGGAACACCTCGCGGTCCTCCAGCCCCTCTACACCCTGATCTCCCGTCTGACCCACCGCCTGGCCACCTCCACCACCCGGACCCGCCACCTCCTGACCACGGGCATCGCCCGCCCGGTCGCCTGAAAGAGGCCTCAGGGGCGCGGGGCGGTGCCGATGTGCGGCTCCCGCCGCGCGGGCGCGACGGGGGTCTGGGGGGCGCAGCCCCCAGCGACGGGACGGGGCGGCGGGGGCGAGAAAGAGGGGCTGAACCCCACCCCCACCCACCCCCCTCGAAGCCGCACCACCCATCCGCCCGAGCGAATCCACCCCCCTGCGCCCAGACTGGAACTATCAGGGCACCCCGAGGCCCACCCAACGGCCCCGGCCCCCCAACACCCGCCGCACGAAGGGTGAGGACATGAAGGGCTACGTCTTCCACGCCCCCGGCCAGTCCACCTGGCAGGAGCTCCCCGACCCCGCCATCGAAGACCCCACCGACGCCATAGTCCGCGTCGACGCGGTCACCATCTGCGGAACAGACCTCCACATCCTCAAGGGCGACGTCCCCGAGGTCCGCCCCGGCACGGTCCTCGGCCACGAAGCGGTGGGCGAGATCGTGGAAACCGGCACCGACGTCCGCACCGTCCGCCCCGGCGACCGCGTCCTGGTCTCCTGCATCTCCGCCTGCGGCCGCTGCGGCTACTGCCGCGAGGGCATGTACGGCCAGTGCCGCGGCGGCGGAGGCTGGATCCTCGGCCACCTGATCGACGGCACGCAGGCCGAGTACGTACGCGTCCCCCACGCCGACCTGTCCGTCCACCCGCTGCCCGGCACGGTGGCGAACGAGGACGCCGTCCTGCTGGCCGACATCTTCCCCACCGCCTACGAGGTGGGCGTGCTCAACGGACGGGTACGTCCCGGCGACACCGTCGTCGTGGTCGGCGCGGGCCCCGTCGGCCTCGCCGCGATCGCCACCGCCCGGCTGTTCGGGCCCGAGCGCGTCGTCGCCGTGGACCGGGCCGCCTCCCGGCTGCAGGCGGCCAAGGAGTTCGGGGCCGAGGCCGTGGCCGACGCGGGCGAGGACCCCGAACAGCTGATCGCGGACCTCACGGGAGGACTCGGCGCCGACGTGGTCATCGAGGCGGTGGGTCTCCCCGAGACCTTCGAACTGTGCACCCGTGTCGTACGGCCCGGCGGACACCTGGCCAACGTGGGCGTCCACGGAGCCCCGGCCACGCTCCACCTCGAGGACCTGTGGATCAGGAACGTCACCATCACCACCGGACTGGTCGACACCCACTCCACCCCCACCCTGCTGCGGATGGCGGCCGCCGGCCGGCTGCCCACCCGGCAGCTCGTCACCCACACGTTCCCGCTCGACCACATGCAGGAGGCCTACGACGTCTTCGGCAACGCCGCCGAGACCGGGGCGCTCAAGGTCGTCCTCGGCGTTCCGCAGCACGAGGTGGTCCCCGTGCATCCCACGGTCTGACGGGCACACGGAAGGATCGGGCCGTTCGGCCCATGCGGGACCGGGGCGGCCGGGTCCACCCTGGAGAAGGACGCCGTTCGGTACCCGCGCGAGGAGGTGACCTCCCATGGCCATGACGCATGGTGCGAGGGTCCGCAGGGTGCGGCTGTGGCGATGGCGGCGCAACCCGCTGCGCCGCCGCAGCGATCTGGTCGAGGCGTGGCTGCTGGCCGCGACGGCCGTCCTCGCCGTACTGCTCGGGGCGCTCTGTGGCCTGGCGGCGGCGGCGGTCGTGGACGGGTCCCTCGCCGAGCGCCGGGAGCGCACCACACCCGTCCCGGCCGTACTGGAAGAGGACGCCGGGTCCCTGTCCGCCCCGGTGACGGAGAACGGCGACGGCGGCGTATGGGCCAAGGTGCGGTGGACGGCCGCCGACGGCAGCACCCACACCGGCAGGGCGGAGGTCGACCCGGGCAGCCCGGAGGGCAGCGAGGTCACCGTGTGGACGGACACCACGGGCCGCCTGGTCTCCGCTCCGCCCGACGGCGCCGAGGCCCGCTTCCAGACCGTGATGTCCGGGGGCACGGTCGCCGTCGCCGCCGGAGGCCTGGTCGTCCTCGCCGGCTGGATCACCCGCTCCCGCATGCAACTGCGCCGTATGACCGAATGGGAAGCGGAATGGCGCCAGGTGGAACCGACCTGGCGCAAACGCATGACAGGCTGACCAGCCACCCCGTCAGGCAGCCTCCGCGTCCTCCCGCCCGCAGTGCAGGAACAGCTGGGGTTCCGGGCGGGCGTCGGGGTGGGTCGGGGTGAACATCACCTTCTGCCGCCACTTCACCGTCAGGCCCGCCTCCCGTACCAGGTTCACGACGTCCTCGGGCGCGAAACTGGTGACCCGTACGTCCTGGCCCATGAAGACACCGTCGAACTCCTCGACGTCCAGCGGCACCGTGGCCAGGACCAGCAGGCCGCCCGGCCGCAGCGCCCTCGCCAGCCGGCGCACCAGCTCCGTCTGTTCCGCGCGGGTCATCTGCAACAGCGCGAAGTACACGCACACCGCGTCGTACGAACCGTCCTCGAGCGGCATCCGCCGGACGTCCGCGCACCGGAATCCGGCGTCCGGCACCTGCCGGGAAGCGATCTCCACCATCACCGGGGACACGTCGACGCCCAGCACCCGATGGCCCGCCCCCGCGAGCACGGCGGCAGTCGGGCGGCCCGTCCCGCTGCCCACGTCCAGCACGCTGCTGCCGGGCGCCAGCTCCCCGAGCAGCCGGTCCAGCGAGCGGCGGTGGGCGGGGGAGGAGGCGAACGCCTTCTCGTACTCGCCGCCCAGCGCGTCGAACACCGCAGCCGCCGGTGACCCGTGATCCTCGTCGAACAAGACACACCCCGTCCGTCGCGTACCGATGCGGGGCATCGTGCCATCCCCGTCCCGCCGTCACAACGGGCCACGGACACCGCCCGTGGCGGCTTGCGGGCGCCCGGACCGGCACGGCAGGGTCGGGGTGTGCCGACACTGCTGATCGTCCACCACACGCCCTCGCCCAACTGCCAGGCGATGTTCGAGGCCGTCCTCTCCGGGGCCACCGACCCGGAGATCGAGAATGTACGGGTGGTACGGCGCGCGGCGCTGGCCGCCACCCCCGCCGACGTCCTGGAGGCCGACGGCTATCTCCTCGGCACCCCGGCCAACCTCGGCTACATGTCCGGGGCGCTCAAGCACTTCTTCGACCAGGTCTACTACCCGTGCCTGGACACCACCCGCGGCCGGCCCTTCGGCTACTACGTGCACGGCGGGAACGACGTCACGGGCGCCGTCCGGGGCATTGAGACGGTCACGACCGGCCTCGGCTGGCGCCGCGCCGCCGACGCCGTGACCGTCACCGGCGAACCCGACAGGGCCGCCGTCGAGCGGTGCTGGGAACTGGGGGCCACGCTCGCCGCCGGCCTGATGGACTGAGCCCCGCCCCAGGTTCCGTCAGGTCTTGTCCAGACGCCGCCGGTCCTGCTCGTCCCAGGCCCGGGTGTCACGCGGCTGCGTGTACGGCTCCGCCTCGGGCGGATGGCCCCCGGCGATGGCCCGCTGCCGGGCGATCTCCGCGTCGAACTCCAGCCCCAGCAGAATGGCCAGATTGGTGATCCACAGCCAGATCAGGAACACGATGACGCCCGCCATCGTGCCGTAGGTCTTGTTGTACGAGCCGAAGTTGGCGACATAGAGGGCGAACCCGGCGGAGGCGAGCAGCCAGATCAGCAGTGCCAGGAAACTGCCCGGAGTGATCCACCGGAACCCCTTGACCTTGGCGTTCGGGGCCGCCCAGTACAACAGCGCGATCATGACCACGACCAGCAGTACCAGCACCGGCCACTTGGCGATCGACCACACGGTCAGCGCGGTGTCGCCCAGCCCGAGCAGATCGCCCGCCTGACGGGCCAGCCCGCCCGTGAAGACCACGATCAGCGCACTGATCACGGCCATGATCATGAGCGCGACCGTCACCCCGAGCCTGACCGGCAGCACCTTCCACACCGGGCGCCCCTCCGGCATGTCGTACACCGCGTTCGCCGCGCGCATGAACGCCGCCACATAGCCCGACGCCGACCAGATGGCCAGCACCAGACCGATGACCGCCACGAGCGACCCGACGCCCGCGTTGCCCTGCAACTGTTCCACCGCCCGGGTGATGATGTCGCGGGCCGCGCCGGGGGCGGTGAGCTCACGGAGGTTCTCCAGCACCTTGTCCGTCGTGGACCTGCCGGTCAGTCCCAGGATCGACACCAGGGCCAGCAGCGCGGGGAACAGTGCCAGCACGCCGTAGTACGTCAGGGCGGCGGCCCGGTCGGTGAGCTCGTCGTCCTTGAACTCGCGCAGACTGCCCTTCAACGCCGCGCCCCACGCCCTCTTCGGCAGCTTGGCCGGTGAGTCGGGCGCCGCCCGCTCCACCTCGTCGCCGGGCCCGGGTTCGCCCTCCGCGTCCGTGTCGGTCCCCCGTCCCGGAGAGGGCTCCCGCGTCGCGTCGGGCGGACGGGGCTCGTCCGTCGCGCTCTGCCGGTTGTTCCGCCCGGGGATATGCAGCTTCATGCGCGCCGGGTAACCAGACAGCGACGGACCAATCCCGGGGTCCACGTCCCGAATCGGCCGGACAGGGTTGTGGGAGCGCTCCCAAGGATGCAGGATCGGGGCATGACCGAGCCCCCCAGGATCCGCCCGTACCGCCGCGAGGACCGGCCGGCCCTCGACGACATCTGCGTCCGCACCGCGCACAACGGTCAGGACAGCCGCCCCCATTACGCCGACCCCACCGTCTTCCCCGACACGTTCGCGGCCCCCTACGTCCATCTGGAGCCGGAGCTGGCCTTCGTGCTGGACGACGGTACGGGCCGGGCGGTCGGGTACATCGTGGGCGCCGCCGACACCGTCCGCTTCGCCAAGGCGTTCCGCGCCGCGTGGCTGCCCCTCGTCGCCGACCGGCACCCCGCGCCGTCCGGCCCGCCGGCCACCCCCGACGAGACCATCGCCCGGCTGCTGCACCACCCCGAGCGGATGATCGTCCCGGAGCTGGCCGAGTGGCCCGCCCATCTGCACATCGACCTGCTGCCCGACTGGCAGGGACGCGGTCACGGCCGCCGGCTGATGCGGACCCTCCTCGAAGCCCTCAGGGACAGGGGGGTGCCGGCCGTCCACCTGGTCATGGCGACGGCCAACAAACCCGCCCGGGGCTTCTACGACCGTATGGGATTCACGGAGATCGAGGTGCCGATGGACGACTCGGTGGTCTGCCTCGGCCGCACGACCCACGGTCTCGACGGACTCTGAGGAGCCGGCGCCCGCCGCTGTCGAAACGCGTCGAACACGCCACGAGTCGTACGGAAGTGGCGCGAATCCGTGTTGCCGCTGCGCCGCGAGGGGCGCAGCCTGTGGACTGGGAGCGCTCCCATGAACGTCGTGGGAGCGTGCGCCCGTATCCCCACAACCCCCACAGCGGAAAGAAGGCACCATGACTTGGCATGGTCATGACTCATTGCCGTTGCGGTCCCGGCTGTCGCTCGCGCTGACCGCCGTCGCCGCCCTGCTGCTCTGTCTGATCCCGTGGAGCGGCACCGCCGTCGCCCACGGCTCGGTGATCGACCCCGCGTCCCGCAACTACGGCTGCTGGCAGCGCTGGGGGAGCGACTTCCAGAACCCGGCGATGGCGCAGGAAGACCCGATGTGCTGGCAGGCGTGGCAGGACAACCCCAACGCCATGTGGAACTGGAACGGCCTCTACCGCAACGGCTCCGCCGGCAACTTCCAGGCCGTCATCCCCAACGGCCAGCTGTGCAGCGGCGGGCACACCGAGGGCGGACGCTACAACTCCCTGGACACGGTGGGTGCCTGGAAGACCACGAACCTGGACGACAATTTCACGGTCCAGCTGTACGACCAGGCCAGCCACGGCGCGGACTACTTCCTCGTCTACGTCACCCGGCAGGGCTTCGACCCCACCACCGAGCAGCTGGGCTGGGACGACCTCCAGCAGGTGGCGCGCACCGGCTCGTACGCGCCCAGCCAGAACTACTCGATCCCGGTGAGCACCTCCGGCCTCAGCGGCCGCCACATCGTCTACACGATCTGGCAGGCCTCGCACATGGACCAGACGTACTTCCTCTGCAGTGACGTGAACTTCGGCTAGATTCACGGCACTTCATCGCACCCGCCCCCAAGTCCCCGCCGGATCGCCCGAGTCCGGCGGGGACCGCGTGTGTGGGGCCCGGGATTCCTGAGATTCGGAAAAGAATCCGTGAGGTGTTTGAACACGCGGCGGCCCCCCTGCGTATGGGGCGTGGGAATCCCCTGCCCACCCCCCGCAACAGAAGCGTAGGAGTACTGCCTTGGCACGCAACACACGCAGACGCCCGAAACAGCGCGCGACTCTCGCCGCATTCGCCCTGATCCTGGGCGGCGGCGGGATGATGGCGGCCAACGTCTACGCTTCCGCCACGGAGGAGAGCGGTCAGGGCGACGGCCAGGCGCAGGTCTTCTCGGGCGCCACGATCGACTGTCCGGACGTCGCCACCGAGCTGACGGCGGTCCCCGATGAGGCGCGGGCGGAGGTGGACAAGGAACTCGCCGGTCTGGACGCGCAGATCGCGGAGGCCTACAAGAAGCTCGGCGAGTCGGCCGACGCCCTCCGCCAGGACCCGGCCTTCGCGGAGAACGCGATCGCCAAGCCGCTCGAGGAGAAGCGTTCCGCGACCCTCGCCCGGATCGGGACCGCCATCGACCGGGTCGGCGACCGGCCCGAGGGCCTGGAGGAACTCGCCGACTGCGCGGTGCGCGAGTCCGGCAACGCCCCCGCACCGCAGGAGGGCGAGGGTGAGGGCGAACAGGCCGGCGAGGGCGAGCAGGCCGGCGACGGTCAGGACCAGCCGGGTCAGGATCAGGGCCAGCAGGAGCAGGACCAGGACCAGGGCGGGAACGGCGGGGCGGCCGGCAATGGGCCCGTCGCCGGTGACTACGTCGACATCGAGAGCGTCCAGCCCAACGTCGCCAAGCCCGAGCTGTCGGGCAAGGCCTCGCGCGGCACGTTCGTCAGCGAGTGCGGTGTCAACGCGAACGGCATCTTCAACTCCGACAACGTGATCGCCGCTCCGGGTGTCGGCAACGGCGCCCACCACTTCCACGACTACATCGGCAACCAGGTCACCAACGCCTTCTCCAGCGACGACGACCTGGCGGCGGCCGACACCAGCTGCGAGGACCAGGGCGACAAGTCGTCGTACTACTGGCCCGTGCTGCGACTGCAGAACGGCACCGAGGAGAAGGACGCCCAGTCCCCGGGCGGCGGCATCGAGGGCAACGTCGGTGAGATCGTCACGCCCAAGGACGTCACGCTGACCTTCGTGGGCAACCCGCAGGGCGAGGTCACGGCCATGCCGCGGCTGCTGCGCATCATCACCGGCGACGCCAAGTCGTTCGTCAACGGCCCGGCCAACGCCAACGCCTCCTGGAGCTGCACCGGGTTCGAGGACCGGCAGCTGACGGACAAGTACCCGCTGTGCCCGCAGGGCAGTGACGTGGTCCGCAGCTTCGACTTCCAGAGCTGCTGGGACGGCCGCAACATCGACAGCGCCAACCACCGTACGCACATGGCGTTCGCCGACGCGGCCGGCAACTGCCCGTCCGGCTTCAAGCCGGTGCCGCAGCTGGTGCAGCGCATCGTCTACGACGTCGACGCGCCGAGCCTGAACGACGGCGGCAAGACCACCGCACTGTTCGCGGTGGACGCCTTCCCGGAGCAGCTGCACAAGCCGATCACGGACCACGGCGACTTCATCAACGTCTTCGACGAGGACCTGATGAACGAGATGGTCGACTGCATCAACGAGGGCCGCGAGTGCGGCGCCGGCACCGGCAACGGCGGTGGCGACAACGGCGGTGACAACGGCAACGGCGGTGGCGACAACGGCAACGGCAACGGTGGTGACAACGGCGGCGACCAGGGCGAGGAGCCGCAGCAGCCGGGCCAGGGCGGCGACGACAACCAGGACGACGGTAACCAGAACAACGGCGGCGGCGACCAGGGCAACGGCGGCGACGACCAGGCCGGCGGCGACCAGGGCAACGGCGGCGACGACCAGGCCGGCGGCGGCAACCAGGGCGGCGACGGCGCGCAGGAAGAGCCGTCGCAGGACCCCGCCGCCGAGCAGCCGGACGTCAAGGCCTCGACCCCGGCCGGGAACGGCGGCGACGACGGCGACAAGGGCGGCAAGGACAACGGCGGTCAGGCGGCCGGAGCCGCCGAGGTGCCCGGCAGCCTTCCCGAGCTCGAGGCCGAGAACCAGGCCGAGGCCCAGGGCGGAGGCGGCAGCCTCGCCGAGACCGGTGCCCAGCTCTGGCCGGCCGCGATCGGCGGGCTGCTGGTGATCTTCGGCTTCTTCGTCCTGCGCAGCGTGCGGCGCGGCGCGGCCTGATCCTCCGCGGCGGGGGCAGGGTCCCCCGCGACTCGTGAACGGCGGCAGGTTCCCTCACGGGGCCTGCCGCCTGGCGTTTTTCTCCCCCTCCGCGTCGATGTGCGGCAGTACCCGGTCCAGCCACCGCGGCGTCCACCAGGCGTGCCGCCCCAGCAGGGTCATCACGGCGGGCACCAGCAGCAGCCGTACGACGGTGGCGTCGATGAGGACGCTGACCGCCAGCCCCAGGCCCAGCATCTTGACCACGACGTTGTCGCTGACGACGAACGCCGCGAACACGCTCACCATGATCAGCGCGGCACAGGTGATGACCCGCGCCGTGATCTCCAGCGCGTGGGCCACCGAAGCCCGCGCGTCCCCCGTGCGCAGCCATGCCTCGTGGACGCGGGAGAGCAGGAAGATCTCGTAGTCCATGCTCAGGCCGAAGATGATGGCGAACATCATCATCGGCACATAGCTCTCGATCGGCACCGTGCCGGAGACCCCGAGCGCCGGCCCGCCCCAGCCCCACTGGAAGACGGCGACGACGACGCCGTACGAGGCCGTGATGGACAGGACGTTGAGGACGGCCGCCTTGACGGCGACGAGCAGGCCGCGGAACACGGCGAGGATGATCAGGAAGGCCAGGGCGACCACCACGGCGATGATCAGCGGCAGCCGTTCGGCGACGATGTCCCGGAAGTCGACCTGCGCGGCCGTCGTCCCGGTGACGTAGGTGGAGGCGTCCGTGCCCCGTACGGCGTCCGGAAGGGTGTCGTCGGTGAGGCGGTTGGCCAGGTCGGTGGTCGTCGCGCTCTGTGGAGACTCCTTCGAATACACCGTGCCGACCAGGACGTCCCCGTCCTGCGTGGCCGTCAGCGGGGTGACGGCGGCCGCCCCCTGGACGCCGTCCAGCGTCTTCTGCGCCTGCGAGGCCAGGTCGGAGCGCTGGTCGTCCGGTACGGAGGACTGGTCGACGACGACGGTGAGCGGGCCGTTGGAGCCGGGACCGAACGCGTCGGTCATCAGATCGTAGGCCCGGCGGTCGGTGAACGAGGTGGGGTCCGCGCCGTCGCCGATATGGCCGAGCTGGATGGAGAACACCGGGACGGCGAGGACGGCGATGGTGGCGACGCCCGCCGCCAGGAACGACCATGGCCGGCGCTCCACCCGCTGGGCGTACCGGTGCCAGGTGCCCCGCGGTTCGGCGCCGGGCTCCGCGTCGGTCTCGGCCACCGGCCGGCGCACCCGGTAGCGGTCGATGCGTCTGCCGATCAGACCCAGCAGCGCAGGTACGAGGGTGAGCGCGCCGGCGACCGCGGAGACGACGGTGACGGCGGCGGCCAGCCCCAGCTTGGAGATGAACGAGACGCCCGACACGGACAGACCGGCCAGTGCGATGATCACCGTGCAGCCGGAGACGAGCACGGACCGCCCGCTCGTCGCGGTGGCGTGCCCGGCGGCCCCCACCGGATCCCTGCCGTCCATCACGTCCTGCCGGTAACGGGTGATCAGGAACAGCGCGTAGTCGATGCCGACACCGAGGCCGATCATCGTGGCCAGCGTCGGCGAGACCGTCGCGAAGGTGAACGCCGCGGCCAGCAGCCCCAGTACGGCGAGTCCGCCGACCACGCCGATCAGCGCCGTCAGCAGCGGGATCCCGGCGGCGAGGACACTGCCGAAGCCGATCAGCAGGACCACGATCGCGACCGCGAAGCCGATCAGCTCGCTCACCCGGTCGTCCGGGGCGGGCCGGGCCAGTTCGCCGAGCGGACCGCCGTACTCGACCTCGGCGCCGGCGTTCCGCAGCGGCTGTACGGCGCCGTCCACGCCGTGGAGGTAGCCGTCGCCGAGGGTGGAGGGCTGGACGTCGAAGCGGACGGTGATGTAGGCGGTCTTCTTGTCGGAGGAGAGCGGGCCGACGTTCGGCTGGGACGGGGGCTGGTCCCCGGAGAGCGGGTTCTGTGCGGACAGGACGTGCGGGAGCTTTTCCAGGTCGGTGACGGTGGTCGACATCTGGTCGTCGAACGCGGTGAGCTGCTGCTGGTCGTCGTGCAGGACGATCTGGCTGCTGTAGCCGCCGGCCTGGGGGTCGTGCCGCTGGAGGACCTCGATGCCCTTCTGGGACTGTGAGTCCGAGAGGGTGAAGTTGTCGGAGTACGTGCCGCCGGTGGTGCGGCTGAGGATCTGCAGGGCGAGGAGGGCGACCAGCCAGGTGATGACCACGATCACGAAGTGGCGGGCGCACCATTCGCCCAGGCGGCGCAGGGCACCAGGTGGCATGGGCGCGTCTCCTCTGCCCGGCCGGGCGGATCCCGGCACCCCTTCATTACAGATGCGCACCGTTGACCCGGCACCTCGGCCTCGTACGGTGGGATGTCTCCTTCGCCCCCGCCGCCCCTTCCCGTTCCCGTCCCCCGGGGGGCGCTGCCCCCGGACCCCCGCTCCTGAGGCGGCGGGGGCGAGGACACTAGTGGTACGCCGTCAGCAGCAACGCCACGTCGTCCGGGCGGTCCTCCGTCCGGCGGGCCGTTTTGATCAGCAGGTCCGCGAGGGACTCGACCGAATCCGACGGCCCACGCGCCAGACACCGCCGGATCACCTCGATCCCCGTCCCGATCTCACCACCGGGCGTCTCCACCAGCCCGTCCGTGTACAACGCGATGACACTCCCCGGCGCCAGCGTCAGGGCCGTGACCGGATACTCCGCCCCCGCCTGTACCCCCAACAGCACCCCGCCCTCCAGCTCCAGAGTCTCCGTGTGCCCGTCCGGATGCCGCAGCAAGGGCGGCGGATGCCCCGCCCGCACCGCCAGCGCGCGCCCACTCGACGGATCGAGCTCGATGTAGCAGCAGGTGGCGAAGAGATCCGTCTCCAGCTCCGCCAGCAGCCGGTTGGTGTGGGTGATGACCTCCTCCGGCGGCCGCCCGCTCGCGGCGAAGGCCTGCACCGCGCTGCGCAGTTGCCCCATGACGGCCGCCGCACCCACGCTGTGCCCCTCGACGTCACCGATGACCAGCGCCACCCCGCGCCCGGTCCTGATCACGTCGTACCAGTCGCCTCCGATGGCCATGCCCTGGGTGCCGGGCAGATAGCGGCCGGTGGTCAGGATGCGGTCGATGACGGGCAGCCGGCGCGGCAGCAGTCCCTCCTGCAGCCCGCGCGCCACGGCCGACTCGGCGTCGTAGAGCCGCGCGCGCTCCATCGCCTGCGCGGTCAGCCCGCCCAGCGCGGTCAGCGCGGTGCGCTCCTCCGGAGTGAACCGGTGGGGCGCGTTCCAGCCGAGGATGCAGGAGCCGATCGGATGGCCGGAGGCGATCAGCGGCAGGAACGCCCAGGCGCTCATCGGGTCCAGGAGAAGCTGCGGATAGGCGTTGACGAGCGCTTCCGGGGACTCGAAGAAGAGCGGGAGCCGGGTGGTCAGGGCGTGCACGCCGGGCAGGTTCGCGTTGAGCGGCACCCCTTCGAAACTGTCGAGGAAGTGCTCCTGGTAGCCGGACTCCCACAGCAGGTACATCCGGTCGTCACGGATCGTGTAGAGGGCGATCTCCTGCGCGCCGAACGCGGGCAGCAACTGCTCCGCGACGGCCGTGCACACATCCCTGACCGTGACGGCCTCGGTCAGCACGCTGGCCATCTGCACGACGTGGTACAGGGCTCCCGCGCGGGCCGTCGCGACCACATCCGAGGGCGGCGCCGCGTTCTCCCCGCCGGGCGGCGCCAGGGGCCGGCCCCGCTCGGCCCCGACGGGGGCGCTGGTACGGAACACCCTGCCGGTCAGCCCGTGCACCCCGGGATAGAGCACGAACCCCAGCCAGACGTCCTCCGGGTCCTGCACCAGGTACGACACCGGCTCCTGCGACAGCATCGCCGCCCGGTAGCGGTCCTCGTACGCCGGATCGCGCAGCCAGGTGAGCACCTCCCACGGATAGTGGCCCAGCATGCGTTCCAGTTCGCAGCCCAGCAGCTGCTGGCAGCGGCGGTTGGCGTAGACGACCCGGCCGTCCTGGTCGAGGGAGAACACACCGTCCGGCAGCCGCTCGGCGGCCTCCGCCGCGACGATCCCGCCGGCCGCGTCGACGAGGGCGCCCACCAGCAGCCGGGTGGCCCCCTCCGCGCGTACGACATGTCCCCACAGTTCGACCGGACGGTAGCGGACCCGTCCGTCGTCCTGGGGCTCCTCCAGCACCCTGAAGTGCCGGGATCTGACCTGTCCGGTGTCCGCCGCCTCCCGCCGGGTCGCCCGCAGTTCGTACAGGTCGTCGGGGCAGACCCGGTCCTCGACCTCCGCCATCGTGCCGCCGAACTCCTCCCGGGCCACGCCCAGGAGGGACAGGGCGTCGTCGTCCCCGGACCAGCGGTCGCTGTCCAGGTCCCACTCGACCATGCCGACCGCCACGGCCCGTGCGGGCGGTGTGGGCAGCCGTACGCTGACCGGCTGGTCGTCGTAGTCGATGCCGTACGCCACCGCGTCCGCGCCCTCCCTGCCGGGCATCCGGCGGGCGAATCCGGTGAGCCGCGCCTCCAGGTCCCGCCCCGCGTCGTGCAGCGCCGCCCGCACCACCTGCTCGTCCACCGGCTCCCGGGCGGCCGAACGCAGCACGCACAGGACACCCACGGGCTCCCCGTCGACACGCACCGGGTGGAAGGCGGAGCCGAACGGGTACGGCAGCGCCGCCGTGAACTGCGGGAAGCGCAGCATCATGGCCCGCTGGTCCGGCAGCCACAGACTCTCGCTCCTGCGGTACGCCTCCGACATGGGCAGCGCGCCGCCCACCGGCACGCGCCACCACGGCATCAGCAGCGACCGGGGGACCCCGGCCACCACGCACAGCACCAGCGAGCGCCGGTCCGGGGAACGCAGATACACCAGCCCGCCGTAACCGCCGACGTCCCGGACCGCGGCCACCACCGGCTCCGCGATGACGTCCTCGATACGGGCGGCCGGGTGCACGGTCCTCAGCTCGTCCGGATCCGTGCCGGTGCCGAGCACGCCCGCCGGCCACTCCCCGCGCGGTTCGGCGGCTGCATCATCCATGTCGCGCCCTCCCGGTGCGGACACACGGGACGTTCGTTCGCTCACCACCAGGATGTGCCATGCCGGGCGGTCCGGCGACGTGGGGCCGCAACCTTACGGGCATCCCGGTCGTCTCACCCCATAGCAGAAGGATGCGAGCCCAGGGGGCTGAAAATGCTACAAAAGCGAATGATCTGCGCGACTCTCGTACTCGTGGGCGCCACGCTGACCACGGCGGCCGTCCCGGCGGTCGCCGCCCCGGTGGCGGCGGCCGGGGCCACGGCCTGCCCCACCGGCTGGGGCAGCCTGCCCAGGACGGACTCCGACAGTACGACCACGCCGGTACGGGACATCAGGACCGGGCGGCACGACTGCTACGACCGCATGGTCGTCGACCTGCCCGGCGCCGAGCGCGGTGCGATCGGCTACTCCGTCCAGTACGTCGACCGGCTCCACCAGGACGGATCGGGCCGGCACATCCCCGTCGCGGGCGGCGTCGTCCTCGAGGTCCGGGTGGCCGCGCCCGCCTACGCCCCCGAGACCGGCGAGTCCACCTACCCGGCGCGCGCCGGAGGCACCCTGCCCGGCGTGGACCTCACCGGGTACCGCACGTTCCGGGACGCGCGGTTCGCGGGCAGCTTCGAGGGCGAGACCCAGATCGGGCTCGGGGTGCGCGCGCGGCTGCCGTTCCGGGTGCTGCAGCTCGACGGCCATCTCGTGATCGACGTCGCCCACGACTGGACCGGCGGCCGCTGACCGTCCGCCGCCGCGCGGTCACTCCTTCAGGGTGCCCGTGTCGCGGACCCGGCGCGCCACCTCGCGCAGCTTGGTGTTGGAGCGCTGGGAGTGGGTGCGCAGCAGGTCGAAGGCCTGGTCCTCCGTCACATGGTGGCGGCCCATCAGGATGCCCATCGCCTCGCCGATGAGATGCCGCGTGGCGATGGCCTCCTGGAGCTGTTCGTCGGTGCGGGCGCTGGAGAAGGCGACCGCCGCGTGGGAGGCCAGCAGCCAGCCGGCCGTCTCGCTGTCCTCGGTGAACATCCCGGGCTTGCGGGAGTACACGTTGAGGGCACCCAGCTCCTCCTCCCGCGTGTACAGCAGGAAGCCCATCATGCTGCCCACGCCGAGTTCCCGGCAGTGGGGCACGAAGGAGGGCCAGCGTTCGGCGGGCTCGGTGAAGTCGGGAATGCGGAACACGCGTTCGGCGCGGTCGGGCCGGGCCGCGTCGAAGCAGGGGCCTTCGCGCAGGCGCTCCTGGAGACGGTCGCTGTCGTTCACCAGTTGCTCGGTGGGCGCCAGCGAAGTCACCCGGTCCCCCCGCAGTACCAGGATTCCGGCGGCGTCACAGCCGTCGACGAGCTCCACCGTCGAACCCGTGATCTGTTCCAGGGTGGAGTCGAGGGTGTGCTCGGCCAGCAGGTCACGGGCCATGGAGGCCATCTGCTGCGCGAAGTACCGCCAGTCCACGCTCCGCCTCCCGGTCCACGCCGCCGGCCGCCACCGCCCATCGTGGCATGCCTGCCCCCGCGGCACCTGTCCATGCCGCCGTTGTCAGTGGGGGATGTCACCCTGCCGGTATGGACGAACTGGAGTTCATGCGCGGCAGGGTCTACGGCGCGGACCACGACGACCCGTCCCCGCGCGACGACCGCACCTATGCGGAACTGTCCGGCGGCCCCCTGGACGGCCTCCTCCTGGACATCACGGACCTTCCCGAACAGGACCTCCGCCACGGCGTGACGCTCCCCACGGAAATAGGCCACTACGGCCCGGGCGCCCACACCCACTACACCCCCCGCACCCCAACCTCCCGCACCTACGACTGGCACGGCGACCTCCCCTAACCCCCACCGCGGGGCCCCAGCCCCACCCTCCCGCGGGCAGTCGTGCCGCTGGGGCGGCGAACCGACCCCCGCACCGTCCGTTCCCGCGGGCAGTCGTGCCGCTGGGGCGGCACGGGTGGGCGCGACGGCACCCCGCAAGCGCCGGGCCGCGCGAGCACCCCCCGGTCCACCCCCACGCGGAGCACCCCGCAAGCGCCGGGCCGCGCGAACACCCCGGCCGGCCGCCACGCCGGGCAACGCCCGCCCTCACACACGGCACCCCAAAGCGGGGCACCAGGGGGCACCCCGGGTTGACCCCCGTCAGATGGGGCACTCAGTGCTCACCGACACCCCCCACCGCCCCGGGAGGCCGACGTGGCGGTCCGCCATCGTCTGATCCGCACACCCCCGCACACCGTCTGGTCCGTCCTCGAGGACGGCACCCGCTACGCGGAATGGGTCGTAGGCACAGCGACCTCGAAACCCGTCCACGGACACTGGCCCAGCCTCGGCTCGGCGATCGGCTTCGAGGTCCGCCTAGGCCCCCTGAGCCTCACCAACGAGACCGTCGTCCGCCGCTGCGTCCAGGGCGAGATCCTCGAACTGGAGGCCAAGGCCGGCCCCCTCGGCACCGCCCGCATAGCCATCGAGCTGCGCCCCTGGGGCGACCACTGCCTGGTGATCGTCGACGAACACCCCCTGCGCGGCGCCGGCGGCCTGGTGCACAACGTCGCCGTGGAGGCCCTGATCCAGCTCCGCCACCGAGCCATGCTCGCCAGGCTGGCCACCCTCTGCGAAACCCAGGAAGCCGAGGCCGAACACCACCGCACACTGGGCCAGGTCGTCTCCACCGACCCCGCCCCCGACGGCGGAGGCCCCCGTGCCTGACGCCGTGGTCATAGGCGCCGGCCCCAACGGACTCGTCGCGGCCAATCTCCTCGCCGACGCCGGCTGGAGCGTCGAGGTGCTGGAGGAACAGCCCGTCCCCGGCGGCGCCGTACGGCACGACCGGGGCGTCGAGCCCGGCTTCGTCAGCGACCTCTGCAGCTCCTTCTACCCCCTCGCCGCCGCCTCCCCGGTCCTCGCCGGTCTGCGCCTGGAGGAACACGGGCTGCGCTGGAGCCACGCCCCGCAGGTCCTCGCCCACCCGCTGACCGACGGCAGGTGCGCGGTCCTCGACCGCCGTATCGACGCCACCGCCGACTCCCTGGAGGCCTTCGCACCGGGCGACGGTGCCGCCTGGCGCCGGCTGCACGAGGTGTGGGAGACCCTGCGGCCGGCCCTCGTCGACGCCCTGTTCACCCCCTTCCCGCCGGTGCGGCCCGCGGCCCGGCTGGCCGTCCGGCTGCGCGGCACCGGCGGGCTGCGGATGGCGCGCACCCTCGTCCTGCCGGTACGCCGGCTGGGGGAGGAGGAGTTCCGCGGCGAGGGCGGAGGACTGCTCCTGGCCGGCAACGCGCTCCACGCCGACCTCGCCCCGGAGGCCGCCGGCAGCGGAGGCTTCGGCTGGCTGATGTCGATGCTCGCACAGACGTACGGCTTCCCCGTCCCGGCCGGCGGCGCCGGAGCCCTCACCGAGGCCCTGACGCGCCGCCTGCGCGCACGCGGCGGCGTGCTGCGCTGCGACACACGCGTCGACCGGATCCTGGTACGCGACGGAAGGGCGGCCGGAGTGCGCACGGCGGGCGGCGACACGGTCCGGGCCCGCCGTGCCGTCCTCGCGGACGTGGCGGTGCCCGCCCTGTACCGCGAACTCCTCGGTCCGGACGACGTCCCCGCCCAGCTGCTGTCCGACGTACGGCGCTTCCAGTGGGACTTCGCCACCTTCAAGGTCGACTGGGCGCTGGACGGCCCGGTGCCCTGGCGGTGCGAGCAGGCCGCGGGCGCCGGAACCGTCCATCTCTCGGACGGCCTCGACGAACTCACCCGCTTCGCCGCCCAGCTCGCCACCGGCAGCGTCCCGGACCGCCCGTTCTGCCTCTTCGGCCAGATGACCACCGCCGACCCGTCCCGCTCCCCCCGCGGCACCGAGTCCGCGTGGGCCTACACCCATGTGCCCCACGACGTCACCGGCGACGCCGGCGGCGAGTCCCTCACCGGCGGCTGGGACGCCAGGGAGCGGGAACTGATGGCCGACCGTGTGGAGCGCCAGGTGGAACGCTTCGCGCCCGGCTTCCGGGCACGGGTGCGGGCCCGGCGCGTCCTCGCGCCGCCCACCCTCCAGGCCCTCGACCGCAATCTGCACGGCGGCGCCATCAACGGCGGCACGGCGGCCATGCACCAGCAACTGCTCTTCCGCCCGCTCCCCGGTACCGGGCGCCCCGAGACCCATGTCAAGGGCCTCTACCTGGCGTCCGCCGGCGCCCACCCCGGCGGTGGTGTGCACGGCGCACCGGGCGCCAACGCCGCACGGGCCGCGCTGCGCCGGCCGTTCGCGCCGGTCCTGGCGGGCACCCAGCGGCTGCTGGCCCGCCGCGACCGCACCGGCCGCAGACGACCCGGCACGTACGACGGCGGCAGCACATGACCGATGTCCGACGACCCCCTCGATCCCCGGCGGAGGCGAGACGATGACCCCACCCGACGACGGCCCCGACCTCGCCCACCGGCGCCCCGAGGGCGTCGGCGACACGACGGTCGCGGCGCTCGGCTCCCTGTCGAAGGCACTGGAGACGACCGAGCGCGCCCGCGGCCACCTCTACGGCTTCCACCAGCTCACCGGCACCGCCGACCTCGAACTCGACCGCGCCGTCGAACTGCTGACGGAGGCCGGCCATCCGGACTGGGCGGAGACGGTACGCACCCAGGTCCTGGGCCGCAACGTCATCCCCGGACGCTGGACGTTCCAGATCGTCGAGGACTACGACGCCACCTACTACGAGCCGTTCAAGGAGATCGAACGGGCCGCAGTCGAGGAACTCGCCGAAGGCCGGGAGCATCTCCACGAGGCCGAGATGAAGGAGGCCCGCCGGACCGTCGGCCACCCCGACCACACCGCCCGGCCCGGGCCCGGCGAGGGGAGCCGGGGATGAGCGGCGGCCCGCTGCGTGACCGTACCGTCGTGATCACGGGCGCCGCCCGCGGTATCGGCGCGGCCCTGGCCCGCGACCTCGCCCGGCGCGGTGCCAGGATCGCGCTGCTCGGCCACGAGGGACCCCTGCTGGCCGCGGTGGCGGACGGTCTGCCCACCCCGGCCCGGGTGTGCGAACTCGACATCACCGACGAGGCCGCGCTGGAGCGGGCAGCCGTGGAGATCGGCGCACACCTCGGTACCCCCTCCGCCGTGGTGGCCAACGCCGGCGTCGCGGAGGGCGGTCCCTTCGTCACCTCGGACCCCGCCGTGTGGCGACGCGTGATCGACGTCAACCTGACGGGCAGCGCGGCCACCGCCCGCGCCTTCCTGCCGGACCTGATGGCGACGCAGGGCTACTACCTCCAGGTCGCCTCGCTGGCCTCGATCGGCGCCGCCCCGATGATGAGCGCCTACTGCGCCTCCAAGGCGGGCGTGGAGGCCTTCGCCCACTCCTTGCGCGCCGAAGTGGCACACCACGGCGTCGCCGTCGGGATCGGCTATGTGAACTGGACCGACACCGACATGATCCGGGACGCCGACCGCCATCCGGTCCTGCGCGAGCTGCGCGGGCACATGCCACCGCCGGCCCGGCGCCTGTACCCGGCGGACCGCGTCGCAGCCCGGCTCGGCGCCGGGGTGGAGCACCGCAGCACGGCCGTCTACGTGCCCCGCTGGCTGCGTCTGGCCCAGGCGGCGCGCGCCGCGCTGCCCCCGGTCGTCCTGCGCGTGTCCCGCCGGGAGCTGGCCCGCCTGGAGGCCGAGGACCCCCTGCGGCACACCGGGCTCCTCGGCGCCGGCGGCGCCGCCGACCTGGCGGGGCGCCCCACGCGCCCCTGACACCGGCCGGTCAGCCCGGGAAACGCCCCGTGGACCGCAGCGACCAACGGCGCTCCGCATAGGCCAGGTCGTCGCGCCACAGCCGCCCCGCCACGGCCCGTACGAGCGGACGCAGCAGCGGCGCGGCCCCCCGCGCCAGGGCGAACCCCGGACGGCCGGACGCCGCCACCACCGCCTCGACGACCGCCGTACGGGGCCGTCCGCGGTCGTCGGACCCCAGCGGAGTGGCGTGCGACTCGACGACCGACCCCGCACCCTCCCCCTCGGTGATGTGCATGACGACGGTGCGCGGCTCGGGAGCGGTGAACACCGCGCGGACCGGCACCACCAGCCGGCCCGCCACCTTGAACGACACGTCCACGGTGAAGCCGTCCTCCGAGCCGTCCCCGCTGGCCACGCCGTCCGGAGTGCCCGTCACCGTGAGATCGACGAACGAGTACGGGTGCAGCCAGGCCCCGTGCCAGGGGTCCAGCCGGTTGGCCACCACGTCCTCGGGCTCGCACACCCCCACCGTCGTGTGGACGGCCGTCAGGGCACGCCCCCGGGCCGGCCGCAGCGGCACCACCGGCGCGTCCAGCGGCGGTTCGCCGCCCGCCGCGTCCAGCCGCACCCACAACAGCACGCCGTCGTCGTACGCCGGGAACGGCTCCCAGCCGGCGAAGGACCCGCCGTCCAGGGCGAGTCCGTGCCAGCGGCACACCAGGGTGCCGCAGCGCACGCGGCCGTCCCCCAGGGGCGCTCCCAGATGCGGGCAGATCCCGGGCCCGGCGACCGGGCGGCCCGCCGCGTCCCGCCACAGCACCACCTCCCGTCCCGCCACGGTCCGCGCCAGCGGACGGTCGTCGCGTACGGCGCGGGAGGCGCCGACGACGTACCAGTTCCCGGACGGACGCGCCCGGGCCCGTTCCAGTGCCCCGGCGATCAGGGCCGGCCGGGCCTCGCGCCAGGTGGGGGACTGCCGTTCCCACGGCACCGCGTGTCCGCGCACGGACAGCGGCAGGCGCCGCCGCCCGGTGCTCACACGACCACCTCGGGAACCGGCGGGCACGGGCGGGACGGCAGGACGTCCGGACGCCGGCCGCCGCCGTGGGCCCGCACCCGCGCGGCGGCCACCCGCGCGAGGCCGTCCGCGGCCACCACGGCACGGTGCCGGCGCGGCACCACCGCCCGCCGGTGGAGCACCGACCAGCCGTCGCGCGCCACCGCGTCCAGGATCGAGCCGTACAGCACGAACGCCGCGCGGATGCACGGCCGGGACACCGGGTCGAGCATCGCCAGCCCCGGTGCCGCCTCCCGGTACACACCGCGCGTGAGTGCCCCGAACTCCTTCAGCGCGGAGGTGACGCGCCGGTCGCGGCGGCCCGTGTCCCGGCACCAGCGCAGCAGTGCCCGGTGGGCGCCGTGCGCGGCGAGCAGGTCCGCGGGCAGGTACACCCGGCCCCGGTCGAGGTCCTCGCCCACGTCCCGCAGGAAGTTGGTCAGCTGGAAGGCGACCCCGAGGGCGGCGGCGTGCGGGGCGGCCGTCTGGCGCGGGACGACCGTGCCGAGGACGGGCAGCATCTGCAGTCCGATGACCGCCGCCGAGCCGTGCATGTAGCGGCGCAGACCGGCGTAGTCGGCGTAGTCGGTGACCACCAGGTCGGAGCGCATGGCCGTCATGAAGTCGGTGAAGTGCCCGTGGTCGATGCCGTACCGGTGTGCCGTGTCGGCGACCGCGCGCACCACGGGCTCGTCGCTGTCGCCGTCCCGCAGACCCCGGTCCAGTTCCCGCCGGAGCGCCGACAGTTCGGTGTCCCGGCGCGCGGTGCCCGCCCCCGTGCCGAGCGCGTCGACGATGTCGTCGGCCCAGCGGGCGAAGCCGTACAGGGCGTGCACGGCGGGCCGCCGTTCGACCGGCAGCAGCCGGGTGGCGAGGAAGTACGTCCTGCCGTGCCGGGCGTTGAGCGCGCGGCAGTGGCGGTAGGCCTCGCGCAGCGCCGGATCGGTGACGCCGGCCGCGTCGAGTTCACGGTCGGTCATACGGCGGCCTCCTGCGTGGGGGTGAGTGGGCGGCGCGGCGGTCGCGGGCCGCCGGTGATCCGTGCCGCGGCCAGCTTCCCGGACAGCAGCACGGTCGGCACGCCGACACCGGGGGTGGTGCCACAGCCGGCGAGTACGGCGTTCTCGGTGCCGCGGACCAGATTGCGGGGCCGGAACGGTCCCGTCTGGGTGAAGGTGTGGGCCGTGGCGAACGGCGTACCGGCCGCGTGCCCCTGCGCGTGCCAGTCGGCGGGGGTCACCACGCACTCCGCCTCGACGGCGGCCCCGAGCCCGGCGAGGCCGCGCCGCTCCAGCTCCCGCAGCAGCGCGTCCCGGTAGCCCGGCGCCAGGTCCGTCCAGGCGGCCGGGCCCGGACCGATGTCGGTGTTGGGGCAGGGCGCGAGGACGTAGTGCAGATGACGCCCCGGCGGGGCGAGGGAGGGGTCGGTGGCGGTGGGCCGGGTGATGAGCAGCGACGGGTCGCTCATCAGCCGTCCGGTACGGGTGAGCTCGTCGAAGGTGCCGTGCCAGGCGGCGCCGAAGGAGAGGGTGTGGTGCGCCAGCTGCGGCCAGGTCCGGTCGGTGCCCAGGTGCAGCACGACCGCGGAGGGGGAGTGCCGCAGCCGTACCGGGCGGCGGGGCCGGCGGCCGAGGAGCGCGTAGGCGACGGGCAGGTCCGGGGTGAGCACGAGCGCGTCGCAGGGGACGCGGCCCCGGTCGGTGACGACGGCGGTGATCCGGTCGCCGGAGCGTTCCAGGCGGGTCACCTCGTGGCCGAACCGGAGATCGGCGCCCGCGCCGGCGGCGGCGTCCGCCATGGCCCGGGGCAGCGCGTGCATCCCGCCGCGCGGGAAGTACACACCGGCGACCGTGTCCATGTAGGCGATGACGGCGTACGCGGCCAGCGCGCGGGCCGGCGGGACACCGGCGTACAGGGCCTGGAAGGTGAAGACCCTGCGCAGCCGCTCGTCGCGCAGGAACCGCCCCACGCGCGCGTCCAGCCGCCCGAAACCGCCGAGCGCCGCCAGCCGTACGAGGTCGGCGCCGAGCAGACCGAGGGGCGAGTCGAAGTTGGCGTCGATGAAACGGCGCGTCTGGGCGCGGTGCAGCCGTTCCAGCCAGTCGCGCAGCCGCACATAGCCCGCCGCCTCACGGGCACCGGCGAACCGCTCCACCTCCGCGGCCATCGCCTCGGCCCCGGTGTGCACGTCGAGGCTGCTGCCGTCGGCGAAGCCGGCCCGATACGCGGGGTGCAGCGGGATCAGTTCCACCCGCTCGCGGAGACTGTCGCCGACCGCGGCGAACGGCTCGTCGGCCAGGTCGGGCATGGTCAGCACGGTGGGGCCGGTGTCGATCCGGTACCCGTCGAGCAGCATGCGCCCGGCACGCCCGCCGGGCGCGGCGTCCCGCTCGACGACGGTCACCCGCCGGCCGGCGCCCAGCAGATGCAGCGCCGCCGACAGCCCGGCCAGCCCGGCCCCGACGACCACGACATGATCCGTCCGCCCCGGGACCCGGCGGCTCACCGACCGTCCCCCTCGCCGGGCACGGAACCCGCACCACGACAACCACCGGCCCCTCCCGCCGCCGCCCCGCCCGACCCGGCGACCCGGCTCCCGACCGGATTCGCCCCGGCCGACGGCCCGTCGTACAAGGCGGTCACGGAATGCCGCCCGGTCCTGGCCGGCGAGGGCGCGGGGAGGGTGACGCGACGAGGCCGTGCGCCGGTCGCCGCGGGAGTGCGGCTCCCGGCGCCGGAGGGACCTCCCCCTGCCCCCTCCGTCGTGCCCGCCCCGGCGGACGGCCCGTCGGGTGCGGGCGCCCCTCCGGCGACCCCCGGACGCGCTCCGCGCTTCACGCGGTCGGACCGCACCCGGACGGAGGGACCCGGCGGGCCCGCCGGGCGCGGCGCGCACGGTGGAACCGCCGGGTCGTGGACCTTGGCCTCGGTGGGGCGCATCGCGGTTGCTGTCCTCTCGTCGGCACGGCACATCGCTCCGGCAGGCCGGACGACCGGCGCATGCCTTCCCCTCCACGCCCGTCGTCTCACACCCGAGTGACCCGGATCCGACCGGGCACACGGACGGACACACCGGCCGGACACGCGCAGGACGAACCACAGGAGGGAGGCGCCGTCGTGCTGGAGGCGGACGTCGCCATCGTCGGAGCCGGAGCGGCCGGACTGTCCCTGGCCCACCGCCTGGCCGACGCCGCGCCCCGCGGACCGTCCGTCGTCCTGCTGGACGCGCCGCCCGGCCCGCTGCGGCCGCCCCGGCGCACCTGGTGCTTCTGGGAGCCCGGCCGCGGCCGCTTCGACGCGGCGGTCACCGCGTCGTGGCAGCACCTCAGGGTGCGCCACCCCGCCGGCGCCGCGGTCGACGGCGACATCGCGCCGCTGCGCTACAAGATGCTCCGCTCCGACGACTTCGAACACCTCGTCGCACGCCACCTGGCCGCCCGCCGGACCGTGCGACGGCTGGAGGCCACCGTCGACACCGTGGAGGACGTCCCCGGCGGAGCCCTGGTCCGGTTCCGGGACGGCGACGGAAGCCCCCGGACCGTGCGGGCCCGCTGGGTCTTCGACTCCCGCCCCCCGGGCAGCCTGCCCGCCGCCCGCACCACGCTGCTCCAGCACTTCCACGGCTGGTTCGTCCGTACCGACCGGCCCGCCTTCGACCCCCGCACCGCGGAGCTGATGGACTTCCGCACCCCGCAGCCCGGCCGCGGACTGTCCTTCGGCTACGTCCTGCCGGTCGGCCGGCACGAGGCCCTCGTGGAGTACACCGAGTTCTCCCCCCGCCCCCTCACACCGGCCGGCTACGAGACGGCCGTACGCCAGTACGCCGAGGAGGTGCTCCGGCTGGGCGAACTCCAGGTGCTGTCCACCGAGACGGGCGTCATCCCGATGACCGACGCCCCGATGCCCCGGCGGACCGGCGAGTCCGTCTTCCGCATCGGCGCGGCCGGCGGCGCCACCCGCCCCTCCACCGGGTACACCTTCGCCGGACTCCAGCGCCAGACACACGCCGTCGCCGCCGCCCTCCGCCAGGGCCGCCGGCCCGTGCCGCCCCCCGCCCACTCGGCCCGCTCCCGCGCCATGGACGCCGTACTGCTGCGCGCCCTGGACAGCGGCCGGGCCGACGGGCCCGCGCTGCTGTGCCGGCTCTTCGCCCGGGTGCCGATGCGGCGGCTGCTGCTCTTCCTCGACGGCCGCACCCGGCTGCACCAGGACCTCGCGATCGGTCTGCGCACGCCCGTCGGACCGATGCTCCGGTCGGCGCTGGAACTGCCCGGCCTGCCCCGCCGCCCCTTCGACGGCCCCTGACCCGCCCACCCGGCACCCCGCCCCGGAGGTCCCATGACCCTGCTGCGCGACGAGCGGCTCGCCGCCGCCTTCGACCAGGCCGCCCGCCGTTACGACACCCTGGTCGCCGCCAACCCCGGCTACCACGCCCACCTGCGCCGCTCCGCCCGACGTCTCGGGCTGCCCCACGGGGGCCGGGGACTGCGCGTGCTCGACCTCGGCTGCGGCACCGGCGCCTCCACCGCCGCGCTCGCCGCCGTACTGCCGGACGCGCGGATCACCGCGGTGGACGCCTCCGCCGGCATGCTGGAACGGGCCGCCGCCAAACCCTGGCCGCCCGGTGTCACCTTCACCCGCGCCCGCGCCGAAGGGCTCGCCGAGGCCGGCGTGGACGGGCCGTTCGACGCGGTCTTCGCCGCCTACCTGTTCCGCAACGTCACCGACACCGACGCCGTGCTCACCACCGTGCGCGGACTGCTCGCACCCGGCGGACGGCTCGGCGCCCACGAGTACGCCCTCGGCGGGCGCCGCGTGGACCGGGCCGTGTGGAACCTGGTGTGCCGGGGCATCGTGCAGCCCGCGGCCACCGTGCTCGGCGACGGCGAGCTGTACCGCCATCTGCGGCGCAGCGTCGTCGAGTTCGACACCGCGGACCGCTTCGCCGGCCGGCTGCGCGCGGCCGGTTTCGAGGCGGTGCGCGTCCTGCCCCTGCCGGGATGGCAGACGGGCATCGCCCACACCGTCGTCGGCCGGCGGCCCCGCACGGAGAGCGGGGCCGAGGAATGACCCGCCCCCGCCGCCCGGACGCCACCCGGCACGGCCGGGACCGCCGCGCCCGGATGCTCGCGCCCCCGCCCGGGGTCCGGAGGATCGAGGGCACCCGCCCCACGACCGCCGTCGTCGGCGGCGGCATCGCCGGACTGGCCGCGGCGACCGCGCTCGCCGAGCGCGGCGTCGCCGTGACGCTCTACGAACGCGAACCCTTCCTCGGCGGACGGGCCGGAGGCTGGCCCACCCGCCTGGCGGACGGTACGCCGGCGACCATGAGCCGGGGCTTCCACGCCTTCTTCCGTCAGTACTACAACCTGCGCGGCCTGTTGCGTCGTACCGACCCCCGCCTGGAGCGGCTCACCGGGCTGCCGGACTACCCGCTGTGGCACAGCGACGGACTGCGGGACGGCTTCCGCCACGTCCCGCGCACCCCGCCGTGGAGTGCGCTCGGCTTCGCCGCCCTCAGCCCCTCCTTCCGCCTGCGCGACCTGCGCCGTTTGCGCCTGCCGGCCGCCCTGCCGCTGTTCGACGTGCGCGTACCCGACGTGTACGCACGCCTGGACGGCGTCAGCGCCCACGACTTCCTCGACGCGGTCGGCTTCCCGCCCGGCGCCCGCCATCTGGCCTTCGAGGTGTTCTCCCGCAGCTTCTTCGCCGACCCCCGGCGGCTGTCGGCCGCCGAGATGGTCCTGATGTTCCACATCTACTTCCTCGGCTCCGCCGAGGGACTGCTGTTCGACGTGCCCGGCGCGCCCTTCCCCGCCGCCCTGTGGGATCCCCTGGCCGGCTATCTGCGCCGGCACGGCGCCCGGATCCGCACCGGCACGGCCGTCGAGCACATCGCCCCCACCGGGGACGGCGGCCACGAGGTCGCCACCACCGCGGAGGAGAGCCGTCACGACACCGTCGTCCTCGCCCTCGACGCCCCGGGACTGCGCCGCCTGGTGGCCGGCTCCGGCCGGCTGGGCGACGGCCCGTGGCGGGAACGGGTCGCGGCGCTGCGCGACGCCCCGCCGTTCCTGGTCAGCCGCCTGTGGCTGGACCGGCCCGTGGCACCCGACCGGCCCGCGTTCCTGGGCACCGGCGGCTACGCCGGCCTCGACAACATCAGCGTGCTGGAGCGCTACGAGGACGAGGCGGCGCGCTGGGCCGCCCGCACCGGCGGCTCCGTGGTCGAACTCCACGCGTACGCGCGGCATCCCCGGGACTCGCGCGAGACCGAACAGAAGGCGCTGATCGGCGAGCTGCACCGCGTGTACCCGGAGACGGCCGGTGCCGGGATCGTCGACGCCCGCCACCTGTGGCGGTCCGACTGCCCGCTGTTCCCCGTCGGGGGGTACGCCGGCCGGCCCACGGTGCGCACACCGGACCCCGCGCTGGTGGTGGCCGGCGATCTGGTGCGCACGGGACTGCCCGTGGCGCTCATGGAACGTGCCGCGACCTCCGGGTTCCTCGCCGCCAACGCGCTGCTGGAGCGCTGGGGAGTGCGCGGGCAGACCCTGTGGACGGTGCCCGGCCGGGGGCGTGGCGTCCTGCTGCGGTCCCTGGCCCGGCCGGCCGCCGGGGTCAGGCGCGGGTGAGGTGGTCGAACACGTCGGTCCGGCGCGGGCGGCGCTCTGGGAAGGGCGGCGGGCCGTCCGGGCGCAGGGCGGCGTCGGCGGCGGCGCAGCGCCGGCGGACCATGAGCGGCGCGGCGGGGCCGGACCCGGGCGCAAGATGTCCGCCGGACCGCCGGAGCCCGGCCGCACCCCGGACGGGGCGGCAGGCCCGGTCAGGTGCGCCACCACGCGGGCGCCGTCGAGTTCACCGGTCACCCGCACGGTCGGCGTCGCGGTGTCCGGGACCGGGCGCGACGCGTACACCGGCGGTGTGCGGCGCGGTCATACGGCGGTGCCGTGGACGACCGACCCGGAGGGGCGGCCGCGCAGACCGGCCGCGCCCTCGCGGACGAAACCCAGGGCCCGCGGGAAGTCGTGCAGCTGCTCGGCGAGGATGTCCAGCCCCGTCACCAGGGACCCCACCGGAACACTGCGGGCGTCCAGCACGTCGGCGGTCCATTCCAGGAATCCGGTGAACACCCCCGCGTCGTCCAGGTACAGGGCGGTGGCCAGGAAGTCGAGGATGTGCACCACGTCCTCCGCGGTCCGCTCCCGCCTCGCGGCGTCGTAGCCGCGCATGGCCGCGAACTGGCTCTCCAGCTCCGTCAGCACCTGTTTGACCAGGCGGCTGCGGGACTGGACCACCATCGTGTACTCCTGGTCCGCCAGATGCGGCAGGTCGTCGACCACCTGCCGGACCGCGGTGGGGCGCCGCAGCCCCGCCTCCAGCGCGGCGGCCGCCCCGCGGGCGTCCGCCGCCCACCCGTCGGCGCCCAGGGCGCGCGCGAACCGGCCGTCCTCGCCGAACGCCCTGCCCCCGGCGAGCACGGGCACCCCGACGGCCTGACAGGCGGTGATGGCCGCGTGCGCGGCCGGAAGGTGGGTGGGGATCGAACCGGAGAGCAGGACGGCGTCGGAGTTGGTGTGGTGCTGGTGGGCGACGAGGTGGGGTGTGGGGGTCTGGGCGCCCAGGTAGTCCACCTGCCAGCCCCGCAGCCGCAGGACCTCCGCGACGAGCCGGGCGGGGAAGGCGTGCCATTCGCCGTCGACGCAGGTGACCGTGACCCGCCCCCGGGGCGGGGGAGCGGGCCTGGCCGCCGCCGGACGGTGCACGAGGGCGGCGATCACCCGCTCGTTGATGGCCGTGGCGGCGTGTTCCTGGGCGACGGTGATGCGGTCGGCGGCCCATTCGGTGCCGATCCGCTCCTGCACCGCCGCGACGACGTCGAGCAGCAGGACCTCCTCCCCGCATCCGGCGTCGAGACCGGCCCGTACCGTGTCGACGGCGTCGTACTCACTGCCCTCGAGCACCGCCCGCCAGAGCCGGTCGCGCAGCACGGCGGCCGACGGAGGAGTCCCGCTCACGCGTCTCTCCCGGCGCGCGGCGCGCTGATGGCGAGCGTGGCCATGTCGTCGTGGCTGCCGCCGCCCAGCCACTGGGCGGCCAGCATCTGCACCCGCTCCACGATCGCCTCTCCCGGCATTCCCGCGCACTCCGCCAGTGCCTGCCGCAGCCGGTCCTCCCCGAACAGTTCGTCGCCCAGCGGTCCGCCGCGGGCCTCGGTGATGCCGTCGGTGTAGAGCAGACAGGTCTCCCCGGGCGCCAGCGTCTCCTCGGCCGTCCGCACCGTGACCGAGGGAAGCGCGCCGACGAGGGTGCCGTGCGTGGCCGCCTCCTCCACACGGCCGTCGGCGCGCACGATGAGCGGCGGCATGTGCCCGGCGCTGGTCAGCCGGAGACGCACCCGGCCGTCCTCGCGCCGGACGGAGGCCAGCACCATGGTGGCGAAGCGGGTGTGGTGCGAGCCGAGCAGGGCGCCGTTGAGCAGGGTGAGGACCTGCTGGTGGTCGGCGGCCAGGGGCAGCAGCGCCTGAAGTGTGTTGCGGATCTTCCCGGTCAGGACCGCCGCGTCCAGGCCTTTGCCGGCCACGTCGCCCAGCACGACGAACGTCTCGCGCGAGGCGTCGGCCCCGGGGTGGACGTCGTAGAAGTCACCGCCGATCCGTTCGTGGTCGCTGGCCGTGCGGTAGTGGCCCGCGTAGTCCACGCCGTGCAGGCTCTCCAGGGCCGGCGGCAGAAGTTCCCGCATGAGTGTGGTGGTGACCGCGCTCTGCTCGCTGTAGAGACGCGCGGCCGAGAGCGCGGCGCCCGCGCGTGCCGCGAAGAGCCGGGCGAACGCCTCCTCGTCGGGGGTGAAGGCCCGCTCCGTGCTGGAGCGGAGCAGGATCAGCGCACCGGCGGACACACCGTGCCCCGGAAGCGGGGTGACGATGACCGAGCCGACCGGCCCGCCGAAGCCGTCCGGGACGACCCAGCCGGGAAGGGCACCGGGGTCGATCCAGCGCGCGGGCACCGGCGGGAACCCCTGGAGGGCCTCGGCCAGCCCCGGCACGCCCCGGGGGTCGAACTGCAGCGAGCTGTGTTCCGCCGGCCGCCCGCGCAGGGCGTGGGTGACGGGATGGCGGCGGCCGACGGGCGGCAGGACGAGCAGCGCGGCGTCGGCGAGGTGCTCCGCCGCCAGTTGCGCCGCGACCTCCGCGCAGCGCGGCACGTTCAGCGACGCCAGCAGGGTGGTGGAGACCATGGCCCGGATCTCCGCCTGCTTCCTGGCGGCGCGCAGGGCCGCCTCGGCCCGGTGGTGGCCGGTGCCGTCCACCAGCCACCACGCCACACCGCCGTCCGCGACGGGGCCGGGACGTGCTTCGAAGAACCGGTCACCGATCTCCCCGGCGGCCATGGGACCCGCCGGCACGATGGCCGTTCCCCCGGTGAGGCTCCGGTGCGCCTCCGCCAGCCAGGGCGGCACCGCGCTCCGCGCGGTGCCCGTGTCCGTCAGTAACAGCCGGGCGGCCGGGTTCTGGTCCACGACCGCTCCCTGCGCGTCGAGGACCACCACCGGCCAGGGGGCTTCCTTCCACGTCGGACCGACGCGGACGTCCGTCTCGCGTGGGTGGGCGGGAGAACCGGGGGAAGGAATCACAAGCGTAGGCACGCGACGTGCGCACCCCACCACCTCTCTGCCGGGGAAACCGGATTCGGTTGCCACCGTCCCCCATCCCTGTCCGTGAAATCAACCTGCCCGGGCGCCCACGCGCCCGCCGGACGGCTGCGTACCCCGGGGAGGAGGCCCTACTCCTTCTTTCGCCCGCGACCGAACGGGCACCCGCCGGACCGCGCGGAGGGCACCGGAAGGGGTCAGCGCCGGCCGCCCCGGAGCCTGCCCAGCAGCCGCTGCGCCTGCGCCCGGCGCCGGGGATCGGCCGCCGCCCGCCGCACCTGCTCGGCCGTGCGCCGCCCCTGAGGGCTCCTGGCGAACTGTTTGATGCGCTCCATCATGCTGGGCATGGGTGCTCCCCTTCCACGGGTCCGCTGTGTCCTTGCTCTCCTGCGCCTACCCCCCGCGGGCGCCCTCAGCCCCGCCGGCGGCCCCGGACGGGCTCACGTCTCCTTCAGCGGCTCGTACACCTCCGCCCCCAGGCCGAACGTCCACGCCACACCCTCCCGGGCCGTCCGGGTCGCCGGCGGCACCCGGAGCCAGTACGTGCGGTGGGTGCCGTCCGGTTCGGGTGTGGAGTTGAGGACCTCGACCATGACGACCGGCTCGTCGTCGTCCAGTTCGATCCGCCAGAGCGTGCCCGTGTCGTCCCGGTGCAGCGGCTTCGCCCCGGAGTCGGCCAGATAGCGGTCGTAGCCGTAGTACTCGAGCATCACCCGCCGCAGTTCGGCGTTCTCCTCCTCGCGGATCCGCTCCGCGGTGAGGGTGCGCAGCTCCTCCAGGAAGGCGCGGGTCACCGGCATGCCGCGCCAGGCGCACAGCGCGAATCTGTCGGGGAACTCCAGCGCGGGCCCGTCCCCGTGGTCGAGCCGCCCCGCCTCGTCCCGGTGCAGCGCGACGGGCCGCTCGCACACCACCGCCACCTTCTCGAACGGCCACCACCAGCCGGCGCTGCGGCACACCCGCGCCGGCCCTTCGAGCGAGGCCCCCTCGGTGTGCAGGGCGGCCAGCCACGGCGCGTCGTGCTGCCCGAGCAGCGCGTCCAGCAGGACCAGCCGTATCTCCGTGCGCGCGGCCGGATCGCCGGGGGCGAGCTCGTCGAGCACTCCGGCGCGGATCCGGTCGACCAGCGCCTGCGTGGTGTCCCACAGGGCGCCGCCGGTCTCCGACCAGCGCCGGGACCAGCCCGCCGCACCCAACTCCTCGTACATCCGCCCGCGTTCGGCCGCCCACGGCGCGTTGCGCACCGCCTCGCGCACGCTCGCCCCGAAGTCCGTCCCCTGCCGGACCAGCGTCACGCCCTCGCGCGGCGACCCGGCCCAGATCACACGCTCCGGTTCGGGCAGCCCCGCGTCGCGGTAGGCAAGCCGGACGCCCTCATCCGCCGCCGCGCGGTCGGCCGGGCCGGTGTCCGCGGCCCACGCGCGCCAGCGCGCCGTCTCCTGCGAGAGGCTTCCGGTCACGGCGGCCGCCCCGCTCTCCTGCGTGATCGTCATCGTCGACGTCCCCTGTTCCATGGTCGGGTGTGAAGTTCCGTACGCTCGCCCGGGCCGGTCAGTCGGCCACCAGCCGCACCGAGCCGGGGACGTACTCCCGCTGCCGGATCACCCGGAACCAGCCCTTCGGCAGCGCGATCGCCGCATGCTCCTCGTGGACCACCCGGCCGCCCTCGGGCAGATGCAGCAGGAACGGCCCGTACGGGCCCGGCTCACGCACGAGTTCGCCCCGCCCGACCACGGCGTGCGCGTGTCCGGTGACCTCGCCCAGCGCCAGCACCAGCCGGCCCCTGACGTCCCGCGGCTCCCTGGGCGCGTCCGGAACATGGGACGGCACCGCCTCGTCCGCGACGGGCACGATCAGCACGTCTCCCTGCCGGTACATGACTCTCCCCTCCACTCCGGCGCACCCTGCTCCGGAGCCCATGCCGCAGACAGTACGAGCCGCCACTGACAACGGACCGTCACCAGCCCCGCCGCCGGGCGTTGTCAGTCGCTGTTGGTAGAACTGCTGCACGCACCGCCGGACGGCCCGCACCCCGTGCGCCGACCCGGCCCCGCCTTCCCTCACCCACCGCACGACAGGAGAGCCCGGATGACCATCGGAGGCCACCTCGAGGAGCTGTACGGGCTCCCCGTGTTCCCCTTCACCGAGGGCACGGGCCCGGCGACGCCGCCCGAGCCCGGCTCCGTGGCCTGGCGGTTGGCCGGCGGGACGTACGACGACGACACGGGATGGGCGGAGGGGTTCGCCCGCTTCTGCGCCGAGGTCGACACCACACGGGTGCGCGCCCTGGTCGTCGGCATGTGGGACGACGCCTACGACTCCGGCCCGACCGACGTCATCGAGGCGCTGCTGGCCGCGCGTGACCGGCTGCCCGCGCTGCGGTCGCTGTTCCTCGGCGACATCGTGTTCGAGGAGTGCGAGATCTCCTGGATCCACCAGACCGACGTCACCGGGCTGCTCGCCGGTTTCCCCGCGCTGGAGGAGTTCGGTGTGCGCGGCGGCCAGGGCCTGGTGTTCCCCGCCCTGCGCCACGACAGACTGCGGAAGCTGGTCGTGGAGACCGGAGGACTCCCCGTGGAGGTGGTGCGCGGGATCGCGGCCAGTGAACTGCCCGCGCTGGAACACCTCGACCTGTGGCTGGGCACCTCGTGGTACGGCGCCGACAGCGAGGTCACCGACCTGGAACCGATCCTCTCCGGCGCCCGGCTGCCCCGGCTGCGGCACCTGGCCCTGCGCAACAGCGAGATCCAGGACGAGGTCGCCGCCGCCGTCGCGTCCGCGCCGGTCGTCGCCCGCCTCGAGGTGCTCGACCTGTCCATGGGCACCCTCGGCGACGAAGGCGCCACCGCCCTCCTCGGCGGCCAGCCGCTCACCCACCTCAAGCGGCTGGACCTGCACCACAACTACCTGAGCGAGCCCCTCCGGCAGCGCATACGGGACACGCTGGAACCGGCGGGCGTCGAGGTGGACCTCGACGAGGACGACGCCGACCGCGACGAGGACGAGGACGGCACCGTCCACCGCTTCGTCTCCGTGGGGGAGTGAGCGCGTCCTCATGGGCTACTACCCCTCCCATCTGAAGCACTTCCACGGCCTGCCCGTACACGACTTCACCGGCCCCGAGGGTGATCCGGGCCCCGGTCTGCCCCCTCCCGCCTCCGTCGCCTGGCGGCTCGCCGCCGAATGGGAGGTCCCGTTCGAGGACCGGTGGCGCTCCTTCCTGGACCGGGTCCGCACCGACGAGGCCGTGGCCCTCGTCATCGGCGCCTGGTGGCAGGAGTGGGACGAGGACGGCATCGGCCCCGTCCTCGACCTGATCACCGCCGACGCACACCGGCTGCCCCGGCTGCGGGCCGTCTTCCTCGCGGACGTCGAATCCGAGGAGACGGAGATCTCCTGGATCAAACAGGGCGGCATCGGGCGCGTCCTGCACGCCTGGCCGGGCCTGTACGAACTCGGTCTGCGCGGCGGCGAGGGCCTGGTGATCGAGCCGCTGCGCCACGCCGGGCTGCGCAGACTGCGCGTCGAGTCCGGCGGCCTGCCGCCCGAGCCGGTGCGCGGCCTCGCCGCCTGCGACCTCCCCGCCCTGCACCATCTGGAACTGTGGCTGGGCACCGCCTGGTACGGCGGCGACTGCACCGCCGACGACGTCCGGGCACTCCTGGACACACTCGGCCGCGGCAGCGGACTGCGCCATCTCGGTCTGTGCAACAGCGACATCCAGGACCACATCGCCACCGCCGTGGCCGCCGCGCCCGTCGTCGCCGGTCTGGACTCCCTCGACCTGGGCATGGGCACCCTCGGCGACGACGGGGGAGCCGCCCTGCTCGCCGGGCAGCCGCTGACCCATCTGCGCGCCCTCGACCTCGGACACCACTTCATGGGCGAGGAGATGACCCGCCGGGTCCGCGACACACTGGGACCGTACATCCCGGACCTCGGCCTCACCCCCGCCCACCGTCGCACCCACCGCCCGGAGGACCGCTATGTCGCGGTCGGGGAATGAACCGGGACCGGCGGGCGCGCCCGTGCGCCTCGCCGTCGTGGGCAACCCCGAGAACCGCAGGACGACCCTGTTCACCGACGCCGTCCGCGCGGCCGGACTGCCCGCACCGCGTGTCGTGCCCTGGGAGCGGGTCCTGCGCGACGGCGGGGCCGGCTTCGCCGCCGACGAGACCGTCCGGCTCGACTCACCCGGAGAGCATCCCGGGGTCGACCGGCTGCTGAGGGACGTACCGGACCCCACCCGCGTGGAGGGCTCGGCACGCTGGTACGCGCGGTTCACCGAAGCGGTCCGCGGCCTGCGCGGCGGCGTCCGGCTCGACGACCCCGGCGAACTGGCCGTCCTGTTCGACAAACGGCGCTGCCACGCCGTCCTCGACGCGGCGGACATCCCCGTGCCCCGGTCACCCACCTCGGGCCCGGACGCCGTACCCGTCACCGGCTGGGACGACGTACGGACCGTCATGCGCGAACATCGCATGCCCAGACTCTTCGTCAAGCTCGCCCATGGCTCCTCGGCCTCCGGCGTGCTCGCCGTCGAGGCGTCCGGCAGCGGCCGGATCAGGGCCACCACCTCCGTCGAACTGACCCCGGACAAAAGCCTGTTCAACTCCCTGAAGGTGCGCCGCTACGAGCGGGAGCGGGACATCGCCGCGATCGTGGACGCCCTCGCTCCGGACGGGCTGCACCTGGAACACTGGCTGCCCAAGGCGTCCCAGCGGGGCCGCGCCGCCGATCTGCGGGTCGTGGTGGTGGCCGGCCGCGCCACCCACGCCGTCGTGCGCACCAGCACCGCGCCGATGACCAACCTCCACCTCGGCGGCGCCCGAGGCGACCTCGACGCCGTACGCGACGCCGTCGGGGCGGCCGGCGGGAGCTGGGCGGACGTCCTCGCCGTGTGCGAGCGCGCGGCGGCCTGCTTCCCGCGCACCCTCTGCGTCGGCGTCGACCTGCTCCCGGCCGTCGGCTGGCGCCGGTTCGCGGTCGGCGAGGTCAACGCCTTCGGCGACCTGCTGCCCCGCCTCACCGGACTCCCCGGCAGCGGGGCGGAGGGCCTCGACACCTACGCGGCCCAGGTCGCGGCCGTCCTGCGCCGCGCCCCGGACCGGCCACACCCGTACCACCAGCACAGAACGGGAACCACCCATGTCAGCGCCTGAACCGGCACCCGCGCCCGCCGCACCGGACCATCCGGACATGAACGAGATCGTCGGCAGCCACGACATCCTCCTCGTCACCCTCGACACCCTCCGGTACGACGTCGCCGCCGAACTCGCCGCCGAGGGACGCATTCCGAACCTGGCCCGCCGTCTGCCCGGCGGCCGCTGGGAGCGGCGGCACGCCCCCGGCAGCTTCACCTACGCCTCCCACCAGGCGATCTTCGCCGGATTCCTGCCCACGCCGGCCGCCCCCGGCCCGCACGCGCGCCTGTTCGCGGCCCGCTTCGCCGGCAGCGAGACCACGGCCGGGCGCACCTTCGTGTACGACACCCCGGACCTGGTGTCCGGCCTCGCGAAGGAGGGCTACCGCACGGTGTGCGTCGGCGGCGTCGGCTTCTTCAACCGCCAGGGCCCGCTGGGCTCGGTGCTGCCCGGACTGTTCCAGGAGTCCCACTGGACACCGGAGTTCGGCGTCACCTCCGCCACGTCGTTCGAGTCCCAGGTGACCCGCGCGGAACAGGTGGTCCGCGAACTGCCCCACGAACAGCGCCTGTTCCTCTTCGTCAACGTCGCCGCCCTGCACCAGCCCAACTGGTTCCACACGCCCGGCGCCACCCGCGAGGACGGCGACACCCGCGCCACCCACGCCGCCGCCCTCGAGTACGTGGACCGGCACATCGGCCGGCTGTTCGCCGCCGCGAGCAGCAGACGCCGCTGCCTCGCCATCGTCTGCTCCGACCACGGCACCGCCTACGGCGACGACGGCTACACCGGCCACCGCATCGGCCACGAGTCCGTGTGGACCGTGCCCTACGCCCACTTCTTCCTGGACCCCACCCCCGCCGAGGCCGCCCGATGACCAGCATGACGCGGACGACCCCGTACCAGAGCTACGTCTACGCCTACCCGCACAAGACCGCCTACCGGAAACTCGCCGACCGTCCCCGCCTCGACGCCCTGTGGGCCGGCGAACCCAAGGACGCCCTCTCCCTCTATCTGCACATCCCGTTCTGCGAGGTCCGCTGCGGCTTCTGCAACCTGTTCACCCGCATCGGCGCCCCCGACGGCCTCACCGGCGCCTACCTGGACGCCCTCGAACGGCAGGCGACCGCCGTACGGGAGGCGCTGGGGGAGCGTGAACCCGTACGGTTCGCCACCGCGGCCTTCGGCGGCGGCACCCCCACCTTCCTCACCGCCGTCGAACTCGAGCGGCTGTGCGACATCGCCGAGCACCGCATGGGCGCCGGCCTGCGTGCCGTCCCGCTGTCCGTGGAGGCCTCGCCCGCCACGGCCACCGCCGACCGGCTGGAAGTCCTGGCCGCCCGTGGCACCACCCGGCTCAGCCTGGGCGTACAGAGCTTCGACGACACCGAGGCCCGCGCCGCCGTACGCCCCCAGCGCCGCGCCGACGTCGAAGCCGCCCTCGGCCGCGTCCGCGACGCCCGCATCCCCGTCCTCAACATCGACCTCATCTACGGCATCGACGGCCAGACCGAACACACGTGGCTGCACTCCCTCGATGCCGCCCTCGCCTGGCATCCCGAGGAGCTCTACCTCTACCCCCTCTACATACGCCCCCTCACCGGACTGGGACGCCGCGCCGGCGACCCCGACCCGGCCTGGGACGCACAGCGGCTGCGCCTGTACCGCCTGGGCCGCGACCACCTCCTCGCCCGCGGCTACACCCAGCAGTCCATGCGCATGTTCCGCCGCGCCGACGCCCCGCCGCAGGGCGCGGACGACTACGCCTGCCAGACCGACGGCATGATCGGGCTCGGCTGCGGCGCCCGCTCCTACACGGCCGGGCTGCACTACTCCTTCGACTACGCCGTCGGCATGCACGAGATCCGCGGCATCATCGACGACTACGTCTCCCGCCCGGCCGCCGACTTCGCCCACGCCGAGTACGGCCGCCGCGTCGACGCCGGCGAGGCGCGCCGCCGGCATCTGCTGCAGTCCCTGCTCCAGGCGGACGGCCTCGACGTCGCCGACTACCGCACCCGGTTCGGCGGCCGTACCCCGGCGGACGACTTCCCGGCCGAACTGACCCGCTTCGCCGACCGCGGCTGGCTGACCGAGGACACCGCCGTCGGGCTGCTGCGCCTGACCCCTGAGGGGCTGGCCCACTCCGACGCCGTCGGCCCGGAGCTGTTCTCCCCGGCCGTGCGGGCCGCCATGGCCGCCTACGAGCGGAAGTGAGACCCGCCCGATGGACCTGACCCTCCTCTATCGGGGCCCGCTGGCCTCCTGCGACTACGACTGCCCCTACTGCCCGTTCGCCAAGCGCCGCGACAGCCGCGAGCAACTCCGCACCGACCGTGCCTGCCTGGCGAGGTTCGCCGACTGGGCCGAGGCGCGGACCACCGACCGGCTCTCCCTTCTGTTCACCCCCTGGGGCGAGGGCCTGGTCCGCTCCTGGTACCGCGACACCCTGACCCGGCTGTCCCACCGGCCGCACATCCGCCGCGTTGCCATCCAGACCAACCTCAGCTGCCGCACCGACTGGCTCGCGGGCGCCGACCTCGACACCCTGGCCCTGTGGTGCACGTACCACCCGGGGCAGACCCCCTACGACCGCTTCCTCGCCAAGTGCCGTGAACTGGACCGGCTCGGCGCCCGGTTCAGCGTCGGCATCGTCGGACTGCCCGACCACCTGGACGCCGCCCGGCGGCTGCGCGCCGACCTGCCCGAGCGGGTGTACCTGTGGGTCAACGCCGCCGAGGGCCACACCTACGACGACGCCGAGGCCGGCGTCTGGACCGCGCTCGACCCCCTGTTCCCGTACAGCCGCCGCCCCCACACCAGCGCGGGCCTGCCCTGCCGCACGGGGGAGTCCGTCATCTCCGTCGACGGCGAGGGCACCGTCCGCCGCTGCCACTTCGTCCGCGCCGAACTCGGCAACCTCTACGACGGCAGCTACCGGCAGGCACTGCGCCCCCGCCCGTGCCCCCTCACCACCTGCGACTGCCACATCGGCTACGTCCACCTCGAAACACTGCCGCTGTACGACGTGTTCGCCGGCGGCGTGCTGGAACGGATACCGGCCCCGGCCGGACAGCGGTCCCGCGCGGACGGACATGTTTGACGGGAGAGCCGGCGGCAAGTCGGTCTCCATGAGTGAACAGAACAGGAATACGAACCGGAAGACCACCTCCACCCGGTCCGCCGCGACCAAGGCCCGGGAGACCACGGCCAAGGCCACCGCGCCCGCCGGGAAGGCGGCCGACGAGGCAGCCGGCAAGGCGGGTGACGCCGCGTCAGCCGCCGCCTCGGGCGCCGAACGCGCGGCACAGGCGGCGAGCGGCGCCGCGCAGAGTGCCGCCAAGGGTGTCGAGGCGGGCCGCCGCGTGGTCGTCGCCACCTCGGGACAGGTAGCCGCCGGCGCCAAGACCGCCTGGACCGTCATCGCCCACCGCAGGCTCGCCGCCGCCGGTGCCGCCGCCGGCCTCACCGCGCTCACCGCCGCCTCCTACGCGGTGGGCCGGCGCGCCGGACGCCACACCCACGGCCCCCTGACCCGGATGACCGGCGGCCGGATCTGACACCGGGGCGGCAGGACGGGGCGGGGAGCAGCCGGGCCCCACTCGCGCGGTGCGGCCCCGACGAGGAAAGATGTCTCCGCAAGCGAGGAACCGACCCAGGCGGAGGAGTGGGCACATGCAGCACGAGCGAGCGGGCGGTCCGGCCGGCCCCGAGGATCTCGTCGACGTCGCTCGGCTGGTCACGGCGTACTACGCGCTGCACCCCGACCCCGAGGACCCGGCACAGCGCGTCGCCTTCGGCACCTCGGGGCACCGCGGCTCGTCCCTGGCGGCCGCGTTCAACGAGGACCACATCGCCGCGACCAGCCAGGCCATCTGCGAGTACCGCGCCGGGCAGGGCACCGACGGCCCCCTCTTCCTCGGCGCCGACACCCATGCCCTGTCCGAGCCGGCCCGCGTCACCGCCCTGGAGGTTTTCGCCGCGGGCGGGGTCACGGTGCTCGTCGACAGCGCCGACGGCTACACGCCGACCCCGGCGGTCTCGCACGCCATCCTCACCCACAACCGGGGCCGTACCACGGGCCTCGCGGACGGCGTCGTCGTCACCCCGTCGCACAACCCGCCCGCCGACGGCGGGTTCAAGTACAACCCGCCCAGCGGCGGCCCCGCGGGCTCGGACGCCACCGGCTGGATCCAGGACCGGGCCAACGACATCATCCGCGGCGGCCTGAAGGACGTCCGCCGCATCCCGTACGCCCGCGCCCTCGCCGCACCCGGGACCGGCCGGTACGACTTCCTCGGCACCTATGTCGCCGACCTGCCGAACGTGCTGGACCTGGACGCGATCCGCGCGGCGGGCGTACGGATCGGCGCCGACCCGCTGGGCGGGGCGTCCGTGGCGTACTGGGGCCGGATCGCCGAGGAGCACCGGCTCGACCTCACGGTGGTCAACCCGCTCACCGACCCCACCTGGCGGTTCATGACGCTGGACTGGGACGGGAAGATCCGGATGGACTGCTCGTCACCGCACGCGATGGCGTCCCTCATCCGGCAGCGCGACCGTTTCGACATCGCCACCGGCAACGACGCCGACGCCGACCGGCACGGCATCGTCACCCCGGACGCCGGGCTGATGAACCCCAACCACTACCTCGCCACGGCGATCGGCTACCTCTACGCGCACCGGGAGCGGTGGCCGGCCACGGCCGGTGTCGGAAAGACCCTGGTGTCCTCCGCGATGATCGACCGGGTCGCCGCCGACCTGAAGCGCGAACTCGTCGAGGTGCCCGTCGGGTTCAAGTGGTTCGTGGACGGACTCGTCGACGGCGGCCTCGGCTTCGGCGGCGAGGAGTCGGCCGGGGCCTCCTTCCTGCGCCGCGACGGCTCGGTGTGGACCACCGACAAGGACGGCATCATCCTGGCGCTGCTCGCCTCCGAGATCACGGCCGTCACCGGCAGGACGCCCTCCGCGCACTACGCCGGCCTCGCCTCCCGGTTCGGCGAGCCCGCCTACGAGCGGATCGACGCGCCGGCGACCCGTGAGGAGAAGGCCCGCCTCGCCAGACTGTCGCCCGCCCAGGTCACCGCCGACACCCTGGCAGGGGAGGCGGTCACCTCGGTGCTCACCGAGGCGCCGGGCAACGGCGCGTCCATCGGGGGCATCAAGGTCACCACGGACAGCGCCTGGTTCGCCGCCCGGCCCTCCGGCACCGAGGACGTCTACAAGATCTACGCGGAGTCGTTCCAGGGCCCGGACCATCTGCGCCGGGTGCAGGAGGAGGCCAAGGCCGTGGTCCTCGCGGCACTGGGCGACTGAACCACACCCAGCGCGGCGCGCCCCGCTCGCCGGGGCGCGTCAGCCCGCCCGGACGCCGGGCACGGACGGGGACGGGGAGGCGAGTTCGGGCGGCACCGACGTCGCCGCCGTGGGCAGCTCCACGGGCGCCTCCTCCGACTGCTGCAGCACGGTGTCGCCGCCGGGCCCCTCCGCCGGCGTCCCCGCACCGGTGGACAGCTGGGACCACGCGCCCAGTGCCAGGGCGATCGCGGCGGCGGTCCCCACCACGCGGCAGACCCGGCGCAGCCGGGCGCGCCCGTCCATCTGCCGCCAGGCCGGGCCCTCCCACGGATCGTCCGGATGCCACAGATCACCGACCGCCTCGACACCGCCGGCGTCCCCGCGCGGCGCACCGCCGCCGGCACGCGGCCGCGTCCGCTGGAGGGCGGACGGCTCCCTCGGGGCGGTGGCCCGGATCGCACGCTCGTTGTCGGTGAGGAACCGCTGCCAGACGTCCTCGGGCAGGGACGGGCCGGCGTCCCGCTCCTCCGGCGTTCCGCCGTCGTCCGGTCTCCGCGCGGTCACGTCCGTTCATTCCTTTCGACGAACCCGCCAGGATCATTGCACAGCGCAAAATCGGGAGAACAGCGGGTCGGACGACCGAACATATCGCTGACAGGCGTCCGCCGGGCGCGTGGACTCGATCGGACAAAGGCCGGTCGCGGGGACACGGCCCGGCCGACCTTTGCATGGTCTCAAGATGAGGGAGGGGCGTCTGCGGAGGAGACGGGCGGCTCTCGAGCGCCCTCGAGACCGCCGGAGCAGGCCATGACCGAGGAGAGACCGCCGTCGGGCCGCTGGACGTATCTGTCCTGGACGCCCTTCGCGGTGATCGCGGTCGCCGACGTCGTGGCCGGTCCGGGAGTCGGACCGCTGCCGCTGGTGTCGCTCGGGCCCGCCTGCGCCGGCCTGGTCGGCGGCTGACGCCGTACGCCGGTGATCGGCGTCCTGTCGTTGCTGCTCTGCGTCGGACTGGGTGGCGTTCGCCCCCGGCGAGCAGCTGCGGAGCATGAGCCGCCCAAATCCGCATGCTAGATTCGCATTTGGAAGAGGCTCCGCACATCCGGGACGGTGACACCCCATGACGACGTCAGCAGACGGCGACGACGTGCCCCTGCCGAAGGCCCTGTGCGACACGGCCGCACTCGCCGCCCTGGACGACGCGTCCGCCGGCGCCCTGTGGCGGCTCGCCGAACCGGGCCGGCAGCTCGACGCCAACGTCGTACGCGTCCCGCCGGGGCAGCGGGTCGGCACCCACCGCGAGCCCGACCTCGACGTCCTGCTCCTGGTCCTCGCCGGCCACGGCACACTCACCGCCCCCGACGGCCCGCAGACACTCCGTCAGGGCACCCTGACCTGGCTCCCGCACGGCTCCACCCGGAGCCTCGACGCAGGACCCGAGGGACTGACCTACCTCACCGTCCACCGCCGCCGCCCCGGTATGCGGATCCGGCCCATGCCCCCGGAAGTCCAACAGCAGTGATCATCGCGGCCACGAAGTGATAACAGCGGACAACTCCTGAACGTGTTTTACGGTCTGGACCGCTATGAAGATCTCTTTCCTGATCCACAACGCCTATGGGATCGGAGGCACGATCGCCACCACGTTCAACCTGGCGGCCGCCCTGGCCGAACGGCACGACGTGGAGATCGTCTCGGTGTTACGGCACCGCGAACACCCCCATCTCACCGCGCACCCCGGAGTGCGGCTGCGGGCGCTGGTGGATCTGCGGCGGGAGAAGGACCACCCGCTGCACGGCAGACCGGCCAGGGTGTTCCCCGCCGCGGAGTACCGCCACCATCAGTACAGCGAGCTGACCGACGAGCGGATCGCCGCCTGTCTGGCGGACATCGACGCCGACGTCGTCGTCGGCACCCGGCCGGGGCTCAACGTGCACCTCGCCCTCCAGGCCCCGGAGCATGTCGCACGCGTCGGCCAGGAGCACCTCACCCTGGACCATCATCCGCCCGCCCTGCGCACCGCCCTGCGCCGCGCCTACCGCGGGCTCGACGTGCTGACCACCGTCACGGAGGCCGACGCCGCCTCCTACCGGCGCAAGACGCGCCTGCCCGGCGTACGGGTCGAGGCACTGCCGAACAGCGTCCCCACCCCGGTACTCCCCGCCGCCGACGGCACCGGCAAGGTCGTGGTCGCGGCCGGCCGGCTGGTCCCGGTGAAACGCTACGACCTGATCATCGAGGCGTTCGCCCGGGTCGCCGCCGAGTTCCCCGACTGGCAGCTGCGCATCTACGGCAGGGGCGAGGAACGCGGCCGGCTGCGCGCCCTGATCGAGACGCTCGGCCTGTGGAACAACGTCTTCCTCATGGGCGCCGTGACCCCCATGGAGGCCGAGTGGGTGAAGGGCTCGATCGGCGCCGCCGCGTCCGACTACGAGCCCTTCGGCATGACCCTCGTCGAGGCGATGCGCTGCGGACTGCCCGTCGTCAGCACCGACTGCCCCTACGGACCCGGCGAGATCATCAGGGACGGCGAGGACGGCTGTCTGGTGCCGGTCGGGGACACCGCCGCCTTCGGCACCGCCCTCCTCGGCCTGGTCCGCGACGACGAGCGCCGCCGCCGCATGGGCCGGGCGGCCCTCACCAACGCCGAACGGTTCGCCCCCGGCCCGGTCGTCGCCCAGGCCGAACGCCTGCTCCAGGAGGCGGTCGACGTCCGCAACGGCGCACGGCGCGGCACACCGGAACGCACCGGAGCGCACCACACCCTCGTCAGCCGGGGCCACGCCACCCGCGACCTCGCCCATGTCGCCGCGTCGCGTGCGCTGCGCACCCTACGGAAGGCACGCCGATGAGCACGGCTGCGCGCACCCACTGCTCCGTCGACGCCGACGGCCGGATCACCTTCCGTCTGCGCCCCCCGACGGCCGCGCCGTCCCGGCTGCTGCTGGTGCTGCGCCCCAAGAAGGGCCGGCCCGAGGAGTCCACCCACACCCTCGACCTCGAACCCCACGGCGACGAGGGCGAGTTCCGCGCCGTACTGGAACCGCTGCCCCGGCTCGCGGAAGGCCGCTGGGACGCCTATCTGCTGTCCGGCCCGGACGACGCGCGCGAGCGCCTGCTCCCCGGCCTGCGGGACCTGCGGACGCTCGTCGGCGGAGGCACGCGTGAGCGGCCGTCACCGGTCACGGTCCGGGTGCCGTACGCCACCCTGGACGGCTTCCTCGCGATACGGACCTGGCTGCGCCCCGCGCTCGCGGAGGCGGGCCCCGTCGGCGTCGACGGCGCGACGATGACGGTCCGCGTCCGCCTGCACGGCGCGGAACCCGGCGCGGGGGCCGAGGCGGTGCTGCGGTTGCGAGGCGACAAGGACACCGTCCGCGGCTACCCGGCGCGGACCGCTGAGGACGGCGGCCTCTCCTTCACCGTCGCCTGCGCGGACCTCACGGCCGCCGTCGGCCGTGTCTGGAACGTCTTCGTCCGGCCCGCCGCCGGCGCCCGGCCGGTCAGGGTCGCCAGGCTCCTCGACGACCTGGCCGACCGCAAAGGCGTGTTCGTCCTACCGCGGGTCACGGTGGACGGTCGCGTGGTACGCCCCTACTACACGATCGACAACGACCTCGCCGTCGAGGTGACCGCCGCCGACTGAGCCGCCCCGGCCGCCGTGACGGGACGCACACGCGCGGGCGTCCCGCACATGTCACATTCCGGTGCCCTGCCCGGTCGTCATGGTGACGGACGAGGAACAGAGGACACCATGCGAGAGATCCTGATCGTCGGTGGCGGCTACGCGGGCTTCTACACCGCGTGGGGCCTGGAGAAGACACTGCGCAGGGGCGAGGCGCGGGTCACGGTCGTCGACCCCCGTCCCTACATGACGTACCAGCCGTTCCTGCCGGAGGTCACGGCCGGTTCCGTCGAGGCGCGGCACGCGGCGGTGTCCCTGCGCCGGCATCTGCGCCGCACCCGCCTCGTCGCCGGTTCGGTGACCGGCATCCGCCACGCCGACCGCACCGTGACCGTCCGGTCGGCGCGCGGGGACGAGTACGAACTGGGCTACGACGTCCTGGTGGTGACCGCGGGCGCGGTCACCCGGACGTTCCCCGTGCCGGGACTGGACCGGCAGGCCATCGGCCTCAAGCACGTGGAGGAGGCGGTCGCCGTACGGGACCGGCTGCTGACCGCGTTCGACCAGGCGGCCTCCCTGCCCGCCGGCGCCCCCGGCCGGCGCAAGCTGCTCACCGTCACCTTCGTCGGCGGCGGCTTCTCCGGGGTAGAGGGCTTCGGCGAACTGCTCTCCCTGGCCACCGCGATGCTCGACCGCTACCCCGAACTGGGCTTGGACGACCTCTCGTTCCACCTGGTCGAGGCACGCGAGCGGATCCTGCCCGAGGTCACGGACCGGCCCGGCGCGTGGGTCGTGCGGGAACTGGAGCGGCGCGGTGCGCGGGTGCATCTGAACACCCGGCTCCTCTCGGCGGTGGACGGGCACGTGGTGCTGTCCAGCGGAGAGGAGTACGACTCGGAGCTGATCGTGTGGACCGCCGGCAACGCCTCCAACCCCGTGGTGCACAACCACTCCGATCTGCCCGTCGACGAGCGGGGGCTGCTGGTGGTGCGGCCCGATCTGCGGGCCGGCACGGACGAGGCGCCGGTGCCGGACGTGTGGGCGGCCGGTGACGACGCGGCGGTGCCCGACCTGGCGTCGGACGTGCCGGGTGCGCGGACGGTGCCGAACGCCCAGCACGCGGTGCGGCAGGGCAAGCGGCTGGCGAAGAACCTCGTGGCCGATCTGCGGGGACACCGGCCGCGGCCGTACCGGCACGGCAGTCTCGGTGTGGTGGCCACGCTGGGACTGGGCCGGGGCGTCTTCGAGTTCCGGGGCATCGTCGTCAAGGGCTTTCCGGCGTGGCTGATGCACCGGGGCTACCACGTGCTGGCGGTCCCCACCTGGGAGCGGAAGATCCGCGTCCTCGCGGTCTGGCTGACCGCCGCCCTCTTCGGCCGCGACCTCGTCTCCCTGGCCTCCGTCCAGCACCCGCGCGACGCCTTCCTGGCGGGGGCGGCTCCGCGGGGCGGGCAGGCCGACCGCGCCGCCTGACCGCCCCCTCGGGTGCCCGTCCGAACCATGGTGCCGTCCCGGCCGATCGTTATGATGCCCCGCATCGTTCAAACGAACATCCGGGTACGGGGGAGGGCCTCATGCGGGAGCCGGTCGGCCCGAGGAGACAGCGGATCCTGGCGGCCGTCGAGTCCCGGGGTTCGGCGCGGGTGAGCGACCTCGCGGCCGAACTCCAGGTGTCGGTGGTGACGGTGCGCCGGGACGTGGAGGAACTGGCCCGCGAGGGCCGGCTGCGGCGCGGCCACGGTGTCGTGCGCTCCGCCCTCGCCGCCCAGGGCCTGCCGGCGGCCCCGGCACCGGACGGCGGGGCGGTCGCCGTCGTCGTACCGGAGCGGCACGCCTATCTGTACGAGTCGCTGCACGGCGCCCGTTCGGTGCTCGAGGCGGCCGGCAGGCGCGTCGCGCTGCACATCGCGCCCCGGGCGTCCGGCGCCGAGCGGCCACTGGTGGAACGGGCCCTCGCGGACGGCGCCGCGGGCCTGCTGCTGGCCCCGCGCTGGCGTACCCGGGCCGATGAGGAGGGCGACTACGGCCACCTCGCCGCGCTGGACGTGCCCGCGGTGCTGATGGAGCGGCGGCCCCCGCCGGGCAGCGCGCTGCACGCGATGGACTCCGTCCGCTCCGACCACGCCCACGGTGTCCACCTCGCCGTACAGCACCTGACCGGCCTCGGACACCGGCGGATCGTCTTCGCCACCCGCGACGACAGCCCCACCGCGCGCACCCTGCGGGCCGCCTGCGCCCGGATCGCCGACGCGCATCCGCTGATCGAGAAGTGGGCGTGGACGCTGTGCGCCCCGGAGGCCGGTCACGACGGGCCCTACCCGGCCGAGGAGACGGCGGAGCTGTCCGCGCTGCTGCACGGGACGGGGGCCACGGCGGCCGTACTCCACGGGGACGTGGACGCGCTGATGCTCGTACAGCGGCTGGCGGACAACGGCGTACGGGTGCCGGAGGACTGCTCGGTCGTCGCGTACGACGACGTGGTGGCCGCACTCGGCACCACTCCGCTCACGGCCGTGGCCCCGCCCAAGGCCGAGGTCGGCCGGGTCGCGGCGGAACTGCTCCTGCGACGTCTCGACGAGTCGCCGGGCGCGTGGGGGCCGGTGCGCCGGATCGAACTGCTGCCGTCCCTGAGCGTGCGCGGATCGACCAGGGCGCGGACCGCGGCCCCGATATGAGCGTGTGAACGTTTCATCCCTCCACCGAACGATCTATTGACCGTTTGCCGGTGAAGCGTCGAGGATTCCCGTGTCAGCCGTGTCGGCCGTGTCGCCCTGACGCACACGCCCCGGGAGGCGCCATGCCCGGCCCACGCCCGCGCGCCGCGCTGGCCATGTCCCCGGACGTCGCCTCCGCCGTACTCGACGAGGAGTCGCTCACCGCGCTCGCCGCGCTGTGCGACCTCGCACCGCTCCCGGTCCTGGACGACCTGGGCACGTCCCGCGCCCGCGGTGTGCTCGCCGGCGTCGACCTGCTGGTCACCGGCTGGGGCTGCCCGCCCCTGGACGCGGAGGTGCTGCGGGCGGCGCCCCGGCTGCGGGCCGTCGTGCACACCGCGGGCAGCGTACGCGGCCATGTCACCGACGCCTGCTGGGAACGCGGCATCGAGGTGTCCTCCGCCGCCGCGGCCAACGCCGTCCCGGTCGCCGAGTACACCCTCGCGATGATCCTGCTCACCGGCAAGCGGGTCCTGGAGAGCGCGCGCGACTACCGGGCCGCCCGCACCCGCCCGGACTGGCTGGGCACCTCCCGCGCGGTCGGCAACCACCGCCGCACGATCGGTATCCTGTCCGCCTCTCTCGTCGGCCGCCGCGTCATCGGGCTGCTGCGCCCGCACGACGTCGACGTGCTGCTGTACGACCCGTTCGTCGACGAGGCAGGGGCGAGGGAACTCGGCGTGGAGCGCGTGGGCTTGACGGAGCTCTTCCGGCGCGGCGACACCGTGAGCGTGCACACCCCGCTGCTGCCCGAGACCCGTGGACTGGTCAGCGGCGAACTGATCGGCCGCATGCGCCCCGACGCCGTGCTGATCAACACCGCGCGGGGCGCCGTCGTCGACCAGGACGCGATCACCGAAGCCGCCGTGGCCGGCCGGATCCGCGCCGTGCTCGATGTGACCGACCCCGAAGTCCTGCCACCGGAACACCCGTTGTGGCGGTGCGACAACGTGCTCCTCACCCCCCACCTCGCCGGCTCCCAGGGCAACGAGTGGCGCCGGCTCGCCGATCTCGCCCTCTCGGAGATCGCGCGCTGGACATCCGGAGAGGGCTTCCTCCATCCCGTACGACGCGAGAGGCTGGCCTTCCTGGCATGAGTGTCCCCTTCGAACTGCCCGCCGAGGACCGCCGGTCGAGCCCCCGTACCGGATACACCCGCGCCCACTGGGAGGCCGTGGCCGACGGACTGCTCACCTCGGCGTGGCGCTGGAGCACCCCCGGCTGCGCGCTGCTGGACCTGCCGGGACGCCCCTCCCGCTCGGGGGTGCGCTCCGACGGACTCGAGGGCTACGCCAGGACGTTCCTCGCCGCCGCCCTCCGGATCGCGGGCTCCGGCGGCGAGGATCCCCACGGGCTCCTCGAGCGGTACGCGAGCGGACTCGCCGCCGGTACCCGCACACCCGGCCGTGACGACACCGAGTCCTGGCCGCTGATCCTCGGCCACGAAGCCCAGGGCCAGCCCATGGTCGAGTCGGCGTCGGTCGCGCTCGGACTGCGGCTCACCGCCCCCTGGTTGTGGCGGCGGCTCGACCCCGGTGTGCAGGACCGCGCGGAGGAGTGGCTGCGGGGCTCGCTGCGGCACACCCCGGCGCCCAACAACTGGTACCTCTTCCCGTACACGGTCGCCGGATTCCTGGAGTCCGTCGGACGCGGCGACGCCGGGACGGCCGCCGCCCGGCAGCGGGCGTCGGAACTGCTGGAGAGCTGGTACCGGGGCCAGGGCTGGTACGCCGACGGCGACGGGCGCGCCTTCGACCACTACAACGGCTGGGCGCTGCACCTGTACCCGGTTCTCGACGCCCATCTCGCGGGCGACGCCGAGGCGCTGGCGCATCACGGCGCACGCCTGCGCACCCATCTGGCGGGCCTCGCCCTGATGTTCGGCGGGGACGGGGCGCCGCTGCACTTCGGCCGCTCACTGACGTACCGCTTCGCCGCCTCGGCGGCCGTCTCGCTCGGCGCGGTCACCGGCCACACCCCGCTGACACCGGGCGCCTCGCGCCGTATCGCCAGCGGCAGTCTGCGCCACTTCCTCGACCGGGGCGCGCTGACCGCCGACGGCCTGCTGAGCCTCGGCTGGTACGGCCCCCACGAGGCGAGCCTGCAGTGCTACTCGGGCCCGGCGTCGCCGTACTGGGCCTCGAAGGCCTTCACCGCTCTGCTCGCGCCCGCGGACCACGCCTTCTGGACGGCCACCGAGGATCCGGCGCCGGTGGAGGAGTCCGACCACGTGCTGGCCCTGCCCGCGCCGGGACTGCTCGTCCAGGCGACCCGGAGCGACGGCGTCGTACGGCTGCACAACCACGGCAGCGATCATGTGCGCCCGCACGAGGGCGAGTCGGCGGCCGACGACGACCCGCACTACGGGCGCCAGGCGTACTCCACGCGCACCGGCCCCACCGCACCCGGCAACGTGGCCGACAACCATCTGTCGGTGGAGACCGGTGGCCGGCGCAGTGTGCGCCGCCGCATCCACCCGCTGGGCGCGGGACACGGCGACGGCTGGGGCTGGGCGGCGTCCTGGCACCGGCCGGTGTTCGCCGGTGGCCCGCCCATGGTGCCGGGCCTGCGGGTGGAGAGCGTCACGGTGGTACGCGGCCGCCACGAACTGCGGGCGCACCGGGTGGTGGGGGCGCCGCAGGGCTCCCGTGTCACCCACACCGGCTGGGCCACCGGCCCGGAGGAGTCGCTGGCCTCCGTCCTGCACGGCCTCCACGGCTGGGACGGTCCCGCGGCCGACCTGGTCCGCGCCCCCCAGGGCACGGCCTGGACCCGCTGGGCACAGGTTCCGCGCCTCACCGGCGCGTGCGGGGGCACCTCCGTGCACGTCGCCCTGGCGTGCCTCACGGCGGACGCGGACACCGCGCCCCTGCCGGAGGCGGTCGACGAGATCAGGGTGGCCGGCGCGGCGGTCGAGGCCGTCTGGGCCGACGGGGCCCGTACGAGGATCACCTTCGAGCCGGTGGAGGTGCGTCACACGGAGCGGTGAGCGGACGGCATCGCGTCAGGACCGCGCCGCCTCCTCGGCCTTCGGGGCCTGCCCTGCGCTGTCGGGCGCGGTGTAGAACACCGACGAACCCTGCTTGGAACGCTGGGCCCGGTTGCGGGCGACGAGGCCCTCAAGGGTGCTGCGCACGACCGTGGTCTTCACGGTACGCCCGGGGAGTGCCTGCTCCAGCGCACCGGCGATCTCCGCCGCCGAGCGCGGCTCGGTCTGCTCACCCAGGTGCCGGCTGACGAGTTCGACGAGCTTGGGCCCGTCCGGCTTCGGCTGTTCCGTCCTGGGCCGCTGCGCCTTCGCGGCGGACGGCTTGTGCGCGGAACCGTCCGACGTGGCCGGCCTCCCGGCGGCCGCCTTGCCGGACGTGGAGCGCGCCGACACCTTCCGCGTGCGCTTCGGCCTCCGCGCAGCCGGCTCGGTCCCGCTCTTCCCGCGCGGTGCCGGCACGGTCGTACCGCCCGGCACGGTGCCGGCCGCGGGCGCCTCCACGGCCTCCGGCCGCGGATCCGGTCCGGGATCCGTCACGGCCTCCGCGGCCACCGAGGTGAGCCCCAGCGCCTGCCGCATGTTCACCAGCACGGTGTGATCGTGCTGAAGCACGGTCAACCGCTCCTGCAGCGCCGCGATCTCGGCGGTGATCCGCTCCTGCTCCTTGACGTTGCTCTCCAGGTCGCCCGCCACCTGAGCGGAGTACTGCGACGTGAGATCGGTGGCTGCGGTCGGGTTCTCGGACATGGCGGTGCCTCTTTCCGTCTGTTGGTTCCCCCGGTGGCCAGCCATGGTACGGCCGCACGCGGTTGACCGTTTCTGCTGCGAGGCCACCGGTTGACGTCCGCGCGCGTCGCGAGCCACGCCTCTGTTTCCCAGGGACGTTGTGTCCATGCCATTGACAAGCAGGACGCGAGCCGGAAACTTCAATGCAGAACGCGCAAGAAATCAACTGCACATCGCAAAAGTCGAACCAGGCCATGGCAGTTCATGGCAGAAGCATCGACTGCCCGGTTCGCCGTCCGCCCCGACCCCCGCCGTGGAACGAGGACTTGATGAGACGGAAGCGTTTCGGCCTACGGACGATCACCGGCCTGCTCCTGGCCGGTCTGATCGCCGTCGGGCTCCCATCCGGAACGGCCGGCGCCGCGGCCCCAGCGGCCCGCGGCCCCAATCTGGCGCTCGGCAAGAGCGTCACGGCCGGCGGCTCCCACGCCGGCTACCCCGCCGCCCACGTGACCGACGGCAGCCAACTGAGTTACTGGGAAGGGCCGACGGGCGCCTTCCCGCAGTGGATCCGCGTCGACCTCGGCGACACCGTCGAGGCCGAGGAGGTCGTCCTCGAACTGCCCGCCACCTGGGAGGCCCGCGTCCAGACCCTCACGGTCGAGGGCAGCACCGACGGCTCCGCCTTCACCAGCCTGTCCGGTTCCGCGGCCCACCGCTTCGATCCCGAGTCCGGCAACACGGTCACCGTCGGCTTCCCCGCCCGCGGCATACGCCACATCCGTGTCCAGGTGAGCGCCAACACCGGCTGGAACGCCGCCCAGTTGTCCGAGATCGAGGTCTACGGCGGTGACGACGGCGGTGATCCCGGGGAACCGCCGGTCGACGGCACCAACCTGTCGCTCGGCAAACCGATCGAAGCGTCCTCCACAATTCACTCGTTCGTGGCGACCAACGCCAACGACGGGCAGCTGAACACCTACTGGGAGTCCAACGGCCACCCCGCCGCGCTCACCGTCCGGCTGGGCGCCAACGCCGACCTCAGCGCCGTCGTCGTCAAGCTCAACCCCGACGCCGCCTGGGCGAAACGCACCCAGAGCATCGCAGTCCTGGGCAGGGAACAGTCCTCGGGCGACTTCACCGCACTCAAGGCCCGCACCGACTACACCTTCGACCCCGGCTCCGGCGGCAACACCGTCACCATCCCGGTCACCGGCCGCTACGCCGACGTGCGGCTGGACTTCACCCGCAACTCCGCCGGATACGGCGCCCAGGTGGCCGAGTTGCAGGTCATGGGCGCCGCCGCGCCCAACCCCGACCTGATCGTCTCCGACCTCGGCTGGACACCGGCGTCCCCGACCGAGACGGACGCCGTCACCGTGCGCGCGACCGTGCGCAACGCCGGGTCGGCCGCCTCCGCCGCCGCCACCCTCGACGTCAGCCTGGAAGGCACCGTCGCGGGCAGCGCCCCCGTCGGCGCGCTCGCCGCGGGCGCCTCCACGACCGTGTCCGTGGACGTGGGCAGGCGCGCGCAGGGCAGCTACACCGTGTCCGCCGTGGTCGACCCCACGGACACCGTCCCCGAACAGGACGACACCAACAACAGCCGCACCGCGACGGGCAAGCTCACCGTCGCGCAGAGCCCGGGCCCCGATCTGGAGGTCCGCAGCATCGGGACCGACCCGGCGAGCCCCGCCACGGGCGCGTCGGTGTCCTTCACCGTCTCCGTGCACAACCGGGGCACCTCGGCGGCCGCCGGCTCCGTGACCCGGCTCGCCGTCGGCGGCAGAACGTTCAACGGCACCACCGGGACCGTCGCCGCCGGCGCCACCGCCGAGGTCGCCATCGGCGGCACCTGGACCGCCACCGGCGGCGCGAGCATCCTCACCGCCACCGCGGACGCCACGGACACCGTCGACGAGACCAACGAGAACAACAACATCCTCACCCGCTCGATCGTCGTCGGACGCGGCGCCGCCGTGCCGTACACCGAGTACGAGGCGGAGGACGGCGGCTACCGGGGCACCCTCCTCACCGCCGACGCCGAACGCACCTTCGGCCACACCAACTTCGCCACCGAGTCCTCCGGACGCGAGTCGGTCCGCCTCGACTCCACCGGCCAGTACGTCCAGTTCAGTTCCACGAACCCGGCCAACTCCATCGTCGTACGCAACTCCGTCCCCGACGCCCCCGGAGGCGGCGGCGCCGAGACCACCCTCAGCCTCTACGCCGACGGCGCGTTCGTGCAGAAGATCGGCCTCAGCTCCAAGCACAGCTGGCTCTACGGCACCACCGACGACCCCGAGGGACTCAGCAACACCCCGGGGAGCGACGCCCGTCGGCTGTTCGACGAGTCCCACGCGCTGCTCGGCGCGACCTACCCGGCGGGCACCGTCTTCCGCCTCCAGCGCGACGCCGACGACAACGCCGCCTTCCACATCGTCGACCTGGTGGACCTGGAACAGGTCGCACCGGCCGCCGGCAAGCCGGCCGGCTGTGTCTCCATCACCGAGTACGGCGCCGTGCCCAACGACGGGATCGACGACACCGACGCCCTCCAGCGCGCCGTGACCGCCGACCAGAACGGGCAGATCGACTGTGTGTGGATCCCGCCGGGCCAGTGGCGCCAGGAGCAGAAGATCCTCACCGACGACCCCCAGAACCGCGGCCAGTACAACCAGGTCGGCATCCGTGACGTCACCGTCCGGGGCGCCGGCATGTGGCACTCCCAGCTCTACACGCTGACACCGCCGCACCAGGCGGGCGGTATCAACCACCCCCACGAGGGCAACTTCGGCTTCGACATCGACGACAACACCAGGATCTCGGACATCGCCATCTTCGGCTCGGGCACCATCCGCGGCGGCGACGGGGGAGCCGAGGGCGGGGTCGGCCTCAACGGCCGGTTCGGCAAGAACACCGCAATCAGCAACGTGTGGATCGAGCACGCCAACGTAGGCGTCTGGGTGGGCCGCGACTACAGCAACATCCCCGAGCTGTGGAACCCGGCCGACGGACTGGAGTTCACCGGTATGCGGATCCGCGACACCTACGCCGACGGCGTCAACTTCGCCAACGGTACCCGCAATTCCTCGGTGGAGAACTCGTCACTGCGCAACACCGGCGACGACGCGCTGGCGGTGTGGGCGAGCAAGTACGTCAAGAACACCTCGACCGACATCGGCCACGACAACCACTTCCGCAACAACACCGTCCAACTGCCCTGGCGTGCCAACGGAATCGCCGTCTACGGCGGCTACGGCAACACCATCGAGAACAACCTGATCCACGACACGATGAACTACCCCGGCATCATGCTGGCGACCGACCACGACCCACTGCCCTTCTCCGGACAGACCCTCATCGCCAACAACGGCCTGTACCGCACCGGCGGCGCCTTCTGGAACGAGGACCAGGAGTTCGGCGCCATCACCCTGTTCGCGCAGGGGCCGGACATCCCCGGCGTGGTCATCCGGGACACCGACATCCACGACTCCACCTACGACGGCATCCAGTTCAAGACCGGCGGGGGAGTGGTGCCGGACGTCCGGATCAGCGACGTCACCATCGAAAAGTCCAACAACGGGTCCGGCGTCCTCGCCATGAGCGGCGCCCGTGGCAGCGCCACCCTGACGGACGTCACCATCACCGGTTCGGCCCAAGGGGACGTACTGATCGAACCCGGCTCGCAGTTCGTGATCAACCGCTAGAGCGGGCTCCGTCCGGCGGGCCCGTACTCCATCCGGGGTGCGGGCCCGTCGCCCCTACGGACCCCGTCCCGCGCGTGTCGGGAGCGGCGCAGATGGGGGACTTCGGCGGACTCGCGCGGAGAGCTGACGCGTTTGCGGGAAGTCGAAGTCACGCTGAGGACATGGCTTCATCGATCGACTGCCCGCCCCGCCCGCGCCACCCCGCTCCGTACCGTGCCGTCGTCCTCGTCCTCGTCCTGCTGGCGGCGCTCAGCGGATGCGCGGCGGGCACCGGCACCACCACGACGGGGGGCGCCCCGACGGCCGGGGCGCCGGGCACCGCGCCGGGCACCGCGGGCACCGCGCCCGGCACCGGCAACACCGCGCAGGGCCGGGCCGGCACCGGAACGCCGGCATCGCCCGCCCGGATTCCCGGCCTCGGCCCCCGCACCCGCGCGTGGATTCCGGCGAACGCCCGCCAGGTGGTCGTCGTCACCGGCGTCGGCGAGGACGCCAACCGTTCCCGGGTCGTGCTGTACCGGCACACCGGGACCGGGTGGGAGAGCGGTCCAAAGTGGCCCGCGCACAACGCCCTCAGGGGCTGGACCGACGACCACTGGGCTGGCGACCTGCGTTCACCCGTCGGCGTGTTCACCCTCACCGACGCCGGGGGGCTGCTGCCCGATCCCGGCAGCCGGCTGCCGTACGACAGGTCCGACGGGTTCGCCGTCGGCGGCACCGGTTTCGAGGGCGAACCGCTGGAAGGCTCCTTCGACTACGTCGTCGCCATCGACTACAACCGTGAGCCGGGCACCTCCCCGCTGGATCTGACCCGTCCGCTCGGCGCCGACCGGGGTGGCGGCATCTGGCTGCACGTCGACCACGGAGGGCCCACCCAGGGCTGCGTCAGCCTCTCGGAGACCCATATGAGGGAGCTCCTGCGCACCCTCGACCCCGGCCGGCATCCCGTGATCGTCATGGGCGACGCCGCCTCCCTGCGCGAGTGACACGGCCTCAGGGAGCGATGCCGACCCCGTCGACACGGCTCCAGGCCTTCTCCTGCGCGGCCGTCATCGCCGGCCACGTGCTGCCGCCCGGGCGCGGTTCGACACGCGAGGCGTAGGAGGACGGCCGGAAGTCCGGTTCGTAGAAGCAGCCGGTGCCGTACGTGCGGTCGAAGGCCGCGCAGGACGCCGCGACCGACCGCGGGGTCGGCTTGTCGCCGCCGCGCACCCAACGGTCCAGCGCCGTGATCGAGTTGGCGTACTCGGACGTGCTCAGCCCGCTGTGCTCGTGCTCGTCGGTGAACGTCTGCACCAGATGCCGGTCCCGGTGCGCGCCGGCGAGGGTGTCCCGGTAGGCCGCCTCGTGCTCGACGAACGCGGTCGGGTCGTCGATGGCGTGCAGCGTGAGCACCGGGATCCTCACCTTGCCGGTGAGGTCACTGTCGTACGACAGATCGCGCTCGGCCGTCGGATCGGCGGTGAAGCGTTCCACGCCCGCGTTCAGCGCCTTGTCGTCGTGCGAACCGGAGTACCGCACACCGACGTTGGTGAACGGGTTACGGTCGTCCAGCCGCTTGTGCACGATGTCCCGGAACGTGAAGACGGAGAAGCGCAGATGCGACTCCAGCGTCCGCTCGGGCACCTTGGTGACGGCGAGGATGTCGTCCAGGTTGCGCTGCTGCAGCGCCGTGCGCTCCACGGGCGGGAGATCGTAGCCGGTGCACTCCCGCAGCCGGGCGCGCATCCCGGTCGTCGTCAGCGTCGACGTGGGACGCAGCCCCTGCCACAGCGGGTACTGCGGCTCGCTCGGGCGCGGCAGGTTCTGACAGTAGTACTGGTAGACGACGCGCAGATCGACCCGGTAGTCGTAGCCGCGGGAGCCGCCGCCGAGGACGCCGTTGGTGAGCAGCGCGCCGTCGTAGGGGCCGTGCGCGCCGCCGTACATCTCGATGGTCTTGGCGGCCACGTCGCCACCCCACGACTGGCCGTGGAGGTACGTCCGCCGCGGACTTCCGAACTCCTCGGTGAACAGACGGCGGAGGTTCTCGGTGTCGGTCGCGGCCATCCGGGTGCCGTAGCCGCCACGGCGGTACGACGAACCGGCCCAGGCGTAGCCCTGGTCCACCATGACCTGCCAGCGCTCCAGATCCCCGACGCTGCGCTCGGGGTCGGACTCGTCGCCGAGGTCGGGGCCGCCGTGGGAGTGGACGACGAGCTTGTGGTTCCAGCGGTGGGGGATCGCTATCGCGTAGTAGGCGCCGTTGTCGTCCTGGCCGGTGTAGCAGGCCGCCTTCTCGGCGAGGGGGGTGGGGCAGGTGACGGGGGCGGGCGCCGTGTCCGCGGCGTGGGCGGCGGGTGCCTGGGTGAGGGCGAGGAGGGCGGCGCCGGCGAGCCCGAGACTCACCGTGTGACGTGATCGGTTCATGACCGGCGATGCTAGAAACCCGACTCCGTCGGGGCTATGGCCTCACGTTTTACGTTCATAGTGTTCGCCCCCCCCGGGGGCCTCAAACGCCGGAGGGGCTGGCTTCCAGCCCCTCCGGCGTTTGAGGAGCGGGGTCCGGGGCGGAGCCCCGGTGTCGGGACGGGAAGGGGCGGCGGGGACGAGGAAAAGAATCAGTCACCCTCCCGCGGCGGCGGGGGAGGCGGGCGGCCCCCCGCCTCCCCCGCCGTCAAGTGCTCCAGCACCTCCACCAGCTCCTGACACGCCCGCTCCACCGACCGCCGGGTATTCCGCTGCTCCGTGATCACCGCCGACAACAGCAACGCCGTCAACGCCAACGCCCCGTTGAACACCTGCAGATTGCTCAGCACCTGCACCTCGCTGAGATCCTGGAACGGCCCCTCCCGGTCCGTCGCCGCGACCGTCGCCATGACGGACGCGAACAGCGCGCACACCATGCTCCCCGCCAGCTGGAACCGCAGCGCCGCCCAGATCAGCAGCGGGTAGATGACGAACAGCAGACTGCCCCGGCTGTGCGTCGCCAGCGGTACGAGCCCCGCCGCGATCGCCGCCAGCACCACCACCTCCGCCCACCGCGACCAGGGCACCGGCGCCCGCGCCCGGTACAGCACGAGCAGCATCGGGGTGACGAGCAGCACCCCCATCGCGTCACCCACCCACCACGCGAGCCACACCAGCCAGAAGTCCCCCGCCGGGAGGTCGCCCGTGGCGAGGAGCATCACGGCGCCCGCGGTCGAGCTGATCAGCATGGCCGCGAACCCGCCGAGGAACACCAGGGAGAGACAGTCGCGTAATCGGGTGAGATCCATGCGGAGACCCACCCTGCGCAGCAGCAGGTACCCGACCACCGGCGCGGCGGTGTTGCCGACGAGGACGCCGAGCGAGGACAGCCGCAGCGTGGTGAGGTGGAGCAGGACCAGCAGGGCACCGAGGGCGATACCGGCCCAGCAGCGCAGCCCGAGGACGAGGAGGCAGGCGACGGCCACTCCCGTCGGCGGCCAGACGGGTGAGACGACCGAGCCGCCGACCCGGAGTTCGCGCAGCAGCCCCAGCCGTCCGCCCGCGTAATAGCAGCCGGCGACGGCCAGTGTCTCCAGCACGAAGACGGCCGGTGTACGAAGATCCTCGCGGCCCACCACACTCGCCATCAGACACCGGGGCCGCCGCGTCGGCGAGGTGAGAGGCGCGGGCCTGCGGCCCTATGGCTGAAAGGCCGGTCCGTCGTGCCCGATCACCAGGACGGCCGCGTCGTCCTCGTGCCCCCCCCGCTCCGCCTGCTTGATCACGGCGGCGGCGAGCGCGTCCATGTCGAGGCGGGCGACCGCCGCGACGCCCGCGAGCCGCGCCACCTGCTCGAGTCCCTCGTCGAGATGCAGGGAGGGCCCCTCCACGACCCCGTCGGTGAGCAGCACGAACACCCCGCCCTGGTCGAGCCGGTAGCGGGTGACGGGGTAGTCGGTCCCGGGCTGGATCCCCAGCGGAGGGCCGCCCTCGTCGTCGCTCACGCCCGAGCGGCCGTCCGCCGTGGCCCAGACGCACGGCAGATGCCCGGCCCGCGCGCTCTCCAGCACCCGGGTGGCCGGATCGAGCCGCATGAAGGTGCAGGTGGCGAAGAGGTCCGAGCTCAGGGACAGCAGCAGTTCATTGGTCCGGGCGAGCAGCTCGCCCGGATCGCTGTCGACGGAGGCGAGCGCCCGCAGCCCGACCCGGACCTGCCCCATGAAGGCGGCCGCCTCGATGTTGTGCCCCTGGACGTCGCCGATCGACAGTCCGATACGGCCGTCGGCCATGGTGAACGCGTCGTACCAGTCCCCGCCGACATTGAGCCCCTGGTACGCGGGGGCGTACCGCACGGCCAGCCGCACGCCCTCGGCGACCGGCAGTCCGCGCGGCAGCATCCCGCGCTGGAGGGCGATGGCCAGTTCGACCCGGGAGCGCTGCACCTCCGCCTGTGCGCGCGCCTGCGCGGTCAGCGTCCCGAGCCTGATCAGCAGCTCGTCGCCGTCGTCCGTGGCGCCGGTGCGGGACATGGATCACTCACTCGGGACAGAGCTCGCATTTACATATGAAAAGGATGATAGTCGGAACCGGTTCGGGCGGGCCAGTCCATGTCTAGGCTGTGGTCATGGAGCAGCGGGAGATCATGCAGCGGAGCGTCGGCATCCTCACCGAGGCCCTGGAGATGCGGCGGCGACTGCGGGCGGACCCGGACGCCGACGTGGGGCGCAGCGGAGCCGTCGCGCAGCTGCTGGAGGAGATGCTGCCCAGGATCCAGCTGCCGGCCGACGCGAGCGCGCGCGAGGTGGCGGACATCGTCACCGAGAAGCTGGGCCCCGCCATCGTGCAGATCGCCTCCGCCCTCACCTTCGCCTTCGTCCAGCTCGCCGAGATCCACGACGAGGGCCGCACCGACGTCTCCTCCGCCGACGTGCTCCGCTCCATCTCGCTGCACTACGAGAAGGGCGGCGAGCGGTAGCCCCGCGGCCGGGCGAAGCGAACCGTCGGTGCGCGTGCTCTTGACTCCGTACGCGTGAGTAGCCATCCTCTGGCCATATCTTGCGCCGGTCATGACAAGCTCCGTCGACGGAGGGACGTGCGTCCATGCCCACGTATCGCGGACGGCGCCACACCGCCGTCGTCACGCTGCTCCTCCTCGTGCTGGCCGCGGCCCTCGGCCCCACGCCCAGCTCCGCCGCCGGCGGCGACTGGTGGGACCCCGTCGCCCGCCCCGCGCCGGACTCCGGGGTCGATGTCACCGGGGAGCCGTTCAAGGGCACGAACGCCGGCGGCGAGGTACGCGGGTTCGTCGACGCGCACAACCACATCATGGCCAACGAGGCGTTCGGCGGGCGGCTGATCTGCGGCAAGGCGTTCTCCACGAAGGGGATCGCCGACGCGCTCAGGGACTGCCCCGAGCACTACCCCGACGGCTCCCTCGCCCTCTTCGACTTCATCACCAACGGCGGCGACGGCAGGCACGACCCGGTCGGCTGGCCCACCTTCGAGGACTGGCCCGCGCACGACTCCCTGACCCACCAGCAGAACTACTACGCCTGGATCGAGCGCGCCTGGCGCGGCGGCCAGCGGGTGCTCGTCAACGACCTCGTGACCAACGGCGTGATCTGCTCCGTGTACTTCTTCAAGGACCGCGGCTGCGACGAGATGACGTCCATCCGGCTGCAGGCGAAACTGACGTACGACATGCAGGCGTACATCGACGGCATGTACGGCGGACCGGGAAAGGGCTGGTTCCGGATCGTCACCGACAGTGCCCAGGCCCGTGATGTCATCGCCCAGGGCAAGCTCGCGGTCGTCCTCGGCGTCGAGACCTCCGAACCCTTCGGGTGCAAGCAGGTCCTGGACATCGCCCAGTGCGACAGGGGCGACATCGACGCGGGGCTGGACGAGCTGTACGCCCTCGGCGTGCGCAGCATGTTCCTGTGTCACAAGTTCGACAACGCGCTGTGCGGCGTGCGCTTCGACGAGGGCGCCCTCGGCACCGCCATCAACGTCGGCCAGTTCCTGTCCACCGGCACCTTCTGGCAGACCGAGAAGTGCGCCGGGCCGCAGGCCGACAACCCCATCGGCCTCGCCGCCGCGCCAGGCGCCGAGAAGGAACTCCCGGCGGGCGTCGAGGTGCCCTCGTACGACGAGGACGCGCGGTGCAATGTCCGCGGGCTCACCGAGCTCGGCGAGTACGCCGTACGCGGCATGATGGAACGCAACATGATGCTCGAGATCGACCACATGAGCGTCAAGGCCACCGGCCGTGTGCTCGACATCTTCGAGTCCGCGTCGTATCCCGGAGTGCTCTCGTCGCACAGCTGGATGGACCTCGACTGGACCGAGCGGGTCTACGGCCTCGGCGGGTTCGTAGCCCAGTACATGCACGGCTCGGAGGACTTCGTCGACGAGGCCGACCGCACCGGGGCGCTGCGCGACGAGTACGGCGTGGGCTACGGCTACGGCACCGACATGAACGGCGTCGGCGGCTGGCCCGCCCCGCGCGGCGCGGACGCCCCGAACGCCGTAACGTACCCCTTCCGCAGTGTCGACGGCGGCTCCGTCCTCGACCGGCAGACCGCCGGCGAACGCGCCTGGGACCTGAACACCGACGGGGCGGCGCACTACGGACTCGTCCCCGACTGGATCGAGGACATCCGGCGCGTCGGCGGACAGCACGTGGTGGACGACCTCTTCAAGGGCGCCGAGTCCTACCTCGACACCTGGGGCGCCTCCGAACAGCACCGGGCCGGGGCGAACCTCGCCGACGGCGCGACGGCGACGGCGAGTTCGGCGGAGTGGAACCCGTTCACCAGCTACGCGCCCGGCCGGGCCGTGGACGGCGACCGGGGCACCCGCTGGGCCAGCGACTGGAGCGACGACCAGTGGCTGCGCCTCGACCTCGGCGCCACCCACCAGGTCGGACGGGTCACGCTGGACTGGGAGCGCGCGTACGGCACGGCGTACCGCGTCGAGCTCTCCACCGACGGCGTCGACTGGCGTACGGTCTGGTCCACCACCTCCGGCGACGGCGGCCTGGACACGGCCACGTTCACGCCCTCACCGGCCCGCCATCTGCGCGTGCGGTTCACGGACCGGGGCACCGAGTGGGGCTACTCGCTCCGGGAGGTGGGCGTTCAGGGCCGGTGACCGGACCCGTGGGCCTCGACCGCCGTGCGGACCGTCGCCAGGGCCGTCTCCCGGTCGGCGGGGACGAGCCCGATCCGGGTACGGCGGTCGAGGACGTCCTCCTCGTCGAGCGCGCCCTCGTGCCGCAGGGCCCACACCAGCTCGGCGGCGGTGACCGGGTATCCGGGCAGCACCGGCTCGCCCAGCCGCGGGTCCCGCACGCCGAGCGCGTGCACCGCCGGTGCCTCGGTGCCGTAACGCACGACGAGCCGGCGGGGCGCGGGCAGGTCGGCCAGGACGTGCGGCGGCGCGGCGCCCACCAGCGGCAGCGAAGCGGTGACGGACGGCCCGGCCGGCAGGCCCCGCAGGCGTACGGCGGTGTCGACCGCGTCCTCGGCCATCCGCCGGTACGTGGTGAGTTTGCCGCCGACGACCGTGACGACGCCCTCGCCGGAGGTGAGGACCGCGTGCCGTCGTGACAGGTCGGCGGTCCTCGGTGCCGTACCCGGACGCGTGGTGTCCAGCAGGGGCCGCAGTCCGGCGAACGCGCCGACGACGTCGGCGCGTCGGACCGGCGCGTGCAGAACGGAGTTGAGCACGTCGAGGAGGAAGCCGATGTCCGTCTCGGGCGCCCGGGGGACGTCGGGGACGTCCCCGTCCACGGGTTCGTCGGTGAGGCCGACGTAGACCCGGCCGTCGTCCTGGGGCAGCACCAGGACGAAACGGTTGCTCTCCCCGGGGACCGGGATGTGCAGGCCCGCGGCCGGCGGGCCGGGGCTCTCGGGGCGCAGGACGAGGTGGGTGCCGCGCGAGGGCCGTATCCGGACCCCGTCGACGAGGCCTCCCGACCACACACCGCACGCGTTGATCACCGCGCGGGCGCTGATCCCGCCCTCCTCACCGGTGAGTTCGTCGCGGACCCGGGCTCCCGTCGGGCCCAGCTCCAGGGCCCGCACCCTGGTCAGGACGCGCGCGCCGCGCCCCGCCGCCGTACGGGCGAGGGCGGTGACCAGGCGGGCGTCGTCGGTGAGCCGGCCGTCCCAGGACAGCAGTCCGCCGCGCAGTCCGTCGCGCCGCAGGGCGGGGGCGAGATGCCGGGTCTCCACCGCGGACAGCCGACGCGGCGGGGGCAGGGTGGCCCGCGCCGTACGGGCGGCCAGGCGCAGGGTGTCCCCGGCCCGGAACCCGGTCCGCGCCAGGGCGGCCCGACCGCGCGACACCAGCGGGGTGAGCGGCAGTACGAACGGCTGGGCCGCCACGAGATGGGGCGCGGTGCGCTCCATCAGCACCCCGCGCTCCACCGCGCTCTCGTGGGCGACGTCGAGCCGGCCCGAGGCGAGATAGCGCAGCCCGCCGTGGATGAGCTTGCTGCTGAACCTCGAGGTGCCGAACGCCAGGTCGTGGGCGTCGACGGCGACCACGCTCAGCCCGCGCGCGGCGGCGTCCAGCGCCACCCCCGCGCCCGTGGCGCCGAGGCCGACGACCAGCACGTCCACCGTGGGGCCGCCCACGGAATCGGCCAGTTCCCGCGCCCGGCGGGCGGCGGACAGGGACGAGGCGGAGGCCGGGCCGGCGAGGGGGTTCATGGGGTGAGGGTCCTCTCCAGGATGTGGCGCAGCTCGCCGAGGAACGCCTCGGCCGTGAGTTCGGGGTCGTCCTCGTCGGTCATGGTCCGCAGGGACAGCGTGAAGGACTGCGCGATCAACAGCACCGCCCGCGCCTGCCGTTCGGGAGGAGCGGCGCGCACCGAGCCGTCGGCGTGACCCTCGCGCAGGGAGTCGGCGAGCCGCTCCAGCAGGGCCTCCTGGCTCGCTCCGCGGCGGTCGAGCACATAGGGCAGGAGCAGTTCGGGGTCCACGTCGAGGATCTTCCGGAAGAGCGGGTGGGCGCCGAACGCGCGGACCGCCGCCACCAGCCCCTCGGTGATCACACCGCGCATCGGCATCCCGGGACCGCGCTCGGGGATGGCGCCGGTGGCCACGGCGATCCACTCGCGGGTCATCAGATCGCCGACCAGCGACCGTACATCGGGCCACCGCCGGTACAGGGTCATCCGGGAGACCCCGGCGCGCCGGGCGATGTCGGTGAGCGTGGTGCGCCGGACCCCGACGGCCAGGACACAGTCCCGTACCGCGTCGAGCACCGCGTCGTTGTCCGAACCGTTGTGACGAATGGGCGTCATGTGTCACAGTGTAACGCCCGTCGGGGTGGCCGGTCGAGACCGGCGGCCCCGTCATTCCGACCGACCGGTGAGGACGGCACGCATGGACATGCTGTGGAACGGCTGGGGCGACCCGGACCGGGCGACGCCGCTGCCCGGCACGGTGACCGGGCTGCTGCGCGATCTGCTCGGCGTCGAACCCCGCGAGACCGAACCCCTCGCCCTCGAGGACCTGAGCGTCCCGGAGAGCCCGTTGGGCCGGTCCGCGCACCGCGCCCTGGCCGCTGCCCTGGGCGGTGACGCCCATGTGCGCACCGACGCCGAGACCCGCGTCCGGCACACGCGCGGAAAGTCCACCCCCGACCTGCTGCGCATACGCGAGGGCGACCTCACCGCCGTCCCCGCCGCCGTACTCCTGCCCGGCGGCCACGACGAGGTGCTCGCCGTGCTGCGGGTCTGCGCCGGACACGGACTGCCGCTGGTGCCGTTCGGCGGCGGCACCTCCGTCGTCGGCGGTCTCGCGCCCGGACGGCGCGGCCCCTTCGTCGCCCTCGACCTGCGGCGCATGGACGGCCTGCTCGGCCTCGACCCCGTCTCCCGCACCGCCACCCTGCAACCCGGCCTGCGCGGCCCGCGGGCGGAGGCGCTGCTCGCCGAACACGGCTTCACCCTCGGCCACTTCCCCCAGTCCTACGAGTGGGCCACGGTCGGAGGCTTCGCCGCCACCCGCTCCAGCGGCCAGGCGTCCGCCGGATACGGCCGCTTCGACGAGATGGTCCTGTCCCTCACCCTCGCCACCCCGCAGGGCACCCTCGACACCGGCCGCGCCCCGCGCTCGGCCGCCGGACCCGACCTGCGCCAGCTGATCCTCGGCTCGGAGGGCGCCTTCGGTGTCATCACCTCGGTGACCGTCCGCGTCCGCCCCGTCCCGGAGACCCGCCACTACGAGGGCTGGCACTTCCCCACCTTCGAGGAGGGGGCCACCGCACTGCGCCGGCTCGCCCAGGACGGGCCCCGGCCGACCGTGCTGCGGCTGTCCGACGAGACCGAGACCCTGATAGGCCTCGCCGACCCGGACGCCATCGGCGCCGGCGCGCGGCAGTCCGCCGGCTGCACGGCCGTCGCCGGATACGAGGGCACGGCACAGGACACCGCCCACCGCAGGGAACACGCCGCCGCCGTGCTGCGCGCTTGCGGCGGAACGCCTCTCGGGGACGAGCCGGGGCGGCGCTGGGCACACGGCCGCTACTCGGCCCCCTATCTGCGCGACGCGCTCCTCGACGCCGGGGCCTTCGCCGAGACACTGGAGACGGCCACGTTCTGGTCCCGGATCCCCGCGCTGTACGCCGCCGTCCGCGACGCGCTCACCACCACCCTCACCGGGGCCGGCACCCCGCCCCTGGTCATGTGCCACATCTCGCACGTCTACGAGAACGGCGCCTCGCTCTACTTCACCGTGGTCAGCGCCCGGGGCGAGGACCCCGTGGAGCACTGGACCCGCGCCAAGCACGCCGCGGGCGAGGCGATCCTCGCCGCCGGCGGCACGATCAGCCACCACCACGGCGTCGGCACCGACCACCGGGACTGGTACGTCCGTGAGGCGGGCCCGTTGGGCATCGACGCCCTGCGCGCGGTGAAACGGCGGCTGGACCCGGCGGGGCTGCTCAGCCCCGGTGTCCTGCTGCCCGCCGACTGACCGAGACCCCCCGACCGCCCGCCCCGGAGGCACCCCGATGCGCCAGTTCACCGCCGTCGTCAACCCCACCGCGGGCGCGGCCGCCACAGCGGCCGCCGCACTGCTCGCCCTGGCCCGGCTGCTCCGCGAGGAGGGTGCGGACCTGCGCACCGAGTACAGCCGCAGCCTCGCCCACGCCCGTCAACTGGCCCGCGAGGCCGGGCAGGAGGGCCGTATCGTGCTCGCGGTCGGCGGGGACGGCATCGCGGGCGGCGTCGGCGGGGCGCTCAGCGGGACCGACGCGGTCCTCGGCCTGGTCCCCGCGGGCCGCGGCAACGACTTCGCCCGCGCCCTGGGACTGCCCCGGGACCCGGCGGCCCTGGCCCGCGTCCTGCTGCACGCCGCACCCCGGCCGGTCGACACCCTCGAGGTCAGCTCCGCCGTCCACGACCGCACCGTCGTCCTCGGCAGCGTCTACGCCGGGGTGGACGCGCTGGCCAACCGCCACGCCAACCGGTCCCGGCTGCGCGGCTCCGCCTCCTACTACGCGGGCGGCCTGCGCGCCGTCGCCACCTGGCGGGCGGCCCGCTACCGGGTCACCGTCGACGGCGACGAACTCACCCACACCGGGTACACGGTGGTCGCCGCCAACTCCGGCTACTACGGCTCCGGCCGCCTTGTCGCCCCGGACGCCCGCGTGGACGACGGCCTGCTGGACGTCGTCCTGATCCGCGAGGCGCCCCGGCGGCTGTTCTTCGCCCTGATGAACGAGCTCGGGACCGGTGCCCACGTCCACCGGCCACAGGTACGGATCCTGCGCGGCCGGGAGATCCGGATAGCGGCCGACCGGGAGGTCCCCTACGGGGCCGACGGGGAGGTCGACGCCGTCCTCCCCGTCACGGTCGGGATCCTGCCCGGAGCCCTGCGCGTCCTGTACTGACCGGCCGTCACCGGCCGTCGTCCGGAGCGGGCGTGCCGTGGTAGCGCCGGGCCAGCCTGGCGAGCGCCACCGCCGCGAGCAGCAGCCCGAAGTCGCGCAGGGCGACGTCGTAGTAGTCGGGAATCGTCAGCAGATCGACGATGATCCCCGCGAGCCAGCCGGCCACCAGCCAGCCCCCGAAGCGCGGCGCGAGGCCCACGACGACACCGGCCACGATCTCGATCACCCCCACCGCGTACATCGCGGACTGGGCACTGCCCGGGACGACGTCGTCGATCCACGGCGCGAGATAGCCGGGCCAGTCGGTGAGGAGATTCGCGAACTTGTCCAGTCCGAACAGGACCGGCGCCACGGTGAACGCCGTACGCAGGATGACGAACGCCTGATAGCCGGGGTCGGCGAGCGCGGCCCGCCGGGGCGCGACCGAGGGGCCGCCCGTGGTTGTGGAGGTCATGACCTGCACCCTTCTTCTATCGACAACTTTCATTAACGATAGAAGCCCGGTTTCTTTCTTTAGTCAATGGCTGTTGCTTTTACACTGGTGTTCGTGGACGACACGGAAGAAGTACGCGACAAGGACGTCTCCGCCATCGCCGCTCTGGACGAGCCCACCCGCCGGAGGCTGTACGACTACGTGGTGCGCCGGCGGCACCCGGTCGGCCGGGACGAGGCGGCCGAGGCCCTCGGCCTCGCGCGGCAGACCGCGGCGTTCCACCTGGACCGGCTGGCCGCCGAGCACCTCCTCGACGTGCTCCATGTACGGCGCAGCGGACGCAGCGGACCGGGCGCGGGCCGCCCGGCGAAGCTCTACCGCCGCTCCGGGGAGCAGATCAGCGTCAGCCTCCCCGACCGCCGGTACGAACTCGCCGGCCGGCTGCTCGCCCAGGCCGTGGAGGAATCCGGCGCCACCGGGGAACCCGTACGCGAGGTGCTGCACCGCAGGGCGCGCGAGACGGGCGTCCGGCTGGGGGAGGACGGCGAGGGACAGGAGGTCGTACGGGTGCTGGAACGGTACGGATTCGAGCCCCGCCGCGAGGACGCGTCCGTCGTCCTCGGCAACTGCCCCTTCCACGCCCTCGCCCGGGCCCACACGCAGACGGTCTGCGGCATGAACCTGCAACTGATGTGCGGTGTGCTCGAAGGACTAGGCGGCGACACGGGGTACGAGGCCCGCCTGGCCCCCGAACCCGGCCGGTGCTGCGTCCGCCTGGAGCCCGCCGCCTGAACCCGCCGCCCCGGAGGTGCGCCATGACCCCGCGCGAGCTGTCCACCTTCGGCCACGGCACCGCGGGCCGGGAGGCCCTCGCCCGGCTGCTGCACGACGCCGGGATCACCGCCGTCGTGGACGTCCGCATCGGCCCCGGCAGCCGCCGAGACCCGGACCTCGGGCGCGACCGGCTCGCCGTATGGCTGCCCGAGGAGGGCATCTCCTACCGCTGGGAGCGGGATCTCGGCGGCTTCCGCAAACCGCCGTCCGACTCGCCCGACACCGTCTGGCGCAACGACTCCTTCCGCGGCTACGCCGCCCACACCCGCACACCCGGATTCCTCGCCGCGATGGACACCCTGCTCGAGCAGGCCGCCCGCGAGCCCACCGCGGTCATGTGCGGCGAGTCCGTGTGGTGGCGGTGCCATCGGCGGCTCATCGCCGACTTCGCCGTCCTCGCCCGCGACATGCCGGCCCGTCACCTGATGCACGACGGACGCCACACCCCGCACACCCCCACCCCGGGCGCCCGCCTGCGCGCCGACGGCCTGCTCGTCTACGACGACACCGACGCCGCGTCACGCTAGGCGGCCGGACGCAACTCGGGAGTCACCCGCCGTTACCGGACGCGCCCCAAGACTGGACCCGTTCGTTCTCTGGAATTAATCGTGTCTGGGGTTGTAGGTTCGCCCCATGACCGCATCCCGGCCGCCGACCACCGCCGAGGAGCTCCGCGCCGCGGGCCTGCGCGCGACGGCCGCCCGCGTCGCCCTCCTGGAGACCGTCCGCCAGGGCGGCCACCTCGGCGCCGAGGACCTCGCCTCCGAGGTGCGCCGGCGTATCGGGCACGTCTCCCTGCAGGCGGTGTACGAGGCGCTCCACGCCCTCACCGGGGCAGGACTGGTGCGCCGTATCGCACCGGCCGGCGGCCCCGCCCGGTACGGCGGGCGCGTCGGGGACAACCACCACCATCTGGTGTGCCGGTCCTGCGGCGCGGTCGCCGACGTCGACTGCGCGGTCGGCGAGGCCCCCTGTCTGACCCCCTCCGACAGCCACGGCTTCGTGATCGACGAGGCCGAGGTCGTCTACTGGGGCCGGTGCCCCGGCTGTTCCACCTCCCGCAGTAGCTGAACTGCGCGAACCGTTTCGCCCGGAAGGACTCCCATGACCGAGAACCACGACGCGATCGTCACCGAACCCAAGGCGGAGGAGACAGGTGGCTGCCCGGTCGCGCACGGGCGCGCCCCGCACCCCACCCAGGGCGGCGGAAACCACCGGTGGTGGCCCGAGCGCCTCAACCTGAAGATCCTCGCCAAGAACCCGGCCGTGGCGAACCCGCTGGGTGAGGACTTCGACTACGCCGAGGCGTTCCAGGCCCTCGACCTGCCCGCGGTGAAGCGGGACATCGCCGAGGTGCTGACCACCTCGCAGGACTGGTGGCCCGCCGACTTCGGCCACTACGGACCCCTCATCGTCCGGATGGCCTGGCACAGCGCCGGCACCTACCGCATCAGCGACGGCCGCGGCGGCGCCGGCGCCGGCCAGCAGCGCTTTGCCCCGCTCAACAGCTGGCCGGACAACGCCAACCTCGACAAGGCGCGCCGGCTGCTGTGGCCCGTCAAGAAGAAGTACGGCAAGAGCCTGTCCTGGGCCGACCTGCTGATCCTCTCCGGCAATGTCGCCCTGGAGTCCATGGGCTTCACCCCCTTCGGCTTCGCCGGCGGCCGCGCCGACGTCTGGGAGCCCGAGGAGGACGTGTACTGGGGCCCCGAGTCCACCTGGCTCGGCGACGAGCGCTACACCGGCGACCGGGAGCTGGAGAACCCGCTCGGCGCCGTCCAGATGGGCCTCATCTACGTCAACCCGGAAGGCCCGGGCGGCAATCCGGACCCGATCGCCTCGGCCCGCGACATCCGCGAGACGTTCCGCCGGATGGCGATGAACGACGAGGAGACCGTCGCCCTCATCGCGGGCGGCCACACCTTCGGCAAGACCCACGGAGCCGGCCCCGCCGACCATGTGGGCGACGACCCGGAGGCCGCCGGCCTGGCGGAGCAGGGCCTGGGCTGGAAGAGCACCTTCGGCACCGGCAAGGGCGGTGACACGATCACCAGCGGTCTCGAGGTGACGTGGACCAACACGCCGACGACCTGGGACAACAGCTTCTTCGAGATCCTCTTCGGCTACGAGTGGGAGCTGTTCGAGAGCCCCGCGGGCGCCAACCAGTGGCGGCCGAAGGACGGTGCGGGCGCCGGCACCGTGCCCGACGCCCACGACGCGTCGAAGAGCCACCAGCCGACGATGCTCACGACGGACCTCGCGCTCCGCTTCGACCCGGTCTACGGCCCGATCTCCCGGCGCTTCCTGGAGAACCCGGAGGAGTTCGCGGACGCCTTCGCCCGCGCCTGGTACAAGCTGACCCACCGCGACATGGGCCCGAAGTCGCTGTACCTCGGCCCCGAGGTGCCGGCCGAGACCCTGCTGTGGCAGGACCCGCTGCCGGAGCGCACTCACGACCTGATCGACGCCGCGGACGTCGCCGCCCTCAAGGAGCGGATCCTCGCCTCCGGGCTGTCGGTGGCCGACCTGGTGTCGACGGCGTGGGCCTCGGCCTCCTCCTTCCGCGGCAGCGACAAGCGCGGCGGCGCCGACGGCGCGCGTGTCCGCCTGGAACCGCAGCGCGGCTGGGAGGCCAACGACCCCGACCGCCTGGCCGCGGTGCTGCGCACCCTGGAGGGCGTCCAGGAGTCCTTCAACACCGCGCAGACCGGAGGCAAGCAGGTCTCGCTGGCCGACCTGATCGTGCTGGCCGGCGCCGTGGGCGTCGAGAAGGCCGCCCGGGACGGAGGCGTCGAGATCGAGGTGCCGTTCACACCCGGCCGTGTGGACGCCGCGCAGGAGCAGACCGACGCGGAGTCCTTCGCCCCGCTCGAGCCGGCCGCCGACGGCTTCCGCAACTACCTGGGCAAGGGCAACCGGCTGCCGGCCGAGTTCCTGCTCCTCGACAAGGCCAATCTGCTGACCCTGAGCGCCCCCGAGATGACCGTCCTCGTCGGCGGGCTGCGGGTGCTGGGCGCGACCTATCAGCAGTCGTCGCTCGGTGTGCTCACCACGGCCCCCGGGACCCTGACCAACGACTTCTTCGTCAACCTGCTCGACCTGGGCACCACGTGGCAGTCGACGTCCGGGGACCAGACCACGTTCGAGGGCCGTGACGCGGCCACCGGCGAGGTCAGGTGGACGGGCACCCGTGCCGACCTCGTGTTCGGCTCGAACTCCGAGCTGCGCGCGCTCGCCGAGGTCTACGCGAGCGACGACGCCAAGGAGACGTTCGTGCGGGACTTCGTCAAGGCGTGGGACAAGGTCATGAACCTCGACCGGTTCGACCTCGTCTGATCCGCACATCCCGGGCCGGCCCGCGGCAACGGCCGGCCCGGGATGCGCGCGGGCCGCCCTGCCACCAGGCTTGAAGTGAGCCGACCGCCACCTTGAGGAGGTGCCCAGGATGGGCAAGGGCAAGGGCAAGGGCGACAGCGACCGCGGGAAGGACCTCCACGAGGGCGACGAGGTCGCCTGGAGCAGCCACGGCAGCGAGACCGGGGGCAAGGTCGAGAAGAAGATCACCGGGCGCACCGAGGCCGCCGGACGCACGGTCGCCGCCTCCGAGGAGGAACCGCAGTACGAGGTGCGCAGCGAGAAGTCGGGCAGGCCGGCGGTCCACAAGCCGTCCGCGCTCAGGAAGAGGAAGTGAGCGCCGTGACCGCGGACCGGGACGACGAGACCTGGGACGAGTTCCGCGAGCTGGTCACCATGAAGCCGGCCGAACTGGAGAAGTGGCTCGGCACGGAGGAGTCCCGTGACGCGGGACAGCACAAGGACGGCGGCGAGTCCACCGGCCACGCCTCCGGCCGCCGCATCGTCACCCTCCTGCGCACCGCCCGCAAGGACCTCTCCGCCGACGACTACGCCCATATGCGCAAGGTCGTCGGCTACATCCGCCGCCATCTCGCCCAACGCCCGTCCGGTGATGTACGAGACACCCGCTGGCGCCGCTCACTGATGAACTGGGGCCATGACCCGCTGGTGAACTCGCCCCGGTGACAACCGCGTTGGTACGGCGACTTACGGCCTTCCTCACCGGGAACCGGGCGCGTCGCCTGCGCGTTGTCGGTGTGAGGTAGCACAATGATCGGAAAAGGAGATCAACTCCGGCGCCGCGCTGGGTAGACGGTCTCGTGTCCCGGCTCCGGAAAGGTTCTGCAGATGCTCGCCACCGTCGACCGTCCGAACACCCTCATCGCCCTGCCGACCCAGCGGCGCCGGCCGGTGACGACCGAACTCCCGGCCGCTCCCTCCCGGAAGCACAACCTGGCCGGCACCGACCGTGCCGACGTGCTGCGCATCATCTCCGACCCCCGCACCCCCACGTACGTGACCGAGTACGCCAACGGCCGCCGCAGGTACAGCTACTGGCGCCCGGTCGACCCCACCGGCACGGGCGGCTGCTACGCGTCCCTGCCGACCGCCGAGTGCGACGCGCTGCACGTGGCCGGCCGGATCACCCTGGGCGAGCCCGTGGTGGACCCCAACCGCACCACCTACCGCGTCCGCCCCGCAGCCCGTCCGCAGCCCGCCACCCGCCCCGAACCGGCCCCCCGAACCGGACTCGAGCCGATACGCGCACCCCGCGAACGCGCCCGCGTGGCCTGACCTGGAAGGGGCGGTGGGCCGCCTCGGACGTGCCGCGTCGAGAGCGGGAATCCCGATGGCGCCGTGCCGGCTCCCGAAACCGGTACCGCCCGGCTGCCGTATGCGGCTGCCGGGCGGCCCGAAGCCCCCGTGTCAGGCGATGGACGCCGAGATGACGGCCGAGACCGCGAGGTTGCAGGAAGCCGTCACCCAGACCGCCGGGTGGGGTTCGGGCTCGACCAGCGTGGCGCCCAGGCGCCCCGGGGTGATGAGGTCCACCACCAGGAACGCCACGGCCATCATCACCAGCCCCAGCACACCGAACGTCGCCGTCGACGCCAGCCCCTTGCCGAAGTCCTCGTACGTCGTCCAGATCGACGTGAACACGATCCCGCCGATGCCGAGCAGCGCGGAGCTCAGCACCAGCGCGGCGTTGCGGTTGCGCTCCTGCCAGATCTGCCGGCCGAGCTTTCCGGGCGTCAGCACGTCGACCAGGACGATGCCGAGGACCAGCAGGACCAGTCCGAGTGCGCCGTAGGCTGTGGCCCGGCCGAGTCCGTTGACGATGTCGCTCATGGGGGTGCCGGCTCCGTAGGGTGAATGATCGCGGTCAAGGGCGTGCAAAATGTAGCGCACCCGTTCGACGCCCCGGCCCGCTGCCCCGTCATCCCCCGGCCCCGATGTCGTCGGCACGGGCGACGAAGCGCGCGGCGCCGTCGCTGATCCGGTACAGGAAGGAGCCGCCGTCCCGGTCGGCCTCGTAGAACCGGCGGGTGATTCCCTGCCAGGAGGTGCGCAGCAGTTCGGAGCGGAGGGCGGAGGGGCCGTCGGCGCCGGCGCCGACGAGGCCGTGGGCGGCGAACCATACGGCGTCGTGGGCCTCGGCCGCCCAGGCGGCGGGGGAGTGGCCGTGGCGCTCGCGGTGGGCGGCGGCGAAGGCCCGGGTGCGCGGGTCCGCCTCGGCTTCGGCGTACGCGGTGCCCACCAGCCAGCCCTCCGCCTCGGCGAGGAACCGGCCGCCGAGCACCCGCTCATCCGCGCCCCGCGGCGGCCCGCCTCCCGCAGCGCGCGGGCGATGGCGGGGGCGCGCTCCGGACGCACACCGGCGAACATCACCGCGTCCCGGGGATGTTCGGCGACGCGCCCGGCGACGGCGGCGAAGCCCTCGTCCGCCGCGACCTCGTCCTCCAGTGCCTCGGCCAACGCGGCGGCCAGCGCATGCAGTTGCCCCTCGGGCCGGACACCGTGGCGGGCGATCGCCTCGGCGAGCGAGGGCCCGGTACATCACCAGGAGCCGTGCGGGGAACGCGCGAGGAAGACGACCCCCATGCCGCCCGCGCCGAGCCGGCCCCGTCGTCCGTCCCGCCGGTGCATCCCACCAGCGGCAGCGCCGCGGCCATCACGGCCACGACCGATCTGTGCGCGAACCATGTCCCGCCCCCGCTCCCCAACGGTCGGTCCTGCCGAAGGCAGTGTGGCGCATGGTGGGGTGACGGGTGAGCAACTCAACGGCATACAAAGGGACTTGATGCAGGTCGCCGTTCAGGAGTCATGCCCGCGCACATCCGGGGCATCAGAAGTCCATGGGACGCACCGTGAAGGAGCACCAGCCATGAGCAGCGGCAGCCGCACTCTCACCGCCATGTACGCCGCCGCCGCCCTCTGGCTCTCCTTCTGCACCGTCCGCACCTGGGGCACCGTCCCCCTGTGGACCACCTTCGCGATGGCCCTCGCCTCCCTCGCCCCCGTGATCGGGGTCGTGCGGGAGAGCGTCATCGCCGACGAGCGGCGTGCCGTCGCCGTCCTGCGGGAACGGGAGGGGCGCCGGGCGGCATGGCGCGACGAGGCGGCCGCCGCGCTCGCACAGGCCGAGGTGGAGGCCGCCTGCTGCGAACGCTGGTGGACGTCGTGCGCGACCGAGCACGATCCCGCCTGCGCACACCGGACTTCGCGGGGCACCACGGCCTGACCCGCCGGCCGTCGCATCCTGGTCTGGACCAGACTCTTGACGCCGCCTTACCTCACTCCTTAAATCAAGTGGTTGTACCTCCACCCCCACAACCACGTTCGGCGTACCCGGACTTCCGGGCCGCCGTACGGAAAGGGAGGGCCATGTCCTCTCCGCGCAGACTTCGCAGATGGCTGATCGCCGCGGTGTCCGCCGCGCTGGTCGCCTCCGGTGCGGCAGGCACCGCGACGGCGGAACCGGCCGGTCCCGCCGCGGCGGCCGCCGTGACGTTCTCGGACACCTTCGACGGGCCCGCCGGCGCCGCGGTCGACTCCTCGAAGTGGCAGATCGAGACCGGCGACAACGTCAACAACCACGAGCGGCAGTACTACACCTCCGGCAACAGGAACGCCGCCCTGGACGGCCAGGGCCATCTGGTCATCACGGCCCGCAAGGAGAACCCGGCCAACTACCAGTGCTGGTACGGCACCTGCCAGTACACCTCGGCCCGGCTCAACACCTCCGGCAGGTTCACCGCCCAGTACGGGCACGTCGAGGCACGGATGAAGGTGCCGCGCGGACAGGGCATGTGGCCCGCTTTCTGGATGCTGGGCACACCGGTCAACTGGCCGGACTCGGGCGAGATCGACATCATGGAGAACGTCGGCTTCGAACCCTCCACCGTGCACGGCACGATCCACGGTCCGGGCTACTCCGGCTCCGGCGGCATCGGCGCCGGCTACACCCTGCCGGGCGGCCAGGCCTTCGCGGACGCCTTCCACACCTTCGCCGTGGACTGGGCGCCCGACTCGATCACCTGGTCCGTCGACGGCAACGTCTACCAGCGGCGCACCCCCGCCGACCTCGGCGGGAGGCAGTGGGTGTTCAACAAGCCGTACTTCCTCATCCTCAACCTCGCGGTGGGCGGCTACTGGCCGGGCGACCCGGACGGCGGCACCGTCTTCCCGCAGCAACTCGTCGTGGACCACGTGTCGGTGACGACCGGTGACTCCCCGGCCGGCGGCGCGATCCGCGGCCTGGCCGGCAAGTGCGTGGACGTGGCCGGTGCGGGCACCGCCAACGGTACGGCCGTGCAGCTCTACGACTGCAACGGGACCGCCGCGCAGAACTGGACGGTGGGCTCCGACGGTACGGTCCGCGCGCTCGGCAAGTGCCTGGACGTCGCATCCGGGGGAACGGCCGAAGGTACGCCGGTCCAGCTGTGGGACTGCAACGGCAGCGCCGCCCAGAAATGGGTGGTCACCGGGGCCCGCGACATCGTCAACCCGCAGGCCGACAAGTGCCTGGACGTGACCGGCAACAGCTCCGCCAACGCCACCCGCCTGCAGATCTGGACCTGCACCGGCGCCGCCAACCAGAAGTGGACGGTCGGCTGACCGCTGCCCTCGGTGACCGCACACACGGCGGCCCCGGACCGGACGGTCCGGGGCCGCCGCACGTTCCGGCCGTACACCGTCACGTCCTGGCGCCCGTGGCGAGGCCCCCGGAGGGACTTTGCATTTCTTTTGCCGTCCGGGAACATGCGCGTGACCGCGTCCGTTTGACCGGACGACCGAGACAGCGACAGACGAGGTGGCACCCAGTGGCGATGTTCGACCGGCTCAAGGAACAGGCCAAGGCTCTCCAGCAGTCCCAGGGCGGACGGACGGGGAGCGGCGCACACCAGCAGGGACACGGCTCCTCTTCGCGCGGCGGCTCCAAGGCCCAGCTGATGGGGCTGTTCAAGACCCAGCTCGCGTCGGCCAAGGCGGAACTCAAGAGCGGCGCCTACCGCGACGCCAGCATGGCGATGTGCGCCCTGGTCGCCGCGGCGGACGGGCGTGTCGACCCGTCCGAGCGGCAGCGCGTGGAGGAACTCATCGTCTCCAACGAGGTGCTGCAGAACTTCCCCCCGGACCAGCTCCGCAAGCGGTTCAACGAGCACGTGGACCGGCTCACGGCCAACTTCGAACTCGGCAAGGCCCGGGCGCTGGAGGACATCGCCAAGGCGGCGAAGAAGCCCGTCGAGGCCCGCGCCGTCGTCCAGACCGGCATGGTCGTCGCCGGAGCCGACGGCAGCTTCGAGGCGTCCGAGCAGTACGCCATCCGTGACGCCTGCGCCGCCCTCAACCTCTCCCCGGCGGAGTTCGGCGTCTGACGGCGGCCCGGCAGGACCCGCGCCCGCTCCCGTTGTCAGTGGCGGGGCCTACGGTTCGATCAGTGGAACCGGCGGATCGGCCGTGGGTTCCGTCCGGGGAGGGTTTTGCCATGTCTGCGGGTTCCGCGGTGTCGACGACGTATCTGGAGCTGTCGCAGGAGGACGGCGCCGCGCACAAGTTCTACGAGGTCACGGTCGACGGCACGACCGTGACGGTGCGCTACGGCCGGATCGGCGCCGCGGGTCAGACGCAGATCACGACGTTCCCCACGGAGGCCAAGGCGCAGGCCGCCGCCGCCAAGAAGGTGGGGGAGAAGGTCCGCAAGGGGTACGAGCCGGCGGTGCGGGGGCAGCGGGCCCCGCGCGCGGTGACCCGCCGTCAGGTGACCTCCGCCCCGTCCACCGCGCGTGCCGTCGCCCCCGTGCTGTGGCGGTTCGGCACCGGCTCCTCGGCGTTCGGCATCCACGTCGACGACGAGCACTGCTGGGTCGGCAATCAGTCCGGCGATGTCTTCACCCTGGACCACGAGGGCAACACACTGGCCCGGTTCAGCCTGCCCGACGGGGTGAAGTGCCTGGTCGCCGACGACTTCTGGATCTACGCGGGCTGCGACGACGGCCGGGTCTACGACCTCTCCTCGAAACTGCCGTTCGCCGCCTACGACATCTCCGCGGACGTCGACATCTTCTGGCTGGACATCCACGAGGGCGTGCTGAACGTGTCGGACCGCTCCGGCGGCCTCACCGTCATCGACCACGAGGACGAGCACCAGTGGTCCCGCCGCAGCCAGGGCGCCCACGCCTGGATGGTCCGGGCCGACGACCGGGCCGTCTACCACGGCCACTTCGAGGGCGTCACCGCCTACGCGCCCGACGGCGGCGGCGAACTGTGGCACACCCCCACCCGCGGCGGAGTGCTGTTCGGCTGGCAGGAGGACGACACCGTCTACGCCGGCACGGCCCACCGTGTGGTGCAGCGGCTGTCGAAGGCGACCGGCACCATCGAGGCCACCTACGCCTGCGACAGCGCCGTCTACTCCTGCGCCGCCTCCCCCGGCGGGCGGTACGTGTTCGCCGGGGACTCCTCGTCGTCCGTCTACTGCTTCGACCGGGACGGCACCCGGCTGTGGAAGCTCGGCACGGGAGGCGGCTCGGCCCTGTCCATGCAGTACCGCGACGAGCGGCTGTACCTGGTGACCACCGACGGTTCCCTGGTGTGCGTGGACGCGAGCGAGACCGCCGTCGCCGCGGCACAGCAGGGCACGGTGCCGGTCGCGCGGGACGTCAAGCTCGCCGCGGCCCTGCCGACCTACGCGCCGGCCACGACCGCCACCGCGGTGACGACCGTCGCCCAGGCCCCCTCCGGCTCCGTCGTCGTCGAATGCGTCCAGCAGAACGGGCGGCTGCGCGTCCACGTCCTCTCCGACGGCTACGACGACTCCTGGAACGTGCAGTTCCCGCGCGCGATACGCGTGCCCGGCGCACGCTACGTCGTGGACGCGCTGCACCCGGCGGCGGGCGGCTTCTACCGGGTGCGCGGGGAGATCCGCCGGCTCCAGTGACCGCGGGCGCGCGCACCCGGCGAAACCGTGAGCCCTGGATGCGCCCCCGCGCGGGTAGGGACAATGCAGTGCCCGTGATCATCGGCTGCGTGAAGTGCCGTGCTCCCCGCTCCTGTTCAGGAAAGCAGGTCGTCCGTCGTGCTGCTGCGTCTGCCCACCACACTGTCCGAAGCCCAGCGGTATCTGGCCGACGGAGCGGTGCCCGTCGGCGGAGCCACCCTCGTGTGGGCCCTGTGGCAACGCGACGGCTTTCCCGAGCAGGCCATGTCCCTGCGCAGGCTCCCCGAGGCCAACGTCATAGCACGCGAGGCGCTGGGCGCCGCCGTGCTGCTGCACCAGGTGGACGACCGGGTGCCGGACGTCCTGCGCCGGGCCGCCTCCACCGTGGGCACCGGCGCCGTACGCCGGACGGCGACCGTCGGCGGGAACATCGTGGGCAGCACCCTGCGCTGTCTGCTGCCCGCCGCGCTGGTCCTGGACGCACGGGCGACCGTACTGGACCCGGACGGCGCCTACGAGACCGATCTGCCCGAGGCGGTGGCCAAGCGCCCGCTGCTGCTCGGCATCCGCTGGCGCGACCCCGTGGCCAGCGGCTACTACAAGGCGGCGGGTGAGGTGGGCGGCCCGCCGCCCTTCGTCGTCGCCACCGCCGTACACACCGGCGACGACGGCGGCCACCGCCTCTTCATAGCCGTCCGGGACGGCTACGAGGTGATCAGCGAGACCGCGCCCCGCGGCACCGGAACCGACGAGGTGCTCGCGGCCCTGGAGGGCACGGACCTCGGATCGCTGCCCGCCGAGGCCCGGGAGGAGGTACGTCGCGAGGTGACGGCGATCCTGGACCGCACCGCCGCCCGCTGACACCGGCGCGGACGCCACCGGAGTCCCGGTCCGGGCATCCGCCCGGATCAGTCGACGGGCCAGGTGTGGACCGGGGCGTTGAGGTGCATGTAGTCGATGTACTGCCGTGTCATGAGCCGCAGCGCCTCGTGACGGCCGCAGCGCGCGGACGCCTCGATGTGATGGAACATCTCCTTCTGCCACACCGCCCCGTTGCGGCCGGTGACGCAGCGCTGCTCGATGACACCGAGCAGCGGCTCCCGCCAGGCGTCGTCCATACCGGACCGCTCCAGTCCCCGGTGGGCGAGCGGCAGCAGCCGCCGCAGTACCAGTTCGGACGCCGGCACCTCGCCCATTCCCGGCCAGTACAGCCGAGCGTCGATGCCGTACCGGGCCGCCGTCCGCAGATTGTCCTCGGCGGCCGAGAACGACATCCGCGACCACACCGGACGGTCCTCCTCCACCAGGGCGCGGGTGAGCCCGTAGTAGAAGGCGCCGTTGGCGAGCGTGTCGGCGACGGTCGGCCCGGCGGGCAGCACCCGGTTCTCCACCCGCACATGCGGTCTGTCCTGGGCTACGGCGTAGACCGGGCGGTTCCAGCGGTAGATCGTGCCGTTGTGCAGGGTCAGCTCCCCGAGTTCGGGGATGTCGCCGCGCTCCAGGGTTTCCGCGGGGTCCTGCTCGTCGCACAGGGGGAGCAGGGCCGGGAAGTAGCGCAGGTTCTCCTCGAAGAGGTCGAAGACGCTGGTGATCCAGCGCTCCCCGAACCACACCCGGGGTCGTACGCCCTGCACCTTGATCTCCTCCGGGCGGGTGTCGGTGGCCTGCTCGAACAGCGGGATCCGCGTCTCGTGCCACAGCTCCTTGCCGAACAGGAAGGGGGAGTTGGCGGCGAGCGCGACCTGGACCCCGGCGATCGCCTGCGCCGCGTTCCAGTAGCCGGCGAACTGCTCAGGTGACACCTGGAGGTGGAACTGCGTGCTGGTGCAGGCGGCCTCCGGGGTGATCGAGTCCGCGTAGGTCCGCAGCCGGTCGATGCCGGTGACCTCGATGCGCAGATCCTCCCCGCGGGCGGCGAAGATCTGGTCGTTGAGCAGCCGGTAGCGCGGGTTCTCCGACAGCGCCCCCGAGCCCACGTCCTCCTGCCGCAGGGTGGGCAGGATGCCCGTCATGATCAGCCGGGCGCCGATCGACCGGGCGCGTTCCTCCGCGTGGTTCAGCGCCGCGCGGATCTCGGACTCCCAGGAGTCGGGACCGCCCGCGGTGAGCCGGCGCGCCGGGATGTTGATCTCGAGGTTGAACCGGCCCAGCTCGGTGTCCCAGGCCGGGTCCGCGATCGCCTCCAGCACATCGGTGTTGCGCATCGCGGGCTCGGCCCGGTCGTCCACCAGGTTCAGTTCGATCTCCAGCCCCACCTGGGGCCGCTCGGCCTCGAACCGTGACTCGCGCAGCATCTGCGCGAACGTGTCGAGGCATTCCTGCATCTTGATCCGGTAGCGGCGGCGGTCCTCGCGGGTGAAGGTGAGCGCCGGGACGTCACGTCCCATCGGTCTCCCTCCAGGGCTCTGATCCTTGGAACCTCTCCGTCCCAGCGTCGCACCGGCGGCCGACTCCGACCACGCGAGCCCGGTCAGGCGCCGGCGCCCTCGGCGAGGAAGGCGGTCAGGCTGTCGAGGAGCATGGTGCTGCCCTGCTCGGCCATGTCCCGCTCCTCCACCGTGTCGCATGTCTGGTGGAGCGCGATGCGCGTCCGCGGGCCGTCCTCGTCGAGTTCCACGGTCATCGCCGTCTGCGCGTCCTTGCCGGGCACGTCCATGCCCACCACCAGCCGGCGGTTCTCCTCGACCTCGAGGTAGGACCCGGTCAGCGGGAACCGCCCGCCGTCCGGCGTGACCATGGTGGCCTTCCAGGCGCCGCCCGGCCGTACGTCCAGCTCGACGGAGCCGGGGGCGGCGTAGGACCAGCGGGCGTACCGGTCGGGGGTGGTCCACGCCTGCCACACGCTGCTCACGGGGGCGTCCAGCGTGCGGGTCAGGTGGTAGGAGAAGGCGGTCTCGGTGCTCATGGTGTCGTCCCTCTGTCCGGGTGGGTGAGTCCGTCGCACAGGTAGACGTGCCGCCGTGGGCGAAGTCATCGGTCATCCAGAGACAATTTTCCGTTGACAATGAAATGTTCACTCTGGGAACCTCGGTGCATGACTCCGACCACTCCCGCCCAGCCCGACGACCCCTTCACCCCGCCGAGTTCCGACGCGGCGCGCGTGCAGCGGGTGCACACCTCGCTGTTCCGCATCGCCGAGCGGCACGCGGCCACGGACGCACAGCGCCGCCGGCAGATCCACCCCGGCGTGCTCGGCCCGCACGAGGCGGTCCGGCTCGTGGCGTTCCTGCTCAGCGGTGCCGCGCTGTCCGAGGACGGCGAGCCCGAGGTGGACCGCGCGGACATCACCGCCGCGCTGACCCTCGTACCGCGTGCCCGCGCGGAGATGGACGAACTGGAGCTGGGCCTCCTGCAGATGGCGCGCGGACGCGGCATGACCTGGCCGGAGATCGCCTTCGGTCTCGGACTGCGCAGCCCGCAGGCCGCCCGTCAGCGCTACGAACGCCTGGCCGACCGCACCGACGACCAGTAGCGCCCGGTCAGCCGCCCCGGACCGGCTCGCCCGCGGCCCGGGCGGCCCGCCGCCAGGCGGCGTCCACCATGCGGTGCGCCGTCTCCGTGCCGCTCTCCGTACCGGGCGGAAGGCGCACGGGGCTGCCGATGTGCACATGGAGGCGGGGCCGGCGCAGCGGGGCGGTGAGCACACCGGCCACCTGCTTCGCGGCCGTACCGGAGGCCAGCCGCCGCGCCCCGGCCTGCCCCACGGGCACGACGGCCGCGCCGGTGGCCGCCGAGAGCCGGGCCAGCCCGGTGCGGAACGGCAGGGGCGCGGCACACCCCGCGTCCCGGCGCGACGGCAGCCCCCCTTCCGCGTAGATGAGCACATGCCGCCCCGACCGCACCGCCCGCGCCGCCGCCTCCAGCGCGTCCGAGGCACGGGCCGACCCCCGGTGCACCGGCACATGCCCGCCCCGCGCCAGGGCACGCCCCAGCACGGGTACGCGCCACAGCCCCGCCGTCGCCAGCACGGCCGGTGTCACGCCCACCCGGCGCAGTGCGGCCAGCACGAGCGCCGGATCGGCCATCGAGTCATGGTTGGCGACGAAGACACTGCCCGCGGGGAACGGCCCGTCGGTCTCACGGGTCACGGTGAGCCGCCCGAACAGCGGCAGCAGGACGGCGGCGGTACGGCTGAGCAAGGGACGTCCTTCCGGCAGACGGATCTCCTGCCGGTCAGCCTCGTACGCCCCCGCCCGGCCGCGCCTGAGTACGCGTACTCGGTACGGCCGTACCGCCTACTCGATCCGGCCGCATCACCCCGGCCCGCGCCGGGTACCCGTAGCCGCCACACCCCGCCGGCCGTGGCGAGCCCGTCTCGGTGGCGGACAGCGACGGCGCGCACGACACTCGCGTAAGGAAGCCGGCGCACACCCGAACGAGGTGCACCGGGCGGTCCTCGGCAACCCGCCCGTACCGCCGGGCACCCGAACCCACGGACGGTACCGCGATGACCGAGTACGAGCGTTCCCACACGATGCCCGCCGACCCCGAGCACGTCTTCGACCAGGCGGCGAACGTCGACCAGATGGGCGACTGGCTGCCCGAAGCCCTGCATGTGCACGCGGAGAAGCTCCCCGCCGTCACCGTGCACGAGGACCGCTCCGACGAGGACACCTCCGCCCTGCTCCGCGCCCGGCCGGACCAGATGCGGCTCGAATGGGGCACGCGTGAGCAGGGCGGCTACACCGGCTGGCTCCAGGTCGCCGGCATCGACAGCGGGGCCAGCCAGGTCACCGTGCATCTCTCCTTCTTCGACGCCGGCCACGACCCGGGCGAGAAGGCCGTCACCGACGCCCTGGACAGCAGCCTCCGGCGCCTGGAGGAACAGATCCGGCTGCGCGTCGACAACGCCGCCGGCTGACACCCCTTCAGAAAGGTGATCCCCGTGCACCGCTCGGAAACGACCCTCACGGTCAACGGCAAGCCGCACACCCTCCTCCTCGACCACCGGCGGGTCCTGCTGGACCTCCTGCGGGAGGACCTCGGCCTCACCGGCGCCAAGAAGGGCTGCGACCACGGCCAGTGCGGGGCCTGCACCGCCCTCGTCGACGGCCGCCGCGTCAACACCTGTCTGCTCCTCGCCGTCACCCTCGACGGCCGCGAGGTCATCACGGTCGAGGGCCTCACCGACGGCGGCGAGACCCCGCACCCCCTGCAGCGGGCCTTCCTCGACCGGGACGCCTTCCAGTGCGGCTACTGCACACCGGGCCAGATCTGTTCCGCCGTCGGCGTCCTCGCCGAGGCCGCGGCAGGACACCCGTCCCACGTGACCGACCCCGCCGTCCCCTCGGGACGGCCCGTCCCGCTGGACGCCGCCGAGATCCGCGAGCGGCTCAGCGGCAACCTCTGCCGCTGCGGCGCCTACCCGCACATCGTCGAGGCCGTCGAGGACGTGAGCTGAGTGCACCCCTTCGCATACGTGCGGGCCGGCACCGTCGAGGAGGCCACCGGGGCGCTCGCCGCGCATCCGGGCGCCCGCTGCCTCGGCGGCGGCACCAACCTCGTCGACCTGATGAAACTCGGCGTGGAACGCCCCGACGTCCTCGTCGACGTCACCCGGCTGCCCCTGGACACCGTGGAGGAACTGCCCGACGGCTCGCTGCGCGTCGGCGCCACCGTCCGCAACAGCGACCTCGCGGCCCACCCCCTGGTCCGCGACCGCTACCCCGCCCTGTCCCAGGCCCTCCTCGCGGGTGCCTCCGGACAGCTGCGCAACGCCGCCACCACCGGCGGCAACCTGCTCCAGCGCACCCGCTGCCCCTACTTCCAGGACCTGTCCAAACCCTGCAACAAACGGGAGCCCGGCAGCGGCTGCGGCGCCCGCGAGGGCACCCACCGCGACCACGCGGTGCTCGGCCACTCCGCACACTGCGTCGCCACCCACCCCTCGGACATGTCCGTCGCCCTCGCCGCCCTGGACGCCCGCGTGGAACTCCTCGGCGACGACGGCGCCCGGGAGATCCCGGCGGACCGCTTCCACCGGCTCCCCGGCGACCACCCGGAGCGGGACACCGAGATGCGCCCAGGTGAACTGGTCACCGGCGTGCTGCTCCCCGCCGCCACCGCGTCACTGCCCTCCGCCTACCGCAAGGCCCGCGACCGCGCCTCGTACGCGTTCGCCCTGGCCTCGGTCGCCGCGGTCCTCGGCACGGCGGACGACGGCACCGTCACCCACGTCGGCCTCGCCTTCGGCGCGCTCGCCCACAAGCCGTGGCGGGCCGAGCGCGCCGAGGCCGCCCTGCGCGGTGCCCCGGCCACCGCCGACGCCTTCGACCACGCCGTCGGCCTGGAACTCGAGACCGCCCGGCCGCTGCGGGACAACGGCTACAAGGTCCCCCTCGCCCGCAATCTCGCCGTCGACGTCCTGACCCGGCTCGCGCGGACCACCCGTACCCAGGAGGACCGATGACCGGCACCGCACTCGGCGCCGCCGCCGAACGCCGCGAAGGGCACCTGAAGGTCACCGGCCAAGCCCGCTACGCCGCCGAACACCCCCTCCCCGGCCGCGCCCACGCCTGGCCCGTACCGGCCACCGTCGCCCGCGGCCGGGTCACGGCCGTCGACACCACGGCCGCCCTGGACCTGCCCGGCGTCCTCACCGTCCTCACCCACGAGAACGCCCCCCGGCTCACCGAACCCGGCGACCCCACCCTCGCCGTGCTCCAGGACCCGAGGGTGCCGCACCGGGGCTGGTTCGTCGCCCTCGTCGTCGCCCGGACCCCGGAGGAGGCCCGCGCCGCCGCCGGGGCCGTACGGGTCGAGTACGCCGTGGAGGACCACGACGTGACCCTCACCGCCGATCACCCCGAGGCGTACGAACCGGAGACCGCCAACGCCGGTCACCCCGCCCGCCGCGAGTACGGCGACCCCGACGGGGCCATCGACTCCGCTCCCGTCCGCGTCGACGTCTCCTACCGGGTGCCGCCGCTGCACAACCACCCCATGGAGCCCCACACGAGCACGGCGCACTGGGAGGGGGACCGTCTCGTCGTGCACACCTCCAGCCAGGGCGGCAACGCCGTACGCGCCACACTCGCCGCGCTGTTCGAACTGCCCGAGGACCGGATCACCGTCGACACCCGCCATGTGGGCGGCGGCTTCGGCTCCAAGGGCACCCCGCGACCCGACGTCGTCCTCGCCGCCATGGCCGCCCGCGAGACCGGCCGCCCCGTGACCGTGGCCCTGCCCCGCCGGCAGCTGGCCGCCGTCGTCGGCCACCGGGCCCCCACCCTGCACCGGCTCCGCCTCGGCGCCGGCCCCGACGGCCGGCTGACCGCTCTGACCCACGACATCGTCACCCACAGCTCCCGCATCAAGGAGTTCGTGGAACAGGCCGCGGTCCCCGCACGTGTCATGTACGCCACCCCGAGCAGCCGTACGCTCCACCGCGTGGTCCGGCTCGACGTACCGAGCCCCTCCTGGATGCGCGCCCCCGGCGAAAGCCCCGGCATGTACGCCCTGGAGTCCGCGATGGACGAACTCGCCACCGCCCTCGGCATGGACCCCGTAGAACTGCGTCTGCGCAACGAACCCGACCGGGAACCGGACAGCGGGAAACCCTTCAGCAGCAGGCACCTCACCGCATGCCTGCGCGAGGGCGCCCGCCGCTTCGGCTGGGACCGCAGGGACCCCCGGCCCGGTGCGCGGACGGAGGGCCCGCTGCTCGTCGGCACCGGCGTCGCCGCGGCCACCTACCCCGTCCTCGTCCAGCCGTCCACCGCCGAGGCACGCGCACTGCCGGACGGCACCTTCACCGTACGGATCAACGCCACCGACATCGGCACGGGAGCCCGAACCGTCCTCGCCCAGGTGGCGGCCGACACCCTCGGCGTGCCCCTGGAGCGGGTACGGACCGACATCGGGGACAGCGACCTGCCGTCGGCGTCCCTCGCCGGAGGATCCTCCGGCACCGCCTCCTGGGGCTGGGCCGTGCACGACGCCTGCACCAGGCTCGGCGGGCTGCTCGGCGGACTCACCGGCGGGCTGCCCGCCGAAGGCGTCACCGCCCGCGCCGACACCGACGGCCGGGCGAACGCCGAGAGCCCCTACGCCCGGCACGCCTTCGGGGCGCACTTCGCCGAGGTCACCGTCGACACCGTCACCGGCGAGGTACGGGTGCGCCGGATGCTCGGGGTCTTCGCCGCCGGACGCGTCCTCAACGCCCGCACCGCGCGCTCCCAGTTCATCGGCGGCATGGTGATGGGGCTGGGCATGGCGCTGACCGAGGGCAGCACCATGGACGCCGCGTTCGGTGACTTCACCGAGTCCGACCTCGCGTCGTACCACGTGCCCGCCCACGCCGACGTACCCGCCGTGGAGGCGCACTGGATCGACGAGGACGACGCCCACCTCAACCCGATGGGCAGCAAGGGGATCGGCGAGATCGGCAACGTGGGCAGCGCGGCCGCCATCGGCAACGCCGTCCACCACGCCACGGGCGTCCGCTACCGCGAACTTCCGCTCACCCCGGACAGGGTGCTCGCCGGACTCACCAGTGCGCGGGGCGGCTGAGCCCGGCGGGCAGCACGGTGGCCGCGTCGCCCCGGGCCGCGTTCAGCTGCGCCTGGGTGAGGAACAGGGCCCCGGTCAGGTCGGCGCCCCGCACGTCCGCGTCGCGCAGGTCGGCGCCGATCAGGTCGGCCTCGCGCAGATCCGCCCCGCCGAGGTCGGCGGCCACGAGCAGGGCGCCGCGCAGGCTCGCGCCCCTGAGATCGGCGCCGGACAGCCTCGCGCCCATCAGATCGGCCCCGCGATGATTCCTGCGGCGGCCCGGGACCCGCGCCCGGGTGAGTTCGCTCGCCCGCAGCAGCAGCGGGTTGACCTCACCGCGCAGCGCGTTCACGTCCAGCCCGGTGACCGACTCGGCGCTGCCCCGGGTCAGACCGTCGATCCGGGTCCGTGCCCGCCGCAGCTCCTTGTGGACGGGCCGGGCCGCCGCGAGACCGAGCGCCTCGGTGACGTAGTACAGCAGCTCGTGCAGCTGCCGCATCACCGGGAAGACCTCGAACATGGCCCGTGCCGAGCCCGGCGCCCGGCGCCAGTCGGTGCCGCCGAAGGTCACCTGCGACACCTTCTGCCCGGCGCCGAAGCAGTCGAAGACGGTACAGCCGGAGTAGCCCTCGTCGCGCAGCCGCTCATGGATGCCGCAGCCGAAGTCCGTCCGGAGGTTGCCGCAGGCCCGCCCGGCGGCCTTGTCGGCGGCGAAGTCCGCGGAGCGGGCGAACGGCAGGGCCACACAGCACAGCCCGAAGCAGTCGGCGCAGTCGGCCCTCAGTTCCTCGCGGGACCCGGCGGGGGCGGGGGTTGCATGCTGTGGCGACACCGTGCGTGCTCCAGTCGTACGACGAGCGATCGGCCCATTCTCGCAGACGCGGCCCCGCGTGCCGCCGGTGTCTCCCGGCCGCCGGCGCGCGATCCTGGGACACCGGTCCTATGATCGACCATGAAGTTGAATTCCGAACTTTGCAGGGTGGCGGAGGGGCAGGTCATGAGCAACACGGAGACGCACCCGGTGGAGAAGGTCTGCGGCGCGGACGTCGACGGGCCGCCCCCGCCGGGCGTCGAGATCCTCACCCCCAGGGACGTACCCCTCGGCGGGCCCCGGGCCATGCGGGTACGGCGGACCCTGCCCCAGCGGGCACGGAGCCTGATCGGCGCCTGGTGCTTCGCCGACCACTACGGCCCCGACGACGTCACCGACTCCGGCGGCATGGTCGTACCACCGCATCCGCACACCGGACTGCAGACGGTGAGCTGGCTGTTCAGCGGCGAGATCGAACACCGTGACAGCCTCGGCAGCCATGCCTTCGTCCGCCCGGGCGAACTCAACCTCATGACGGGCGGACACGGCATCAGCCACTCCGAGGTCTCCACCCGGAACACCACGGTCCTGCACGGCGCGCAGCTGTGGGTGGCACTGCCCGGCGAACACCGCGACGCCCCCAGGGACTTCCAGCACCACGTCCCCGCCCCGGTCCCGCTGGACGGCGGCGAGGCACGCGTCTTCCTGGGCACCCTGGCCGGTGACACCTCACCGGTGCCCACCTTCACCCCGCTGCTCGGCGCCGAGATCACCCTGGACCCGGGCGCCGCCGTGACCCTGGCCGTGGACCCCGCCTTCGAACACGGAGTCCTGGTCGACACCGGCGACATCCTCCTCGCCGGCACACCCCTGCGACCGGCGGAACTCGGCTGCACACCCCCCGGCCGCACCACCCTCACCCTGGCCAACCGTGCGACGGACCCGTCCCGCCTGCTCCTCCTGGGCGGCCCGCCGTTCCCGGAGGAGATCGTCATGTGGTGGAACTTCATCGGCCGCACCCACGACGACATCGTCCAGGCCCGCGAGGACTGGATGAACGGAACCCGCTTCGGTGAGGTCCACGGCTACGACGGTGCCCCGCTGCCCGCGCCCGAGCTGCCGAACGTTCCACTGAAGCCGCGGAGAAGGATGCGCTGACCCGAGGAAACACGCTTCGTGAACGAAGACGCGGGGAGTAGGACCACGAGTCGGGTGCCGCTTTACCTCGCCGCCTCCGAAGGCGGCTATGGGTGATATCTGCCGTAAACTCTCTCTTGGTTCCCCGGTGCTACCCAATGCGCTGAAATGCAACCGCCAGTTGATCTCCCGCGCCATGACGAGGGACACTACCCGGCGGATGCGTGCTAACGCCGACCGGCACTCGCTTCGATATCCTCCTGTGCAGGTCATCGGAGGCCATTTACCCAAGGATTACTGGGCAGTTGACCTCATGGTTTCGTGATAGCGTCCTCGCTCGGAGGGATAGTGCAACCTGAGAGGGAAATCGTGAACAAGGAGAAGATCGCCGCTCGCCGCCTTTCGCTGGAGGAGGTGACGAAGCTCGGCGTGAAAGACAGGATATTCGTTTCCGCCGACACGGCAGAACTCAAGCTTCCCGACTGCTATGTCCCTGCTTTTCTGACCGCGTCCGGCGGGGATTTCGAAGGCGGCTCGATCACGGCGAGGACCGTATTCCAGGAAGAGGTGTCCTGCCTTCCCGACGACGAGAATGATGCAGGAATCTACTTGGCCGACGAGAACGGCTCGGTGACCATCGAGGTTCTCCAGTCCGCCGGTGTCGTGCTGGACCTGGCACTCTTCGTCCCCGGTGGGGACAAGGGGGCCCTCACGGCCCTGTACGCCGCGGCCCGGCAGGCGTTCGGCGCCGACGTCGTGCAGATCTGGCGCCAGGGCCTCAAGGAGGTTCCCGACGTGAAGGTCGACATCTTCGAGGAGCAGATTCCCCGGGGGCGCAAGGGGGGCGACAGCCCCAAGCGTGACCGGCGCGCGATCGACACCTACCCCACCCGTGCGGACTTCATCGAATTCTCCGCGGGGTGGAAGCCGGTCGTCGAGGTTCACAGGCCGGTTGTCGACGACACCCCGACCATCTGAGACGGCGTCACCTCTCGTCTCGGCCCGAGAGAACGCCGGGAATACATGCGCCGGACCCGGCCGACCCCTGAGCGGGTCAAGGAACCGTAGGGCAGTAACTCGCGAACGCCGAAGCGCCGTTCCACTCGATGACCTCCCGAGTCGGCCCGCCCGGCCGAGATGAGATCCTGAGGTTGTTCCGCGCCAGTCCTACGACGGCCGGAGGCGATGTCCTCGCGCCGTTCACGGCCGGCCGCAGGGACTCCGGTGCTGGAAGGGGCCGGGACGCATGCGGCGTCCCGGCCCACTGCCTTCTTCGGTCAGGAGCCGGACAGTTCGCCTCGGACGGCGCGCGCGGCGGCGACCAGCTTCTCCAGGGAGGCTCGGGTCTCCGGCCAGGCGCGGGTCTTCAGACCGCAGTCGGGGTTGACCCAGAGCCGCTCGGCGGGGATCGCCTCGAGGCCGGTCCGCAGGAGGCCCGCGGTCTCGTCGGCGCTGGGGACGCGTGGGGAGTGGATGTCGTACACACCCGGTCCGGCCTCACGCGGGTAGCCGTGGGCGGCGAGTTCGCGGGCGACCTGCATGTGCGAGCGGGCGGCCTCCAGGCTGATGACGTCGGCGTCGAGGTCGTCGATGGCCCGGACGATGTCGCCGAACTCGGCGTAGCACATGTGGGTGTGGATCTGTGTGTCCGGGCGGACGCCGGCGGTGGTGAGCCGGAACGCCTCGGTCGCCCACACCAGGTATCCCGCCCGGTCGGCGGCACGCAGCGGCAGGGCCTCCCGGAGGGCGGGTTCGTCCACCTGGATGACCGAAGTGCCCGCGGCCTCCAGGTCGTGCACCTCGTCACGCAGGGCGAGCGCGACCTGCCGGGCGGTGTCGCCGAGCGGTTGGTCGTCGCGTACGAAGGACCAGGCGAGCATGGTGACCGGCCCGGTGAGCATGCCCTTGACCGGGCGGCCGGTGAGGGACTGCGCGTACGTGGTCCAGCGCACGGTCATCGGCTCGGGGCGGGAGATGTCGCCGGCCAGGATCGGCGGGCGCACGTAGCGGGTGCCGTAGGACTGGACCCAGCCGTGCTGCGTGGCGAGACAACCGGTGAGCTGCTCGGCGAAGTACTGGACCATGTCGTTGCGTTCGGGCTCGCCGTGCACCAGGACGTCGATTCCGGTCTTCTCCTGGAAGGAGATGACCTCCTGGATCTCCGCCCTGATGCGCTCCTCGTAGCCGGCGGTGTCGATACGGCCGGCGCGCAGGTCGGCGCGGGCGGCGCGCAGTTCGCCGGTCTGCGGGAAGGAGCCGATGGTCGTGGTCGGCAGCAGGGGCAGCCGGAGGCGGGCCCGTTGGGCCGCGGAGCGTTCGTCGTACGGCTGGGAGCGGCGAGTGTCCGCGTCCGTCACGGCTTCGGTGCGGGCGCGTACGGCGCGGTCACGCGTGATCGGTGATCCAGCCCTGGACACCAGGTCGGCGCGGTTGGCGGCGAGTTCACCGGAGACACTGTGGGTTCCCCGGGCGAGGCCCTTGGCGAGGGTGACGATCTCGGCGGTCTTCTGCTTCGAGAAGGCCAGCCAGCGCAGGATCTGCGGGTCGATGTCCCGCTCGGCGTTCGTGTCCAGCGGGACGTGCAGGAGAGAGCAGGAGGCGGCCACGTCGACACGGTCGGCGAGCCCGAGGAGGATGCCGAGCGTCGACAGCGACTTCCGCAGGTCGTTGATCCAGATGTTGCGGCCGTTGACGACCCCGGCGACCAGGCGCTTGCCGGGCAGTCCGCCGGCGGCCGCCAGCGCGTCCAGGTTGGCCGCGGCGGTCTCGGTGAAGTCGAGCGCGAGGCCCTCGACCGGGGCCTTGGCCAGCACCGGCAGGGCGTCGCCCAGCCGGTCGAAGTAGGAGGCGATCAGGACCTTCGGCCGGTCGGTGAGGGTGCCGAGGGCACGGTAGGCGCGCTCGGCGGCGTTGAGTTCGGCCGGGGTACGGTCCTGCACCAGCGCGGGCTCGTCGAGCTGGACCCACTCGGCGCCGGCCGCGCGCAGGTCGGCGAGCACCTCGGCGTACACCGGCAGAAGCCGGTCCAGCAGAGTCAGCGGTTCGAAGTCCGCGGCCACGCCCGGGGCGGGCTTGGCGAGCAGGAGGTACGTGACGGGCCCGACCAGTACGGGCCGTGCGGTGAGCCTCTGCGCGAGGGCTTCCTTCAGCTCGGCGACCTGTTTGCCGGAGTCGGCCGTGAAGACGGTGCCGGGACCGAGCTCGGGCACGAGGTAGTGGTAGTTGGTGTCGAACCACTTGGTCATCTCCAGCGGAGCGACCTCCTGGGTACCACGGGCCATGGCGAAGTAGCCGTCGAGAGGGTCGGCGGTGACGGTGGCGCGGTGGCGCTCGGGAATCGCGCCGACCATGACGGTGGTGTCGAGGACATGGTCGTAGTACGAGAAGTCGCCGGTCGGCACCTCGTGGATGCCGGCGTCGCCGAGCTGTCGCCAGTTGCCCCGCCGCAGTTCGGCGGCGGTCGCCCGGAGGGCGTCGGCCGTGACGCGGCCCTTCCAGTAGCCCTCGATCGCCTTCTTCAGTTCCCGGTTCCGACCCTGGCGGGGGTAGCCGTACACGGTGGCCCGTGCTGCCGCGGCTGTGGACTTCGGTGTCACGGAGATCTCCTTCGCGAGATGAATCCCTGAGATCCCGGGATGGGACGAGAACGCGAAGGGCGTGACGAACCAGACGGCCACGGCCCGTGCGGCACAGGCACGGTCGTTCCGTCCGGTGTGTACGCCGACCCGCCCTCGAGGTCACCGGGATGTCCGCGCGCGGAACGGTCCGCGCGCGGGCAGTTGGCAGGTTTTCGGACTCGTGGGCACGTTCTCCTTGCCGGAGGACACCTACTGGCCGTCGCTTCCCGGGCCCGGTACGTCGGACCCAGTGCTCATGACGGCGGTCGTTCCCGCTCACCGCTGCGGGGCAGTCCCGGATTCCCACCGGGTTCCCTCTTGCGACTCCCCGCCTGGCGGACGGGGTGAACCAGCTGCTGCGGTCAGCTTACGGGGCGGCACCGCGAAAGGAAGAGCACGATCCGGCATCCGGAAGCCGGGTGAGCGTGTTGTGCGCAGTACGGCGAGCGGGGGCCGGGCGACACCGTGCTGGGACCAGCGCCTGATCAATGATCACCGCTACTGCTGCTAGCGTGCAACTGCACATCAGTTGCAATAACGTCGGAGGATGTTGGACATGGCGGTGTACACGCTCCCGGAGCTTCCGTACGACTACTCGGAGCTCGAGCCGGTCATCAACCCGCAGATCATCGAGCTGCACCACGACAAGCACCACGCGGCGTACGTCAAGGGCGCCAACGACACGCTGGAGCAGCTCGCCGAGGCACGGGACAAGGAGCAGTGGGCCTCGGTCAACGGCCTGGAGAAGAACCTGGCCTTTCACCTCTCCGGCCACATCCTGCACTCGATCTACTGGCACAACATGACCGGTGACGGCGGTGGCGAGCCCCTGGCCGCCGACGGTGTGGGCGACCTCGCCGACGCGATCGCCGAGTCGTTCGGTTCCTTCGCCGGATTCAAGGCTCAGCTGACCAAGGCCGCCGCCACCACACAGGGTTCGGGCTGGGGCGTCCTCGCCCACGAGCCGCTGAGCGGCCGGCTGATCGTCGAGCAGGTCTACGACCACCAGGGCAACGTCGGTCAGGGTTCGGTGCCGATCCTGGTCTTCGACGCCTGGGAGCACGCCTTCTACCTGCAGTACAAGAACCAGAAGGTCGACTTCATCGACGCCATGTGGGCGGTCGTCAACTGGCAGGACGTGGCGAAACGCTACGAGGCCGCAAAGGCCCGCGCCGACGTGCTGCTGCTGAACCCCTGACCGCGGGGTCCGTATGACGTCCTGCTCGTGATCGTCTTCTCAACCTTCACCGGCAGGCGGCACAAGGGAGGGCCTTCGGCCGGGACGACTCGGCCGAAGGCCCTTCCGCCGTGTCCGGGGCCCGTCACAGACGCACCTCCTGGGGAGGCAGTCGAGTGCAACTCTCCCGCAGTTCCCGGGGATTGGCGTGACATGAATCACCGGGAGCGGAGTGAGTCATGGGTCCGGGAACTTCTCGTACTCGCTCAGGACGGTGCGCCGGAAATGCAAGGATGAGCCGCAATGGGCGCTGGGTGGTGTCTCCGCACGACACGGGCCGCGGTGTTCGCGGCCGTCTGCGTGCTGCTCGCCGCCCTGGGGCACGTCATGATGTCGGACGCCTCCGTCCCCTGGTGGGCCCTCGCCGTCGCAGCGGTGGCGTGTGGCGGGACGGCATGGTGCCTGGCCGGCCGGGAACGCGGGCTCCTTCTCGTCTCCTCCGTCGTGGTGGCCGCCCAGTCGGCCCTGCACGAGTGGTTCTCCTACGCGCAGGCACTGTCGATGTCCGTGAGCGGCACGGCGCGTGGCACACCTTCCACGCATCACATGGCGTCCACGGCCCACACCGGTCATGCCATGCACTCCATGACCCATGACGGATTCGCCACGCACGCGTCGGGTGCCCTGGACCAGGCGACGGGAATCGGTCACGTCATGGGTGGCGAGATGTCCTCCCCGGGCATGCTCGCCGCCCACGTGCTGGCCGCGCTGCTGAGCGGACTGTGGCTCGCGCACGGCGAACGCGCGGCCTTCCGCATCCTGCGGGCCGTCGCCGGACGGCTGGCCGCCCCCTTGCGGCTGCTCCTCGCCCTCCCCGCACCTCCGCGCCGCCCGCGCACCGTCCTGCGCCGTGGCCGCACGGCCCGCGGTCCGCGCCGGCTGCTCCTGGTGCACGCGATCATCACTCGGGGTCCACCCGCGGGAACCGCTGTCCTCTGAGACAGCCGGATTCCCGACGCCGTCCCGGGCCTCGCAGGCCCGGGACGGCTCCGGGCACCGGGAGTGCGCCGCAGTACAGGCGTACTCCCGCCACCCCCTGCCCCCACCGGATCCGCCGTGTGCCTCGAGCCGCCCGGTCCGGTCTCCGGATGCCCGCGTGCCGGGCCTTCCGGACCCCGAGAAGGACACCAGGTGATCAGTCCCGCTCTTCCTGCCGCGTGCGACGGAACTCCGCACTCCACGAGAACACCCGAGGAACGCGACTGTGCCGACGAGTTGATAACGGCCTGGGCGCTCACCGCCCGCGGTGGTGACCCGGAAGCCGTCGAGAAGTTCGTTCGTGCCCTTGAAAGAGACGTCCGGCGCTTCGTCGGGTATCTCGGCGCCGACCCCGACACCGCCGACGACCTGGCGCAGGACACCTTCCTGCGGGCCCTGGGCAGCCTGCACCGTTTCGAGGGCCGCTCCTCCGCCCGTGTCTGGCTGCTGTCCATCGCCCGCCGTGCGGTGATCGACAGTTACCGGTACGCGTCCGCCCGGCCGCGTCTCGCCGACACCGACGACTGGCAGGCCGCCGCCGAACGGGTCCAGGAGCGCGGTCTGCCCGGCTTCGAGGACGGCATCGCTCTCGCCGAACTGCTCGACGCGCTGCCCGCCGAACGCCGCGAGGCGTTCGTCCTCACCCAACTCGTCGGCCTTCCCTACGCGGAGGCGGCCGAGCTCAGCGGCTGCCCGATCGGTACGGTCCGCTCCCGGGTCGCCCGGGCCCGTGCAGCGCTGACGCGGTCACTACGCGACGCGGAACGAGCCGACCTGGTGGGGCGCCGGACTGACCGATGACTCGGGCCGGCCGCCGGGAGCCCCGGGACCGGGCCGCGCGGGACTCGTTCCCGGCCCCGGTCCCGGCCCCGGTCCGGTGCGGGCATCCCCGGCCCCGGTCCGGTGGAGAGCCGACGGACGGCGCAGACCCTGCCCGGCTTCGCGCTGCCGCGATGAGTTCGGTGGCCTCTGACAGTCTGTGTGTCGTGGGGTCCGGTGACCTCACGACAACCCGCACCCGGTGCTTTGAGAGAGAAGCTGATGACCGACACCACCTGCCACATGTCGATCTCGCTCGACGGCTTCGTCGCCGGACCCGAGCAGAGCCGGGACGATCCGCTGGGCAAGCGCGGACAGGAGTTGCACGGCTGGCATATCGGCGACCCGCGCGCGACCGAGGCCGACAGGACGGCCGGCAGCTGGCTGATGCGCCCGCGTGGCGCCTACGTCATGGGCCGGAACATGTTCGGGCCCGTCCGAGGCGAGTGGAACGAGGTGTGGGACGGATGGTGGGGCCCCGAGCCCCCCTACCACGCCCCGGTCTTCGTACTCACTCGCTACGCCCACGAACCGATCCGGATGGAAGGGGGGACCACCTTCCACTTCGTCACCGAAGGCTTCGACGCCGCTTACGCGCAGGCTCTCGAAGCCGCCGACGGTTCAGGTGTGGACATCGCCGGTGGCGCCTCGACGGTTCGACAGGCACTCAACGCCGGCGTGATCGACGAACTCGTCCTTGACATCGCGCCCGTCCTGCTCGGCGGTGGTGAGCGCCTGTTCGAAGGCGTCGAGACCTTCGATTTCGATCCCGTCGAGGTGCTCCACTCACCGCTGACCACTCATATCCGCTACCGCAAACGCGACGCCGGCTGAGCCGCAGCCGGGTGTGCCGGTCCAGGGGGCGGCCGAGGCCTGCTTGACGAGGTGGTCGACCCGCTCCCGGTTGAGGGCCGCGTAGTCGGCGAGCGCCTTGAGTCCGTCGGTGACCAGCAGGTTCACGGCGACGGCGGGGCCGGACGGCCTGTCACCGGCTGTCGCTGCCGTCGGTGCCGGGCAGTGCCGCCCGGCCCGCCTCCAGGCGGGCCACCGGGACGCGGAACGGGGAGCAGGAGACGTAGTCCAGGCCGGCGGCGTGGAAGAAGTGCACCGAGTCGGGGTCGCCGCCGTGCTCACCGCAGACGCCGATCTTCAGTCCCGGCCGTGCGGCCCGGCCCTCGGCGACCGCGATCTCGACCAGGCGCCCCACGCCGTCCCGGTCGATCGTCTCGAACGGGGACACCTTGAAGATGCCCTTGTCGAGATAGGCGGAGAAGAACGCCGCCTCCACGTCGTCCCGCGAGAAGCCCCAGGTGGTCTGGGTCAGGTCGTTGGTGCCGAAGGAGAAGAACCGCGCCTCCCGGGCGATGCTGTCCGCGGTGAGGGCCGCCCTGGGCAGCTCGATCATCGTGCCGACCGGGCAGGTCACGGAGACGCCGGACTCCGCGGAGACGCCGGCGAGGACCTGCTCCACCTCCTCGCGCACCAGCCGCAGTTCCTCCACGGTGTCGATCAGCGGCACCATGATCTCCGCCCGCGGGTCCCCGCCTGTCCGCGTGCGCTCCACGACGGCCTCGGCGATCGCCCTTACCTGCATGGCGACCAGTCCCGGCGCCACCAGGCCCAGGCGTACTCCGCGCAGGCCCAGCATCGGGTTCTCCTCGTGCATCCGGTTGACGGCGTCGAGGAGTTCGGCGTCGTGCGGGGTCGGCGGGGTGCCCCGGGCCTCGGCTGCGGCGAGCCGTACGGCGAGTTCGGTGCGGTCGGGCAGGAACTCGTGCAGTGGCGGGTCGAGGAGGCGGATGGTGACCGGGAGGCCGTCCATCGCCTCCAGGATCCCGGCGAAGTCCCGCCGCTGCAGCGGCAGCAGCGCGTCCAGGGCGCGTTCGCGTTCGGCGTCGGTTCCGGCCAGGATCATCGCCTCGACCAGCTGCCGGCGGTCGCCGAGGAACATGTGCTCCGTACGGCACAGACCGATCCCCTCGGCCCCGAAACGGCGGGCGCGGGCGGCGTCCTCGGGCGTGTCCGCGTTCGCGCGCACCCCCAGTCGGCGTGCCCCGTCGGCGTGTTCCATGGCGCGGGCCACGGCGTCCACCAGCCCGTCCGCGTGCTCGCCGGTCTCGAAGTACCGCATCACGGCGGAGTCGACCAGGGGAGCCGCACCGGCGTGGACGGTGCCCTCGGAACCGTCCACCGAGAGGACCGTGCCCTCCTCGACGACCGTGTCCCCCACGGTGAAACGCCGTCCGCGTACGTCGACGGTGATCGTCTCGGCGCCGCACACGCACACCTTGCCCATCCCGCGGGCGACGACGGCCGCGTGGCTGGTCTTGCCGCCGCGGCCGGTGAGCACGGCCTGCGCCGCGATCATGCCGGGCAGGTCGTCGGGCGTGGTCTCCTCGCGCACCAGGACGACCTTCTCCCCGGCGGCGGCCCGCCGTACGGCCTCCGCCGAGCCGAACACCGCGGCGCCGACTGCGGCTCCGGGCGAGGCTGGGATGCCGTGCGCGAGCGGGGCGCCCATCGCGGAGGTGTCGAAGCGGGGGAACATCAGCCGGGCCAGCCCGTCCCCGCTCACCCGCGCCAGCCCCTCGTCGGCGCTGATGAGCCCCTCGCCGGCCAGTTCGGCGGCAAGGGTGAACGCGGCCTCGGCGGTGCGTTTGCCCACCCGGGTCTGCAGCATCCACAACCTGCCCCGCTCGACGGTGAACTCGATGTCGCACAGGTCCCGGTAGTGGCTCTCCAGCCTGGCCATGTGCGCGCACAGTTCGTCGAACGCCTCCGGGTGCAGCCGGCCCAGTTCCTCCAGCGGCACGGTGTCGCGGATGCCCGCGACGACGTCCTCGCCCTGCGCGTCGGGCAGATAGTCGCCGTACAGGCCGCTGCGGCCGGTGGAGGGGTCGCGGGTGAAGGCGACGCCGCTGCCGGAGCCGGGGCCGAGATTGCCGAAGACCATCGTCTGCACGTTGACCGCGGTGCCGAGGTCGTCGGGGATGTGCTCACGGCGGCGGTAGACGCGGGCCCGCTCCATGTTCCAGGACCGGAAGACGGCCAGCACCGCCCGCCGCAGCTGCTCGGCCGGGGACTGCGGGAACGACTCGCCCGTCTCCCGGCGGATCAGCTCCTTGTACGCTTCGACGAGCCCGGCCAGATCCGCCGCGCCCAGCCCCAGATCGTCGGCCGCGCCGCGGTCCCGCTTCAGGCCCGTCATGGTCTCCTCGAACAGTGCGCCGTCGACCCCCATGACCGTGCTGCCGAACATCTGCACGAGCCGGCGGTAGGAGTCCCAGGCGAAGCGCTCGTTCCCCGACGACTTCGCCAGCCCCAGTACCGAGTCGTCGTGGAGCCCGACGTCGAGGATCGTCTCCATCATGCCGGGCATGGAGAAACGGGCCCCGGAGCGGACCGACAGCAGCAGCGGGTCGTCCGGCTGCCCGAGCCGCCGCCCGGAGGCGCGCTCCAGCCGTTTCAGGTGATCGGAGATCTCGCGCGCGAGGCCGGCCGGCTCACCGCCGGTGGCCAGGAACGCGCGGCACGCCTCGGTGGTGACGGTGAACCCGGGCGGCACCGGCAGGCCCAGACGGGTCATCTCGGCGAGGTTGGCGCCCTTGCCGCCGAGGAGTCCGGCCATGTCCCGGCCGCCCTCGGTGAACGCGTACACATAACGGGTCATGACGGAACCCTTCTCCGGCTGTGTTCGGGTCGGCTGAGACGGGGCAACCTCCCGCAGACGGCGCGGGCCTCGATCCCCCCGTCCAGGATCCCGGCGACGGACCGCCCGACGCTCTCCGGCGGGCAGGTCCCGTAGACCACCCGGGTACGTCCGGCGGCGTGCGGCAGGGTCGCCCCCGCCTTCCGGGGCATCGACGGTGCCGGCACTCGCGTGACCCGGCGCGAACGGCGGGGCGGGCCGGACCCGTCGGTCGCTGTGTGCGGCGTGAATGCCGTTGTGGCACGGCCCGAACACCTGCCCGGCCCGGTCCGGGTTCCGGGTCCGGTCGGTCCCCGGTCACCAGTGGTCCGGCGGACGGCCGGACGAGCGCGGCCTTCATGGGATGCCCCCTGCCTGCCGTCGATGCCCTGCGGTACCAGCGTCCGTCCCGCGCCGGCGCGGCGGCAGGTGCCGGCCGGCCCCTCGGGGGAGGCCCAAGGGCCCATCATCATGGACGGGCCTGGCGGTCCCCCGCGCGCGAGTCCGTCGACCATCCGCTGATGACCGGTGAGCTTGCCCGCCTGCACTAGGAGCGTGCGGCCGAGGAACTTGAGACGGCGCTGCGGGACGTCCCGTCGGACCTGCGGGTGTACCGGCGCACCGCCGAGGGGTACGCCCGCCGGGTCCTCCTGGGCGCCTCGCACCGGACCGACCTGCTTGTCGTCGGGGCACGACGCCGGGACGGACACCTCTCGCTTCAGCTCGGCCACGTCGCCCACGGACAGCCGCACCACTCCGCCTGCCCCGTCGTCGTGGTGCCGCACCACGACGGCGACGCCTGACCGGCGGCACCCGCGATGAGGCCCCGGGCCCTGGTACGGGCCGGCCCGGCCGCGCGGTACGGACGCGATCGGACCACGGCCCGGATTGTGGTGTCGTACCACTGCCGCCACGATGAAGACATGGCTGTCAAGCGCTCCACCGGCCGTTTCGACGCTTTCCGCGCCCTTTCGGAGCGGCGCGGGAGAGCCGGTGAACGGCTGGTCGAGCGTTTGGCCCACGCCAGGGAGGAAACGGCGGCCGGCCCGGGGAACTGGGCTCCGGGCGTCGCCGCCGGTCTGGGTCTCCCCTCGGCCGCCGCACTCGGACCCGCCGCCTACTACGCGGACCTCGTCTCCCCCCACGGCCGCCGCCATGTGCGGATCTGCTCGGCGACGGCGTGCTTCGCCGCGCAGGCAGGACGGCACGTCACCCGGGTGGAGCGGGAACTGGGTGTCACTGCCGGCACCGCCTCATCGGACGGGGAGACCTCGCTGCAGGCCGTCCGCTGCCTGGGATACTGCTACGCCGGCCCCGCCGCGCTCGACGGGGCCACACCCTGCACGGGGCCCGCGCTCGCCGAGCAGTTGGCGGGGCGCGAGCCACCGTCCGCTCCACGGATCCCGGCGGCCGACGACACCGGCGACCCCGCCCTGCTGGCAGGTGTGGTCGCCGGTGAACCGGCGTGGCAGGTGTGGCCGGAGATCGTGACGGCGGGCGACCCCGACCGGGTCCGGCGGGAGGTGGCCGCCTCCGGGCTGCGCGGACGCGGGGGAGCGGGTTTCCGGGTGGCGGCGAAGTGGGGGGCGGCCGGCCGGGCGCCCGGCACCGTGGTGGTGGCCAACGGCGACGAGGGGGACCCTGGATCGTACGCCGACCGGCTGCTGATGGAGGCCGACCCGCGGCGGGTGCTGGAGGGCCTGGCGCTGGCCTGCTTCGCCTGCGGCGCCCGCCGGGCGGTGGTACTGGTCCGCTCGGAGTATCCGCAGGCGCTGGCACGCATGCGGGAAGCGGCCGCGGAAGCCCGTGCGGAGGGGCACTTCGGCCCCTCCGTGCACGGCACGGACACCGCCCTGCACATCGAGGTGGCCGAGGGCGCCGGATCGTACGTGGCCGGCGAGGAGACCGCGCTGATCGCCAGTCTGGAAGGGGACCGGGGCTGCGCCCGGCCGCGCCCGCCGTACCCGACCGCGCGAGGACTGTGGGACGCGCCGACCGTGGTGAACAACGTGGAGACCCTCGCGGCCGTCCCCTGGATCGTGGCCCGGGGCGGCGACGCCTACGCCCGGCGCGGAACGCCGGAGGAGACCGGCACGAAACTGGTCTGCCTCTCCGAGCGGTTCGCCCGGCCGGGAGCACACGAGGTCGAGCTGGGCACCTCGCTGCGGCGCGTCGTCACCGAACTCGGCGGTGGCCTGAAGGACGGCAGCGAGCTGACCGCCCTCCAGGTGGGCGGCCCCTTGGGCGGTTTCCTCGCCCCCGGGGCACTCGACGCGCCGCTCAGCACGGCCGGCCTGGCGGCCCGAGGTGCCGCACTCGGCCATGCCGGACTGGTCGCCTTCGACCAGTACGTGACGCCGCGGGATGTGCTCCGGCACGTGTGGGAGTTCGCCGAGGCGGAGAGCTGCGGCGCGTGCTCCCCCTGCCGGGTGGGCTGGCGCCGCGGCCTGGAACTGGCCGACGCCGGCACCGGACCCGGTGACGAGTGGAAGCGGCTCGCGCATGTCCTGGCCGAGGCGAGCCTGTGCGCCTTCGGGCGGCGCATTCCACCCGCCGTGCACAGCCTCGCCCGCGTCTACGGCGACCGACTGGCGGGATGGGAACCATGACCGGAGTCGAGATCCGCGTCGACGGCGCGGGCGTCACCGTGCCCGAGGGGGCGTCCCTGCTCGCGGCGGTGCGGGCGGCCGGGACCGATCTGCCGTCGCTGTGCTCCGACGACCGGATCTCCCCGGCAGGGTCCTGCCGTACCTGCCTCGTGAGCGCCGACGGACGGACCGTGGCGGCCTGTGTGACCCCGGTCGGCCCCGGTGTACACATCGAGACCGGCACCGATGAGCTCCGGCGGCTGCGCCGGGAGGCGGTGGAGGTCATCGTCTCGGCCCTGCCGCCCCGTGCCCTCGCCGACGGCAACCCCGGCGAACTTGCCGAACTCTGCCGGTCATCGGGCATCGGCGCCGACACGGCGCAGGGCGCCGGAGGCCGGGGCGGGGACGACTCCCACCCCTACGTCCACCTGGACCGGGACCTGTGCATCGCCTGCGGGCGGTGTGTGCGCATGTGCGCCGAGGTGCAGGGGACCTTCGCCCTGACCCTGGCCGGCCGGGGCGCCGACACCGTGGTCGCACCCGGCACCGGCGGGCCCTGGGCCGAGTCCGACTGCGTGGCGTGCGGAGGCTGCGTCGACACCTGCCCCACCGGCGCGCTCGCCCAACCCGGCCCCGCGCGCGGGCTCACCTCCGCCCACCGGCCGACCGCGACCCGCACGACCTGCGGATACTGCGGTGTCGGCTGCACCCTGGACGTCGTCACCACGGGCGGCGAGGTCACGGCCGTACTGCCGGCCCGCGACGGCCCGGTCAACCAGGGCCACGCCTGCGTCAAGGGCCGCTTCGCCCATGGCTACCTGACCTCCCCCGAACGCCTCACCCGGCCCCTGCTGAGGCGCGCCGGCCGCTTGGAGCCCGTCGGCTGGGACGAGGCCCTCGGCCACATGGCACGCGGCCTGCGCGCGGCCGTCGCCGACGGCGGTCCGGACGCCGTGGGGGTGATCTCCTCGGCCCGTGCCACCAACGAGGAGAACTATCTGATCCAGAAGTTCCTGCGGACCGTCATCGGCACCAACAACGTCGACAACTGCTCCCGCCTGTGCCACTCCCCGTCCGCGGCCGGCCTGACCGCCTCCTTCGGCCTGTCCGGCGGCACCGACGCCTTCGACGACGTCGAACGGTCCGACTGCCTGCTGGTAGTGGGGGCCAACCCCGTCGAGGCCCATCCGGTGGTCGGGGCACGGCTGCTGCGAAGCGTGCTGCGAGGGGCCCGGCTGGTGGTCGCCGATCCGCGCGCCGTGGGCCTCGCCGCGCACGCCGACGTGCACCTGCGGCCCCGCCCCGGCACCAACGTGGCCCTCTCCCACGGACTTGCCCATGTCCTGCTCGCCGAAGGGCTCACCGACGAGGCGTTCCTGCGCGAGCGGGCCACCGGACTGGACCGGCTCACCGAGCTGCTGGCCGACTACCCGCCGGACCGGGTCGCGGACATCACCGGGGTGCCCGCCACCGACCTGATCGCCGCAGCCCGGCTGTACGGCGAGGCTCACCGCCCCGCGATCGTCTACGGCCTGGGGGTCACCGAGCATCTGCACGGCACCGACGGGGTGCGGTCCCTGGCCAACCTGGCTATTCTGCGCGGCGCCGTCGGCACCGACCGCGGGTACGGGGTCAACCCCCTGCGCGGTCAGAACAACGTCCAGGGCGCCTCCGACATGGGCGCGCTCCCCGACCTCCTGCCCGGCTACGGCAGGGTGCTCGATCCGGCGGCGCGGGCCGGCGCCGAGGCGGTGTGGGGGGTCCCGGTGCCCGAGCGGCCCGGTCTGCGCATCCCGGACATGTTCGCCGCCGCGCGGGCGGGGGAGCTGCGGGCGCTGTGGGTCATCGGGGAGGACGTGTGCGCAACCGACCCGGACGCCAATCGGGTGACCGCGGCCCTGGAAGCGTGCCACCTCGTGGTGTGCAGCGAACTGTTCCTGTCCGAGACCGCCCGCCGTGCCGACGTGGTGCTGCCCGTCGCGTCCTGGCTGGAGAAGGACGGCACCTTCGTCAACTTCGACCGCCGCTTCCAGCGGGTCCGCCCCGCCGTGTCCCCGCCGGGAGAGGCGCGCAGCGACTTCGACGTCGTGCACGCCGTCGCGTCGGCCCTGGGCGCCGACCTCGGCTGCCCCACACCGGCCGCCGCCCTGGCCGAGTGCGGCCGCCTCGCCCCCGTCTTCGCCGGAATGTCCCACGACCGGCTGGACCGGGAAGGCGCCGTCCCGTGGCCCTGCCGGGATCCCGGCCGCCCCGGCGAGGCGAAGCTCTACGAGGACCGGTTCGCCACCGCCGACGGCCGCGCCCACCTCGCCGCGCCGCCCTACCTCCCGCCGGGTGAACACCCCGACGACGACTACCCGCTCGTCCTGGTCACCGGACGACGCTGGGCGCACTACAACTCCGGCAGCATGACCCGGCGCGGCGCGAACCTCGCCCTCGACCCCGTCGACTTCCTCGACCTCCACCCCGGCGACGCCCACCGGTACGCCGTACACGACGGCGAGCCGGTCACGCTGGAGAGCCGGCACGGCACGGCACGGCTCATCGCCCGTGTCGGCGGACAGACCCCGCCCGGCCAGGTCTTCTGTTCCTTCCACTTCCCGGCGAGCGGGGTCAACCGCCTCACCTCCGGCCATGCGGACACCCTCACCTCCTGCCCCGAGTACAAGGTCACGGCGGTCCGCGTGATCACCTCGTGACGGGGAAGGACGGCGGGCGTGCCGGGGCTCCCGTGGGGACACCGGTGGGTGACGACCGCGAACCGGCATCCCCCGGTAGCGGCGTCCGGGACCGGCCGAGGGAGTGCTCGTGGCGCTCGCCACCACGCCCCGGAGGCCGGCCTCCGGGGACGCGGCCGCGCTGCGGGCACGCGTGGGTCCGAACCAACTGCCGTCCGCACATCGCACACGGCCGTGGCGGCAACTGGCCGGCCAGTTCACCGACCTGTTCGTGGCCATCCTCTGCGTCGTGCTGCTGAACGCCGCCATCGGCTTCGCCCAGGAGTACTCCGCCGAACGGACGGCGGAGTCGCTGCTGGCGATGGTCAGACACACCTGTTCTCAAGTATGCCGGGGCCCATGCCTCCACCGAGCAGGAGATCCACGCGGCCTTCCAGTAGACGGGACCCGCCGGTCACGGCCCGATGTCGAGGATGTCCGGCACAGGGCGCCGCGGGGTGCTCGGACCCGCGGGTCCGTATCCGAGGCGCAGCACGATCTGCGCGTGTCCGATACCGGAGACCGGGTCCCGGAGCGGCCAGCGCAGGTCACTCCACTCGAGGGCCTGGCCGGCGAACGAGGTCGACAGGCCTTCCAGGGTCGCGAGCAGCAGCACGCGTTCCATGGCCTGGCCGGCGCGCAGCCAGTCCTCCGGGCGGTCGTGCGCGGTGCTGAGGACCGCCAGTTGCGGGGTCCGTTCGAACCGGGCGGCGGCGCGACCGGCCACCGGTCTGTTCCCGGCGAAGTCCCGCATGGGGGCCTTGCCGCCCAGTTTTCTGGGCCCGAAGGCGTACCCGGGCACTCCGTCGGGTGCGGTGCCGGGGGACGAGGTGTCGTCGAGGTGGGTCCATTCCGCCAGGTCCTGGCTGCTGCCGGGGTCCGTGAGGTTGCGTGCTTCGGCCTCCTCCAGCAGGTCGAGCACTTCCTCCAGGTGCCAGGGGGACGGGAAGGTGAGCATGGCCTCCTCGCGGTCGGCGGCGTCGGACAGGGCCGTGCGGATCCGCTCGGGGATCCGCGTGTCGTCGAAGGGGTGGCGGCTGCTGTGCCGGCGGTCGATCGCCGGATACAGCGCCGCGAGCCCGCTGCCGGCGGTGCCGAGCGCGGTCGGCCGTACGGTGGCGAGCAGGCCGGCATCGGCCGGGTCGGGCCGTAGCCTGGTCTCCGGATACCAATCCTCGTGGACCAGCGCGACGCGCAGATTCAGCAGGGCGGCGCCGCAGCCGAGATGGAGGGCGCGCTGCCGCGGGTCGGAGTGCGGCAGGACGCGGCCGGGTGCGGCGCGCATCTCGAAGACGCGGCTTCCACGCGAGTAGCGGAACCGCCACGGCTGGGTGTTGTGCATGGACGGGGCGGCGGCCGCGTCGCGCACGAGGTGCGTCACATGGCCGTCGGACAGAGTTCGCTGGTTCACAGGAGGGCCTCCCGCTCACTCTCCGGCCGGGGTGATGCGGCGTCCTGTGAGTCGTGCGGGCCGGATCGACACCCACATCTCGCGTTCGCCTCCGGCCCACGGGGTGGTGTGGGCGTGTTCGGTCAGACGTCGTACGTCGTCGGGTGCGGTGACCGCCTGCGCGGGGCCGACGGCGAGCACGCTCCACCCCTGGCCCATGGCCTCGTCCAGATGGTCGACCTCGAAGGCGACCTCCGCCCCCACGGCGGCCGCGGGCACGGAACCGGGAGCGGTCCGGAAGGCGATCGCGTCGTCCACGACCTCGTAGTTGACCGGTACGACCGCGGGGCCTTCGGGTGTCGCGACCGCGATGCGTCCGACACCGTGCGTGGAGAGCAGGGACCGGCAGTCCTCCGGCCCGAGGTCCCGGAGCTGAGGGCGCAGCAGCGCCATGCCCCGGCCGGGCGGCAGGTCGGCGCCACCACCACGCAGTGCCGTGACGCTGGTGTTCAGCGCCGCGGCCAGCCGGACCAGGGTGGCGAGGCTGGGGTCGCCGGGGCGTTCTTCGAGGTAGGCGAGATAGTCCGGCGCCATCCGGGCCCGGCGGGCCGTCTCCTCCCGGGTCAGGCCCTGCCGTTCGCGTTCGGCGGCGACCCGCCGGCCGATGTCGCCGGGGTCCGGCCGGTCGGCGGGCGGAGGCGCGCCGACATCGGTCCCGTGTCCGAGGTGGTTGATGTGGGCGTCGGGACCGGGGAAGACGAGCGTCACGTCGAGCGTGTCCGACCAGCGCACGTCGTAGGGAGGTGTGCCGTCTTCGTGGTGCAGTCCGACGATCTCGCCGTCGCGCCTCGTGCCGCCGGTCGCCGGGCTCCCGACGACGAGTTGATCGCCCAGGTGAGCTCGCATGATCGCTGCCCCTTCCTCGCGTACCGATGTGCGTGCGCCCCCCTGACATGCCCCTCAGCCGGTGATCTCGATGCGGTGCGGCTCGGCCCTTCCGGCCTTGGGGACGCGCACGGTGAGGACTCCGTCGGCCAACTCCGCGGTGATGCTCCCGGTGCCGACGTTCGGAGGCAGACTCGTGCGGTGGTCGAACTCCCCTACACGCCGGGCCTGCCCGCGGAGCACAGCCGTACGCTCCTTCTCCTTGATCTCGCCGTGGATGCCGTGCTCGCCGTCCCTGACCTCCACCGTGATCCGGTCCTTGTCGACGCCGGGAACCTCGAGCTCCATCAGGTAGGCGTCCTCGGTGTCCTCGACATCGGCCAACGGCGCCCACCCCCCGTCTCGGCCTCGAGCGCCCGGAACGGGTCCCATCCGGAGACCGAACCCCTGTTGCGGTGGACGGGAAGTGTCATCGGTCGTTCCTCCTTGTTCCTGATGCGCGGAGCCCCGGTCGCGCGGACGCCTCCGCCGCTCACCGGACCGGGTACCCGGGCGGGCCTCGGATCCGGAAGTGTCCCGGACGAGGCGCCGACCGTGGTCACATCGGCCACCCGACGCCCGGGCGGGGGCCCGGTCGTGTCGTGCCCGTACCTCGAACATCGCGTTCGGCGATGTCCAGCAACTGCCGGCCGAGATCCTGTACGGCCCTGGCCGCGGCCAGCTCGTCGCCGATCTCCGGCACGTCCGCGTCGACCGGGTTCCGGCGTGCGGTGCCGTGACCGGTGAGCACCGTGGTCCCGGTGTCGATGACCGCTCGCGCCTTCGTGGTCCCCTCCTCCTCGAAGAGGTAGACGCGGGCCTTCCACTCCAGGGTGTGCGACATCGCTGTCCTCCTCAGCTCGGGACGGACCTGTTGGACCCCGTACCGGGGCGACCGGACACCGACCGCCGCGCGGCCGATGACCCCATCCGTCCGGTGATACGGCGCCGGACCCGTTCGGTGAGTGCGCCGAGCCGCTCGGAGGTCGTCGCACGAGGGGGGACGGGGGCTCGGATCCGCCGGGCAACCGACGGCAGGGCGGCCAGGTCGCCGGCGAACCGCTCCCGGCACTCCCGAAGCGTCGGCCCGCTTCCGGTGCGCTGCCCGTTCCGCATGACCGTTTCCAGCAGCGGTTCACCGTCGCGCGGTGGCCGCTCGTCGGCGAGACCGATCACGTCGGCACCACCGGGCGGACGAAACACCTGCTTGCGCCCGGGCGCCGTCACCTTCGCCGACGAGAGTTTCATGACCGGTCGCCCTTCGTACTCCACCATTTTGTACGCGGAGTCCAGGTACGGCGCGTCGGCCGAGACGCCGACGCGGGTGCCGACCGCGTAGACGTCGACCGGCACCCCGGAGCGGACCAGGTCGTCCACGGCGTACTCGTCGAGCCCACCGCTGACGGTGATCCGCACATCGGTCAGGCCCGCTTCGTCGAGCAGGGACCGGCTCCGCACCGCCAGGGCTCCCAGATCACCGCTGTCCAGCCGTACGGCACAGCCCGGTCTCAGGTCCAGGTCCCGCAGCACCCGGGCCGCGACGCGCACGCCCTCCTCGGTGTCGTAGGTGTCCACCAGGAAGGTCACGGGGCCGGGGTGGGTCCGGGCGAACGCGCGGAACGCCTCCTCCTCGTCCTCGAACGCCTCCACGTACGAATGGGCCATCGTGCCGACGGCGGGCAGGCCGAGTGCGGTGGCCGCGGCCACGTTGCTGGTGCCCGCGAAACCGGTCAGCGCACCGAGCCGGGCGGCCTGGAAGCCGGCCTGCGGGCCGTGGGTCCGCCGCAGGGAGAAGTCCACGACCGGGTGTCCGGCCGCGGCGAGCACACAGCGCGCGGTCTTCGACGCGATCATCGTCTGGTGGCTCACCTGGTTGAGCACGTAGGTCTCGGCCAGCTGCGCCTGCGGCAGCGGAGCGGTCACCTCCAGCAGGGGCTCGCCCGCGAGGACGATCCGCCCCTCCGGCACCGCCCGCACGCTGCCGGTGAACCGCAGTCCGAGCAGGGACTCCAGATCACGTGCCGGCCGGTGGAGTGCGGCGGCGAAGGCGCTGACGTCCTCCGGGCCGACACGCAGACCGGACAGATAGTCCAGAGCCGATTCCAGCCCCGCCGCGACCAGGAAACCCCGCTCCTCAGGCAGATCGCGGACGAAAAGGCTGAACGTCGCCCGACCGGTCATCCCCTCCCGTACATAGGACAAGGCCATCGTCACTTCGTACAGATCGGTGGTCGTCGCCTCGGACATCGGTGCCACCTCCTTCCTTCCGCTCCGCCTGCCCGGTGTCACCGGCGGAACCGGCCGGCCCATGTGGGCTCCACCAGCTCCCACTCGGCGTCCCACCGCGCGTACCTCCCGCGGTCCAGCAGGAGGCGTGCTCCCGCCCGGGTCAGGAAGACACCGGCCGTCACACCGACGACCGTGAACCCTCCGGCGAACCAGCCGTTCCCCAAGGCCTGGCGCTTGGTCAGCGGGGCAGCGGTGACGGTCCCGTCCCGGTCCACCCAGACGCGCACCGTGGCGCCCTCGGTCATGCCCGGCTTCAGGAGGGCGCTGGACGTCCGTACGGCGCCGCTGTCGTCGGTCCAGCGGACCTGTGCCCGTTCCTTCGCCGCCTGGCCGACGTTCTCGGCGATCGACACCACCCGTGCGCCGACCTGCTGCCGTTCCGCCGACTGGGTCTGCGCCGTCCGTATCGACGACTCGTACGTCGTCCTGCCGACGACGAGTCCCGCCACCGGCAGGCCGACGATCAGGACGGCCATCAGCACGCGACGCAGCCAGAACTCGACCCGGTCCGACGTACGGATCAGGGGATTGTGCCTCTCGGGCGTCTCGCGTCCGCGTGGTGGCAGCGGACCGGACGCATACGGCGAACTCCGGGTACTCATCGTCGGGCCTCCAGCACATTGCGCTGGTCGCTTCCCTTACCACCATGGAACGGCGGCGGGCTCCGGTCACTGGGCCGAAGGTCCCTGATGCTGGTCCTTCAGCCTTCGCCACCGGCCCTTCGGCGCGGTTCGTCGGCAGCGCGCCGCTCACTTCTGCGGCCCGGCCACCAGCGCGAAGGCTTCGCGCTGGTGGCCGATCAAGGCCGACACCACGTCGTCGCCGGGCGGCCCGGTCCACCGCCTCCAGGCTCGGTTCCGACCCGTCGACCCCTCACCAAGGGCATCGTCGCAGCCACCTGTGATCCCTCTGCTCGGCCTCACCCTTCGGATCACGGCCGCCGTCCGGTCCGCGTGCGCCGTCGAAGGGTTTGCGGTAACTCTCGAATGAGTGGTGGCAGGCACCTGTGCTGTATCGCGCTTCCGACAGGCCTGCCCGGTCGCCACCGTTCCAGCTTCTTACGAGACGGAGGCAGGTGCCATGGAGCCAGTGATCACCGTCGGTCTCGACGGCTCACCCGAGAGTCTTTCCGCCGCCCGATGGGCCGCGGACGAGGCCGGGCGCCGCGGGTGCGTGCTGCGCCTGCTGCACGCGTGGCCCACGCTCGTGCCGGAACCGGTCGAGGTCCCCTCCGGGGCCGACCAGAACTACTGGGCGAGGCGCATGGTGGACAGCGCGCGGTCGGAGCTGCGGGGGCTGCATCCGGATCTCGCCGTCACCGGCGACCTGGTGGCGGACGACGCTCAGGAGGCGCTGCTGCGCGCGGCGTCGGAGTCCGCCATGACCGTGCTCGGCTCGCGAGGGCTGGAACTCGTCGAGAGCTACTTCCTCGGCGACATCAGCATGGCGGTCGCGGCACATGCCAAAGGGCCGGTCGTGCTGGTCCGTGCGGAGGGCCCGCGCAGCGAACTCGTGGACACCGGCGACGTGGTGGTCGCGCTGAAACTGCGCGGTCCCTGCGACGACCTGCTCGCTTTCGCCTTCGCCACGGCGGCGGCACGGGACGTGCCCCTGCGGGCCGTGCACGGACAGGGCCTACCGATGCACGCCTACGTCCCCTGGGGGGTGGACCACGAGGTCGCCGACGACATCAACCGGGACGTGCGTGAGCGACTGGACCAGGTGCTGCGCCCCTGGCGTGAGAAGTACCCCCGGGTGGAGGTGGCCGACGGCATCGGGCTGCAGAGCCCCGCCCGGGCGGTCCTGCGGTCCGCCGCCGGCGCGGGGCTGCTGGTCGTCGGGCGGCGCGGGCACCACCGCGTTCCGGCACCCCGGCTGGGACCCGTCACCCAGGCCGCCATCCATCACGCGCGCTGCCCCGTCGCGGTCGTACCGCATGACTGAGCCGGACGGCCCGAGGCGAGCGACGGCAACCTCGCACCGGACCGACGCGTCCGTGCTCCGTTCGGGCTCCGACCCCGACGGTGTCACGTACCCGCGCGCGAGGCTGCACGAGACGCACACCGCGATCGTGCTCCTCTTCGGCGATCACGCCTACAAGATCAAGAAGCCGGTCGATCTGAAGTTCCTGGACTACAGCGAGGTGGCGGCCCGCCGGGCCGCCTGCGAACAGGAGGTCGCCCTCAACCGCCGCTTCGCCGCAGACGTCTACCTGGGTCTGGGAGAGATCCGTCTGCCCCACACGGACGAGGCCGAACCGCTCGTCGTGATGCGCCGCATGCCGGCGGACCGCCGCCTGTCCCGGCTGGTACGGGAAGGGGCCGACGTCGACGACATCCTGCGGTCCGTGGCCCGGCAGCTCGCGGCACGCCACGCGGACGCCCCCCGGGGCCCGGACGTGGACGCGCAGGGAACCTGTGACGCGCTGTCGTCGAGGTGGGAAGCGAGCTTCGCGCAGGTCCGCGCCCTGGCCGACGAGATCCCGCTGCCCGACGGTGTCGAGGAGGCCGAGCGGCTGGTGCGCCGGTACCTCGGCGGCCGTGAGCGGCTGTTCGACACGCGGATCCGGGAGGGTCGGGTTGTCGACGGCCATGGTGACCTGCTGGCCGAGGACGTGTTCTGCCTCGACGACGGCCCCCGCATCCTGGACTGTCTGGAGTTCGACGACCGCCTTCGCCACGTCGACGGTCTCGACGACGCCGCCTTCCTCGCCATGGACCTGGAGCAGCTCGGCGCCCCGGAATCGGCCGCGTACTTTCTCGCCCGGTACAGCGAGTACTCCGGCGACCCCGCGCCCCCCTCGCTGTGGCACCACTACGTGGCCTACCGGGCGTTCGTCCGCGCCAAGGTCTCCCTGATCCAGTCGCGCCAGGGCGCGCCCGGTGCGGCGGCCGCGGCCCGACGGCTCGTCACGGCGACGCTGCGGCACCTGCGCGCCTGCGCTGTCGGTCTGACCCTGGTGGGCGGGCTGCCGGGCAGCGGGAAGTCCACCCTCGCCGGAGCGCTGGCCGACCGCCTGGGGGTGACCCTGCTCAGCAGTGACCGCCTCCGCAAGGAGCTGGCCGACATCCCGGCGGAGCAGTCCGCGGCGGCAGGCTACGGCGAGGGTCTGTACACCGCGGAGTGGACCGCGAGGACGTACACCGAACTGCTCGACCGCGCGGCCGCCCTGCTGTCCTCGGGGGAATCCGTCGTCCTGGACGCCACCTGGTCCGACTCGGGGCAGCGCGAGGCGGCCCTGCGCACGGCCGAGCGCACCGGTGCGGATCTGGTGGCCCTGCACTGCCAGGTACCCGGGGAGGTGGCGGAGGCCCGTCTCGACTCCCGGACCGCGCACGCATCGACGTCCGACGCGGACACCGTCGTGGCCGCCGCCATGGCGGCCAAGGAGCCCCCGTGGCCCGAGGCCGTGGCGGTCGACACCGGCGGCCCTCTGGAAGCAGCGGTCGTCCAGGCGCTGGCGGCCGTGCACCCGTGGGGAACGGGCCCGGCGCCGGTCTTCCGCCGCCCCTCCATGCCGCCGGACTGACGGACGGGGAGCAGCGCGGGCACCCCCGTGTTGCCCGGGAGACTCTGCAGGGTGACGGTGGAGAGGAGACGGCCAGCGAGGGAGAGGCCATGCGCGGACTCGTCTACCACGGCCCCGGGCGGACCTCGTGGGACACGGTTCCCGATCCCGTGATCGAGGAGGACACGGACGCCATCGTCCGCGTCGACGCGACCACGGTCTGCGGGAGCGATCTGCACATCCGGCGGGGCGACCTCCCCGAGGTGAAGCCGGGCACGGTCCTCGGCCACGAGGCCGTCGGCGAGATGGTGGAAGTCGGCCGGGGGGTGCGCACCCGGCGCCCCGGACACCAGGTGATCGTCTCCTCCGTCTCCGCCTGCGGGCACTGCCCTCCCTGCCGCGACGCCATGTACGGACAGTGCCGGGGCGGCGGCGGATGGATCCTGGGCCAGGAGGTCAACGGGACGCAGGCCGAGTTCGTCCGCGTCCCCTTCGCCGACTCCTCCACACACCGCCGGCCCCCGTACCTCCCCCTCGACGAGGCGGTTCTGCTCGCCGAACTCCTCCCGACCGCCTACGAGGTCGGGGTGCGCAACGGACATGTGGGCCCGGGTGACACCGTCGTGGTGGTGGGCGCCGGTCCTGTGGGTCTGGCCGCGGTGGTTCTCTCCCGCCTGTACTCACCCCGGCGGGTTGTCGCGGTGGACCTGTCGCCGTCCCGGCTGGCATCCGCCACCCGCATGGGGGCCCACGCCGCCGAACTGCCCGGGCGAATGGTCTCCGAGCTGTCCGAGGGGCCCGGCGCCGACGTCGTCATCGAGGCCGCGGGCGATCCGGACGGTTTCGTCCTGGCGACCCGCGTGGTGCGGGCCGGCGGGCACATCGCCAACATCGGCATGCACGGCGGACCCGCCACCCTCCATCTCGAGGGGCTGTGGCGCAAGAACGTCACGATCAGCACCGGACAGGTCGACACCTCCTCCACGCCCTGGCTGCTCGACCTGCTGTCCTACGGACGACTGACGGTTTTCCCGCTCGTCACCCATCGGTTCCCCCTCGCGCGCACGGAGGACGCCTACGAGGTCTTCGCACACGGACCGGAGACCGGCGCCCTCAAGGTCGTGCTCCACCGCGAGCTGCCGGAACCGTCCCCGTAGCCGGTCACCCGGCCCGCGGCCGGGCGACGGGATCACCTCTTATGGCACATGGCGACGAGGAAGCCGCAGTCGGGAACAGAGGGAACCGAGGGCCCTCCGCTTCTTGCGGATCCTCATCGCACGGTGCGCGGTCTCACTCCGCTTCTCCGTGCCGCTCGACCCTCGGTGCCGACAGACACTTCGGCGGAGGGCCGCCGGTGCGCGCCATGACGGATACGGCTCCGACGGCTCTTGGGGCGGACCCGACGCGTCATGGGGGCGTCGGATCGTGCACGCGTGTGCGGTGTTCCGGACCATACGGCCCCCTGCCGGGGCGCCCTTCCATATCGGCGACTCGGGAATCCGGGCCTGGAACATGCCGTCCGCTTGTCCGCCGAAGCCGCACGCGCGCGGCCGGGGTTCACTCCGGGCCGTCCCGGACGACCGCGACGGGACACTGCGCGTTGCGCAGGACGGCTTGACTCACCGACCCCAGGAGCAGACCCGTGACCCCGCCCCTGCCTCTGGCACCGACCACGAGAAGCCCCGCCTTCGCGCTCGCCCCGATGAGGGTGTGGCGTACCCGGCCGATGACGGGGCGGTGCCGCACCATGACGTCCGGGTGGTTCCGTTCCTCCCCGGCCAGTGCCGCCCCGAGCACGCGTTCCGCGTGGTCACGCAGATGGCCTCTGTCGTATGTCACGAAAGGCGGGTCCGCCGGGCCGTCGTAGACGTCCGCGCTGCTGGGCCGGCACACGTGCACCGCGGTGAGACCCACATTGCGAAGACGTGCCTCGGTGAAGGCGAAGCGGACCGCCGGCGCCGACGAGGGCGCGTCGTCGACCGCCAGCAGCACCGGACCGCCCGGGTGCCGCCGTCCCCGCACGACCAGCACCGGGCATCCGCCGTGGGCCGCGAGATGCCCGGCCGTCGAACCGAGCAGCAGGCCGGCGACGGCGCCCCGGCCGTGGCTGCCGACCACGGCCAGCGCGGCCGTGCGTGATTCGATCGTGAGTACGGTCGCGGGCTCGCCCAGGACGACGTCCCGGCCGATCTCGACTCCCGAACCCGGGTCGCGGGCCCGCCGCTCGGCTTCCGCCAGGGTGCCGTCGACCAGTTCGCGCAGCCCTGCCTCGGCCGGGCTCCACGGCGGGCCCGGGTGCGGAACGTGCGCGGACGGGCGTCCGAAGGCGTGCACCAGCCGCAGCCCCGTGCCCCGGAGCGCGGCCTCACGGGCAGCGGTCTCCACCGCGTCCAGGCTCGACGGCGCCCCGTCCACGCCCACCACCACCGGCTGATCCATGGCACCACTCCCCGCCGGACCCCGCTACCGCTCCCGCTCACGCGGCACCATGAAGACCGGGCAGCGCGCATGGTGGAGGGAACCCTGACTCACGGACCCGAGCAGCATGCCGCGGAAGCCGCCACGCCCCCGCGTACCCACCACAAGGCCGAGCGCGTGGGCGGAAGCCGTCGTCAGCTCCCGCACCGGGTGTCCCTTCGCGACCTCGTGATGCAGATCCACTCCGGGATGCGCGGCGCCCCGCCCGGCCACCGTTTCCGACAGCAGCCGACGGCACTCCTGCACCGCCGCGTCCTCGTCGAGCACCCCGAGCAACGGTGGGTGCCAGACGTACAGCGCCCGCAGGGAAGCACCCCGCAGTGAGGCCTCTTCGAACGCGAGGTCGACGGCGGCGGCCGAGTGCGGGCTGCCGTCGACACCGACGACGAAGTACGGCGGCTGCTGGGCGGTGTGCTCCGCCTCCCGTACCACGACCACCGGACAGGCCGCGTGGGCGGTCAGCGGCAGCGCGACGGCGGCGGAGCCGAACAGTTCCCGTGCGGTCCCGAGATGCCAGGAGCCGACCACGACCTGTGCGGCGTCGCGCGAGTGCTCGGCCAGAACCCACGCCGGGGGCCCTTCGGTCAGCACGGCCGAGATGTCCACGCCGGGACGGCGCGACTCGACGAACGAGACCACGCGGCGGAGTACGTCGTCGCCCCCCGTGTGCAGGTCGTCCCGCCATTTCTCCCACGAAGGAGGGCTGCCCTCCAGGCGGAAGCCGGGAACCGGCCCGCCCTGCGTGTATACGAGCGTCAGGGGGAGACGGCGCCGGTCCGCCTCGTCGGAGGCCCAGGCGACAGCCGCCAGTCTGTCCGGGTCGGGATCGACACCGACCACGATCGGTTTGCGTCCGGCTACGGGCATGGTGAACACCTCCAGCGGATCGGTACCGCTCACCCTTGTCCGCGGGTGTCTCCGCCAGAGTGGGCCATGAACGGGATTTCAAACGAGGGCCGCTCGTCTCCGTCCACTCCGACCGTTCCGCGGCGACATCGGTCACCGCATGCTCGTCCCGCCGCGTCCCCCGCGGCATGGCGGCGGCCATCACCCCGTACGAAGCTGGAAGTGACGGCAGGCGGGGAGGGGCCCGGAACAGGGCACGAGAGGAGGCGCGGGCGGTGACCATTCCGCTGGTGGTCGGGATCGACGGTTCCGAGGCGAGCCTGGAAGCGGTGGACTGGGCGGCGCAAGAGGCGACCCTGCGCACGGTGCCGCTCCATCTGCTGTATGCGGCGGGACAGGACCAGGAGGCGACCGACGTCCTCGGCGCCGCCACGGGGCGTGCCAGGGAAACCGCTCCCGGCGTGCCGCTGTCCACCGAGGTGCGGCACGAGGACGCAGCCCTCGCCCTGGTCGACATCGGGCGCAACGCCCTCGCGCTGGTGGTGGGTTCCCGAGGGCTCGGGGGTCTGTCCGGGATGCTTCTGGGCTCGGTCGGGCTGGCGGTGGCGGCACGGGCGGATTGTCCGGTGGTCGTGGTGCGCGGCACGGCGGAACACCGGGACGGCCGATTCGGGAGCGTCGTCGTCGGTGTCGAGGAGGGGGAGGAGAGCGGCACAGCGCTCCGGTTCGCGCTCCGTGAGGCCCGGGCCAGGCGTTGCCGGCTGGTGGCCGTACATGCCTGGAGCACCTCGGCCGGTGCTCCCGCCGCGCCCCGCACCCCGGGGTGGTACGCCCCGGAACTCCACCGGCGTCCGCCGGTACAGGTACTCGACGACGCCTTGCGCGGCCCTGCTGAGACGTATCGATACGCATCCGTCAGCCGGCGGGTGGTCGAGGTACCGGCACGCCAGGCACTGCTGGAGGCGGCGTCGGAGGCGGACCTCCTGGTGGTCGGCGCGCGCCGGCGAAAGGGCCACATGGGTCTGCAACTGGGGCTGACCAATCACGCGATGCTGCACCACGCGCCCTGCCCGGTCGCCGTCGTCCCCCAGATATGAACCGGCGTCGGCCCCGGCCCGGAAGGGTCTGCGGGGCCGAGCCGTGCGGAGGTCGCGGCGGGCGGCGGGCAGTGCGACGGTGGTGTGCAGAGGGTCGCGCGAGCGGCAGGACAAGAAGGCGGGTGGCGGTCATGGAACTTCCGCTGGTGGTGGGGGTCGACGGCTCGGATCCCAGCCTCGCGGCGCTGGACTGGGCGGTGGACGAGGCAGCGCGGCACGAGCTGCCCCTGCGGCTGGTCCATTCCTCGCTGTGGGAACGGTACGAAGGCAGGGCTCCGTCCTTCGCACGGGAGCGCCCCGCCGGCACTGTCCTCGCCCAGCACATCGTCGCCTCCGCGGTGGAGCGGGCCCGGCTGCGCCGGCCGCAGGCCAAGGTGACGGGCGACCTGATCCCCGAGGACCCGGTGTCGGCTCTGCTGTCGGCCGGGCAGGAAGCACGGTCGCTGGTCGTGGGTTCCCGGGGCCGGGGCGAACTGACGGCGCTGACACTGGGGTCGGTCGGGCTCGCGGTGGCCGCCCGGGCGGTCTGTCCGGTCGTGGTGGTCCGTGGCGGGGAACGGAACCGGGAGGGAGCCTACGGACGCGTGGTGGTGGGGGTCGGAGATCTGCCCCACTGCCTGGGGACCGTCCGGTTCGCCTTCCACGAGGCCGGCGTACGCGGCGCGGCCCTGCACGCCGTGCGCGCCTGGCGTCGCCCGGCTTCCGAAGACGCGGCCACCCGATCCCCGGACGACAGCACGTCCGCGCATCAGGAACGCGCGTCGGCCAACCTCGACGAGGCGCTGCTCCAGGCGGTGCGGGAACGGCCGGACGCCGACGTGATCCGCACACCGGTCGAAGGTCCTCCTCATCAGGTCCTCCTGGAGGCGTCGGCCGACGCCGACCTGGTCGTCGTAGGAGCCCTGCGGCGGCACGGCCACCCCGGCCTCCAGCTCGGCAGAGTGGCGCACACGCTGCTGCACCACGCCCCGTGCCCGGTCGCCGTCGTGCCGCAACGGGTCTGAACCCCCAGACCCTCGTACGGTTCGGTGGGGAGAAGGACAGGGGTGGCCGATGCCGGAGTGGACGTGGGAGTACGAAGGGTACGACCCCGCCGTCGAGCGGCTGCGGGAATCGCTGTGCACGCTCGGCAACGGCTGCTTCGCCACCCGCGGCGCGTTCCCCGAATGCCGGGCCGGCCTGGTGCACTGCCCGGGAACCTACCGGGCCGGCTGCTACAACCGCCTCGAGTCGACCGTCGCCGGGCGCCGGGTCGTCAACGAGGACATGGTCAACCTTCCGAACTGGCTGCCGCTGCGCTTCCGCGTACGGTCGCGGGGCGGAACATGGGGTCCGTGGCTCACCCCGGACTCCGCCGCCCTGCTCGACCACCGGCAGGTCCTGGACCTGCGCCGGGGCCTGCTCGTCCGGACCTCGCGCTACCGGGACCGCACCGCGGGAGTGCTCGGGGTCGAACAGATCCGCCTGGTGCACATGGCGGACCCGCATCTGGCGGCGCTGCGGACGGTGCTCACCGCCGAGAACTGGTCGGGGGACGTCGAGGTCGAGTCCGCCCTGGACGGCGATGTGACGAATATCAACGTGCACCGCTACCGGGCCCTCGACCGGCACCACCTGGCAGGCGTACGCACCGGTGCGCGGGAGCCGGGGACGACCTGGCTGAGCTGCCGGACCAGTACGTCCGGCATTGGGATCGCCCTGGCCGCGCGGACCGTCGTCACGGGACCCCCGCCCTCCTCGTCACAGCTGCGTCCCGGCCGTCGCCACGCGGCCCACCGCCTGGTGATCCCGGTGGTCGCCGGCCGGCCCCTTGAGGTGGAGAAGACGGTGGCGCTGCACACCTCCCGCGACGCCGCGATCGGCGACCCGCTCGGCGCGGCCGTCGACCGGGTGACCGAGGCCCCGGACTTCGCCACCCTGCTGGACTCGCACACCGCTGCCTGGCGGCGGATGTGGCGGCGCGCGGACATCAGCATCCCGGGCCGGGCGGGCCGCATCCTGCGGCTGCATCTCTTCCACGTCCTGCAGACCCTGTCCCCGCACACAGCGGACCTCGACGTGGGTGTGCCGGCCCGGGGACTGCACGGCGAGGCGTACCGGGGGCATGTGTTCTGGGACGAGCTCTTCGTCCTGCCGTATCTGAACCTGCACTTCCCCGACGTGTCACGGGCTCTGCTGACCTACCGCCACCGGCGCCTGGACCGGGCCTGCCGGTCCGCCGCCGCCATCGGACGGGCCGGGGCGATGTACCCGTGGCAGAGCGGCAGCGACGGTCGTGAGGAGACCCAGGAACTGCATCTCAATCCGCGCTCGGGTCGCTGGTTGCCGGACAACTCCCGGCTCCAGCACCATGTCGGCTCGGCGGTCGCCTACAACGTGTGGCAGTACGGCGAGGCCACCGGCGATACCGGGTTCCTGTACACCAGGGGTGCGGAGATGCTGGTGCAGATCGCCCGCTTCTGGATGGCCAGCGCGGTCTTCGACCCGGCGAGGGGCCGCTACCGGATCCGCGGGGTCGTCGGCCCCGACGAGTACCACGACGCCTACCCCGGCGCCGGCCGGCCGGGACTGGACGACAACGCGTACACCAATGTCACCGCCGCATGGGTCATCGCCCGCGCCCTGGACCTGCTGCGCCGCCTTCCCGCCCGGCACCGGCAGGAACTGTTCGAGCGCGTACGTCTGGACGGCGAGGAACTCCCGAAGTGGGAGGAGGTCTCCCGGCGGATGTACGTGCCGTTCCATCAGGGCGTCGTCAGTCAGTTCGAGGGGTACGGCGATCTGGCCGAGCTGGACTGGGACGCCTACCGGGCGCGCTACGACAGCATCCGGCGGCTGGACCGGATCCTGGAGGCCGAGGGCGACACGGTCAACCGGTACAAGGCGTCCAAGCAGGCGGATGTCCTGATGCTCGGCTACCTGTTCCCGCCGACGGAGCTGCGGAGTCTTTTCCGCCGCCTCGGACACCATCTGGACGACGAGATGTGGAACAGGACCGTCGACTACTACCTGCGCCGCACCAGCCACGGCTCCACCCTCAGCGGAGTGGTGCACGGCTGGGTCCTAGCCCGGGTGAGGCGGGCCGAGGCTTGGCAGTACGTTCATGAAGCCCTGGAGGCGGACATCGCCGACATCCAGGGCGGTACGACAGGCGAGGGCATCCATCTCGGGGCCATGGCCGGCACGCTCGATCTGGTCCAGCGAGGCCTGACGGGGCTGGCACCCCGTGGGGACGCCCTGTCGCTGGATCCGGTGCCGCTTCCCGCCCTGTCGGAGTACGGGTTCACCCTGAGCCACCGCGGCCACTGGGGGATCGGTCTGCGCCTCCACACCGGGCGACTGGAACTCGCGGTACCGGATTCGGAGGAGTCACCGCTCCGCGTGGTCCTGGCCGACCGGGCGGTCACCGTCACTCCCGGAGAGACCTGCGTGCTCCAGCTCCCTGCGAACTGACGGCACGCCGCGACAAGGGCGGGACTCGCGCGGCTTCGGCCGGATCGAGGCATGGGCCGCGGGGACCGCCCGTGGGTCGGCGGACAAGTGACGGCGCGATCAGGGAGCGAGGGAGAAGTAGTTCTCCTCCTCCTGAGTGAAATGCAGCCGCAGCACGGTGTGCAAACCATAAAGGCAGGCCCGCAGGTCCTCGAGCTGCCCGGGTTCGAGTGCGCCCCGCGGCTCGGCGAGCGCCAGATGGGTGGCCACCCGCCCGGCGAGCCGTTCGATCTCGGCGTGGGCGCGGCTCATGGTCGCCGTCGCCTCGGGTCCGCCGAGAGTCGGCTCGAGCGCCGGATAGAGCTCGTGTTCCTCCGCGTACTCGTGCGGCAGCAGCCGCTCGGTGAGCAGCCGGTCGACCTCGCGCACCGAGTCCAGGGCCTGCCCGTCCGGGCCCGGAGCCGAGAGCCGGGCCGCGGCGTCCCGCACGGCCTGCAGTACGTCCTGCAGGTCCTCGTGCTCGGCCGCGAAGCGGTGGATCAGGGCCTCGGTGGCGGGTTCGAGGGCGGGCCGGGCACCCTGGTCCATCCGCAGGGCGCGCAGCGCGTTGAGGATGACCACCACGTCAATGCCCTCCTGCAGCAGCGCGCCGACGGCCGGGGGCAGCAGCCCCACGGCGGCCGCGCCCATGGCCACCAGCGACAGGAGCATGCCCCCGAGGGCGCTCTGTACGGCGATACGGCGCGCCCGTACGGCGATCGAGGTGGCGTCGGCCAGCCGGTCCACGCGGTCCGTGGTGAGGACGATGCCGGCCGCCTCGGAAGAGGCGGTGGACCCACGTGCCCCCATCGCCACGCCGACGTCCGCGGCGGCGAGCGCGGGCGCGTCGTTCACGCCGTCGCCGACCATGACGGTGACGGCGCGCTCGCGCTCCGTGCGGACCGCGGCCACCTTGTCGGCCGGAGTCAGTTCGGCCCGTACGCCGTCGAGCCCGAGGACGGAGGCGATCTCGCGGGCGGGTTCGGGCCGGTCGCCGGTCAGCATCACGATCCGGTCGATTCCGGCCGTACGCAGCCGCCGCACGGCGCGGGGCGCGTCCTGACGCAGCGGATCACGCAGCATGACCGCCCCTACGGGAACACCGTCGACGGTGAGCCAGGCGACGGCGGAGCCGTCCAGCAGCGCCCGGTTCTCCGCGGCCCGCGCCCAGTCCGGGAGCACCGTCGAGGGTTCCAGTCGGCCCACGGTCGTCCTGCGGCCCTCGACCACGCCGTACGCGCCCCGGCCGGCCTCCTCCGACACCTCCGTCGCCATCGACGGCTCGAGACCGCGCTCACGGGCCGCGTCGACGATCGCGTGGGCCAGGACGTGCGGCGAGTACTGATCCACCGTGGCCGCCAGCCGTAGCACCTCGGCGGGCTGCCGGCCGGGGGCGGCGGTCACGTCGACCACGCGCGGGCGGCCGCCGGTGAGGGTGCCGGTCTTGTCGAGCAGCAGCGTGCGGGCCCGCCCCAGGCGCTCCAGCGCGCCGCCGTCCCGGACCACCACACCCAGCCGGGAGGCCCGGGACAGGCCGGAGACGACCGCCACCGGGGCGGCGAGCAGCAGCGGGCAGGGGGTGGCGACCACCAGCACCGCCACGGCCCGCACCGAGGAGCCGCTCAGCAGCCAGGCCAGCCCCGCGACCGCCACCGACAGGGGCAGGAACCAGGCCGCGTAGCGGTCGGCCAGGCGGACGACGGGGGCCGCCTCCGCGCCCGCCTGCCGGGCCAGCCGGACGATCCCGGCGTAGGTGCTGTCCTGCTCGGTCGCCGTGGCCCGCAGGTCGAAGGCCCCGCCCGCGTTCACGACTCCGCTGCGCACCGTCTGCCCGGGCTCCCGTTCCACCGGCGCCGACTCGCCCGTGAGCGCCGACTCGTCGAGGACGGCCGCCTGGCCCGCGACCTGCCCGTCGACGGGGACGACCTCGCCCGCGCCGACGACGAGAAGGTCCCCCACGGCGACCTCGGGGACGGGAATCCGGCGGACCTCGGTGCCGGTGCGCCGACGGGCGGTCCGGGGCGCGTGCGCGAGCAGCGCACGCAGGTCGTGGGAGGCGCGCCGCTGCGCGGCGGTCTCGAGCGCGCGCCCGGTGGCCAGCATCAGACCGATCAGAGCCCCGGCAAGATACTCGCCGACGGCCAGGGTGCCGCCGAGGGCCAGGACCGCGATGAGGTCCACACCGGCGCGACCGCGCCGCAGCGCGGCAACCACCCAGCCGATCGCGGGCACGACAGCGAAGGCCGTGCCCAGCGCCCAGCACAGGTCGGCGCCGTCGCCCCGGCCCAGCAGCCACAGGACACCTCCTGCCGTGAGCGACGAGCCCGTGACGGCCAGGAGGACGGGTTCGAGCCGGGACGGACCCGCCGGTGCCGCGGCAGCGCCCGGCACCGGCTTGCGTGAGCGGGCCCGGCGGGTGTCGCCGGGCCGCTTGATGTGGGTCATGGAACTCCTCACCGGTCAGCGGTTAGCGACGGGGCAGCCAGGGGGCACCCGGCCGGCATCGGGGCCCGACAAGTCGTCGACGGATCCGTCCGGGGTGGCCGCCTTCACTGTCGCGCGCCCGCTCCGCGCACCACGGCGACCGGGCAGTGCGCGTGATGCAGCAGGGCCTGGCTGACCGACCCCAGCAGCAGGCCGGTGAAGCCGCCGCGTCCCCGTGCCCCGACCACCATCAGCCCGGCGGACCGGCTCGCCTCGATCAGAATTTCGCGGGTGGGGCCGCGTACCACCTGGTGCTCCACGTCCACATCCGGATGCCGCTCCAGATGCCCGGCCAGCGCTGCCGACAGCAGACGTTCCTCCTCCTCGCCGAGCGCTTCGGCCGGGTTCGCGTAGGGCTCCGACGGATCCTGGGGGGCGGGCAGCGGTGCGTTCCACGTGGTCCAGGCGTGCAACGCGACAAGGGTGGTCCCGTGCAGCTCGGCGTGCCGGAAGGCGAATTCCACCGCCTTGTCCCCGGCGGGGGAGCCGTCGACGCCCACCACGACCGGACCGTCGCGGTGGGCGTCCTCGCGCACGACCAGCACAGGGCAGCGCGCGTGCGCCGCCAGATGCACCGCCGTCGAGCCCACCATCAGCCCGACGAACCCTCCCATGCCACGGGATCCGACAACCACCAGTTCGGCCGCACGTGACTGCGCCTCCAGCACCGTCAACGGCTCCCCCGTCACCACCGCGTGCGACACCTCCACCTCCGGCGCCGCGGCCCTGGCGTGCTCGACCGCTTCCGCCACCAGACGCTCGACCATGTTCTGCATCCCGCCATCGGGCGGCCCCATGGGCGACGGGCCCAGGGGAGCGTGCAGGGCGGGCCAGAGGAAGGCGTGCACCACTCTCAGCGCGGCCGTCCGCAGCCGGGCCTCCCGTGCGGCCGCCTCCACGGCGGCGAGACCCGACGTCGACCCGTCCACGCCGACGATCACCAGACCACCCACTGTCCCTCCTGAGTCCGGAGCGTTCCGGTTCTTCTCAGACTCGCCCCGTCGAGGTCCTGGCGCCATGCGACTTACGTCCCGCCCAAAGGGCCGACCAGGGCCCTTGGGCGTTCCGCCGCACGCCATTCGGCGCCCGCGCCCCGTCCGCGGGGAGAGGACGGCCCTCGAGCGTGACGCCGGTGTCGCGGACGCCCGGTCGGGCGGTCGACGTGGCTGCGGGACGGCGTACTACGCCCTCGAGCGGGTCCGCCCGCAGGCCGCGCGGATGTCTGCGGGGATGCCGGTGCGGACTCGGACCAGAGGGGTGGGCGACGCTCCCGGCCGTCGTAGCCGATCGCGACCGTGGCATCCGGGTCCCCGGAAAGCGGACGGACTTCCTCCGGCATGCTCTCGGCCGTGCCGGCGAGTGCGTCGGTGACCGGACGAGGCCGTGACACCACGGATCACGCGTCCCCGCCCCCCGGGTACGCAGGTTGGGGAAGAGTGTGTCGGACGGGGTCCGGGCCGCCGCGCACGCGCGGCTGAAGCGACCGCGGGGAGTCGTCACCGGGTGGGGGGGGCGGAAGAGCCGAACTCCGTCGGGCCCGCCCTCGCGGGCGAGAAGCCGCCGTCACCCTGCGGGCGAGCTCCTGGGCAGGGTTCACCGACCGACGGGACGGCGGGACCTGCTGGGCCCGGACCACACCGACATCCAGAGCAGGAATACCCCCTGGGGTATCGCTGTTAGGGTAGGTACCGAATACCCCCCGGGGTACGTCGTTCCAGTGGAGGAGTCGCAGTCGTGTTCTTCGTCGACACCCTTGAGTTCGAGGGTCTGGGCAACCGCAGCTACCTGGCCGGCGGGGCCGCTGCCGCGGTGGTCATCGATCCGCCGCGCGACATCGACCAGGTGATCGCCGCCGCCGCCGGGCGCGGGGTGCGCATCGCGTACGTGGCGGAGACCCACGTGCACAACGACTACGTCACCGGTGGCCTGGAACTGGCCCGCGTCACCGGCGCTTCCTATCTGGTGCCGGCCGCGGCGCATGTGTCCTTCGCCCGCACCCCGGTCGCCGACGGCGACACCGTGCACGTGGACGCGGGTCTGGTCCTGCGTGCGATCGCCACTCCCGGGCACACCCCGCACCACACCTCCTACGTCCTGGAGCGGGACGGGCGCGGCGTGGCGGCGTTCACCGGCGGATCGCTGCTGATCGGCACGGTGGGCCGCCCCGACCTGGTGGAGCCTCGGCTGACCGAGCAACTGGCCCGGGCCCAGCACGCTTCCGCCCACCGCCTGGCCGACGAGCTGGACGACGAGGTGCCGGTGCTGCCCACCCACGGGTTCGGCAGCTTCTGTTCCTCTGCCCAGGCCGAGGGGGACGCGACCACGATCGGCAGGGAACGCACCAGCAACGACGCGCTCACCCTGGACGTGGACACCTTCGTCCAGCGGATGCTCGCCGGGCTGGAGGACGTGCCCGCCTACTACGCGCAGATGGGCCCGGCCAACGCCGCCGGCCCCGCCCCCGTCGACCTCACCCCGCCGAGGCGTGCGGACGCGGACGAGATCTCCTCCCGGCTGGCCGCGGGCGAGTGGGTGGTGGACCTGCGCAGCCGCAGGGCCTTCGCCGAGGGGCACGTGTCCGGCTCGTTCAACTTCGAGGGCGAGGGCAAGCTCGCCACCTACCTGGCCTGGCTGATCCCGTGGGGCAAGCCCGTCACCCTGCTCGCCGACACCCCGGAGCAGATCGGCGCCGCGCAGCGGGAGCTGGCGCGGGTGGGCATCGACCGCCCGGCCGCCGCCGCCACCGGCGAACCGACCGGCTGGGTCCGTGAGGGCGAGCCGCTTGCTTCCTTCCCGCGTGCCCGCTTCGCCGACCTCGCCCAGGTGCGCGAGCGCGGAGACGAGGTGCTCGTCCTGGACGTGCGCCGGGACTCGGAGCGCGTAGGCGGCTACATCGACGGCTCGCTCCACATCCCGATCCACGAGCTGCACGGCCGTATCGGCGAGGTACCGGACGGGACGGTGTGGGTGCACTGCGCGGGCGGGATGCGCGCCGCGATCGCCGCCTCCCTGCTCGACGCCGCCGGCCGCGACGTGGTCGCCGTCGACGACGGCTTCGACGCCGCGACGGATGCCGGGCTGCCCCTGGCCTCCGGCTGATCCCGGCCGTTGTCCCCGCAAGGAAGGAAGCGTGTGATGTTCCTCTTTCGCCGAAACGGGCCCCGTGTCACGGTCGACGAGGCACGCAGCCGTACCAGCGGCGAGTGGCCTGACGCGGTCCTGCTGGACGTCCGGGAGAAGCTCGAGTGGAATACGGGCCACGCCCCGGGCGCCGTCCACGTACCGCTGAGCAAACTGATCGCCGGCGCCATCCTGCCCGCCGAGGCGCAGGGCCGTCCGCTGGTGGTGATCTGCCGCAGTGGACACCGCTCCCAGCAGGCGGCGAAACTCCTCGCCGAGCGCGGAGCGCAGGCGGTGGACGTCGAGGGCGGCATGAACGCGTGGGCCGCCGCCGGGCATCCGATCGTCGACGAACGCGGGAACAGCGGCCGGACAACGTGACCGTACTTGTTCTCGCCCTCCTCGCCGGGGCCCTCGTCGGTCTCGCCCTCGGCGCCCTCGGCGGCGGTGGCAGCGTCCTTGCCGTACCGGCACTGATCTACCTGCTCGGCTTCACTCCGGCAGCCGCCACCACCGCCAGCCTGATCATCGTCACTGCCACCTCCGCGACCGCCCTGTACGCTCACACCCGCGACGGGAACGTGGCATGGAAGACAGGGGCGCTGTTCGCAGCGGCGGGCATCGTCCCCGCCTTCCTCGCCGGCGCTGTCGCCGGGCGCCTGCCCGAAGCGGTACTGACGGCGGCGTTCGCGGTCATCGCCGCGCTGGCGGCCCTGCGCATGCTGCGTCCGTCCGCGTCCGAGCCGCCGGACCGGATCCGTCCCGCCAAGGCGGCCGGGGCCGGTGCCGGACTCGGCGCCGTAACCGGCTTTCTGGGGGTCGGCGGGGGATTCCTCGCCGTGCCCGCCCAGGTGAGCGTCCTGGGACTGGCCATGCGCCGGGCGGTCGGCACCAGCCTGCTCGTCATCACAGTGAACTCACTCGCCGCGCTCGCCGCTCGCACCGGCAGCACCGAACGGCTCCACTGGGAGATCATCGGCCCCTTCACCGGAGCCGCGATCCTCGGCGCCTGGGACGGCAAACGCCTCGCGACGAAGATCTCCGGCACCACCCTTCAGAAGATCTTCGCCGGTGTCCTGCTGGCAGTGGCTGCCGTCATGCTCGTCGACGTCTTCGTCTGAACACGAGGGCCGCCACCGGCTCGGACGAGGGACCGGGAGGGTCCCTCCAGCCGGCGCGCATCTCAGGACCGCCTTCAGCCTGGCTTCCCGTCAGATCAAGCTCCACCACACTCCGACACACAAGGACGGCATCTGCCATGACCACACCCACGGCCCTCGCCACCGACGAGGCGCTCACCCGCCTGCACGAACTGACCATCATCGACGTGCGTACCCCGGGCGAATACGCCGGCGGTCACCTCCCCGGCGCGCTCAACATCCCCCTCGACCGGATCCAGCGCGCGCTGCCCGACATCCGGCACGCCGCCGAACGCGGCGACCTCCTGTTCGTCTGCGCCTCGGGCGCCCGCTCCGAGAACGCCGGCAGGATCCTCGCGGAGAACGGCGTCACCGCCGCCACCCTGTCAGGAGGAACCGGCGCCTGGGCGGCCGACGGCCACGAGCTCCACCGCCCCCAGGGCGCCTCCCGTGCCACCTGGGGAATGGAGCGTCAGGTGAGGCTCACCGCGGGAGTGATCGTGCTGCTCGGCCTGCTGCTCGGGTACGTCGTCCACCCCGCCTTCCAGCTCCTCTCCGCCGGCATCGCGGGCGGTCTGGTCTTCTCCGCCCTGACCAACACCTGCGGCATGGCCGCCGTGCTCGCCAAGCTGCCCCACAACCGTCCCCGTGCCGCCGACCTCGACAACACGCTCGCAGCACTGCGCAACCGCTGAGCCAAAGCGGAAATGGGGGGATGCGTCCCCGCCACGTCCTCTCCCGGCTCTTCGCCCGGTTCGTGATGGCGATGGGCACCTTCGTCCTGATCCAGCAGGCCCCCGCCCAGGTGGCGGTCCCGATCCCGGCGGTCATCGAACCCCCGCTGCCCCGGCGCGCCGAAGCGTGCGCCGGGGCAGCGGGGGTTCGTGCGGTCCGGGGAATGGACCGCCCCGTTCCGATGTTGTTTACCCCTGGGGGTATCAGAGTCACTGATCCGCAGAAATGGAAGGACCGCCCATGAGCACCGTGGCACTCACCGCCGCCGACTTCGAGACCACCGTCACCGGCAACGACATCGTCCTTGTCGACTTCTGGGCCTCCTGGTGCGGACCGTGCCGGATGTTCGCCCCCGTCTACGAGAAGGCCTCCGAGACCCACTCCGACATCGTCTTCGGCAAGGTCGACACCGAGGCCGAGCAGGCCCTGGCCGCCGCAGCGGACATCACGTCGATCCCCACCCTGATGGTTTTCCGCGAAGGCATCCTGGTCTTCTCCCGGCCCGGCGCACTGCCGCCGCAGGCGCTGGACCAGTTGATCACCACTGTCCGCGGGCTCGACATGGCGGAGGTCCGCTCCTCCCTCGCAGCCCAGAGCCCCGGCCGGTGACCGCGCCCGGTCCCGGCCCGGCCCCCGTGAAAGGAAGTACCCATGGTCCAGCTCCCCGCCGACCGGGTGCGGTCGGCCGCCAACCGGCTCAAGCGCGCACAGGGCCAGCTCGCCGGCGTCGTACGCATGCTGGAGGAAGGGCGTGACTGCGAGGAGGTCGTGACCCAGCTCGCCGCGGTCAACCGCGCGCTGGACCGGGCCGGCTTCGCCATCGTCGCCAGCGGTCTCAAGGAGTGTCTGAGCCAGGAGGGAGGCGCCGACAGCCTCGACACCCGGAAGATGGAGAAACTCTTCCTCTCCCTCTCCTGAGCCTGCGGTCGCGGTGGGTCAGGCGGTGGACAGGGCGGCGAGGGCGGCGTCGAGGCGGGCGGTGGCCTCCTCGGCGACGGGCCCGAGGGTGTCGAGGTCCGTGAGGGTGAGCATGGTGCCCGGGTCCAGGGCCTGGACCAGTGTGTGGTCACCGTCGCGGCGCACGACGACGTTGCACGGCAGGAGCAGGCCGATGGAGCGGTCGGCCTCCAGGGCCCGGCGGGCGAGGGGCGGATTGCAGGCGCCGAGGATCAGGTAGTCCTCCATGTCGTGGTCGAGCTTGGCCTTCAGAGTGGCCGTTACGTCGATTTCGGTGAGGACGCCGAATCCCTGGTCGGCCAGGGCCCGGCGGACGGCGGTGACGGCGGCGTCGAAGTCGGTGGTGGCCAGGCGGACGGTGCGGTCGTAGGACACGGTGTGCTGCTCCTTCGGTGCGAATGCCTGGTGCCTTGATACCCCGGCGGGCACCCGTCGGGGCGGACGCGATGCCGGACGGGTCTTCTGGGACGGGACGGGCGCGGGGTCGCCGCGTTCGCCGGTCCTGCCGGCCGTGGCCGCCATCATGCTCGTCGGCGCGTCGAGGTGAGCCGGTGCTCAGGCCAGCGACAGGAACAGCTTCTCCAGACGGGCGCGCATCCGGTCCCGGTCACCGGCCATCTGTCCCTCCTCGGCCATGCAGTGCTGCAGCCCCGTCGCGATGATCGCGAAGCCGGCCCGGTCCAGCGCCCGGGAGACCGCCGCGAGCTGGGTGATCACGTCCTCGCAGTCCCGCCCCTCCTCGATCATCCTGATGATCCCCGCGATCTGGCCCTGCGCCCGTCGCAGCCGGTTGAGCACGCTCTTCAGCTCGTCGGCCGCCATGTCCAGTTCCACGCTTCCTCCTTCATTGATACCCCTTGGGGTATTCTAATCCGTTCGGTGTTCCTCCCGGACGAGATCCCGCCCGGGCCGGCGACTGCTCGAGAACCCACGCCGCGAGCGCGCGATGACCGCCGCGTGCCGCCCGTGCCCCGGCGCTCCCTCGCCGTGGTCCGGCCTGAACAGCGTGCCGGCGCCGACGTGAGCCCGAACGGCTCTGCGGAGAGGGGACGTTCGGACCGCGGAACGGGCCCGCCGGCCCCTCCGGACGGCGCCCCCGGACGCGGGACATTGACAGCGCAACGACAACCGCGAAGACCCCAGGAGCAGCACCCTCGAAGGGGATGACCATCATGGCAGTGCACGACCACCCGCACCGTTACCCGGGACTCCGCTCGCCCTTCCGGCACAGGTCCGGGGCGGCGGCGCCGGCGGCCGGCACCGAGGCCGCGACCGCGACGAGCGCGTACGTCTTCGCCGGGCTGCGGCTGCTCACCGGGTTCGTCTTCCTGTGGGCGTTCCTGGACAAGACCTTCGGTCTCGGCTACGCCACCGGGTCGGGCAAGGGCTGGATCGACGGCGGCTCGCCCACCGAGGGGTTCCTCGGCGGCGTGGCGGTCGGGCCGATGGAGTCGGCGTTCCACGCGTGGGCCGGGGCGGCCTGGGCGGACTGGCTGTTCATGCTGGGGCTGCTCGGCATCGGCGTCGCGCTGATCGCGGGTGTGGCACTGCGGCTCGCCGCGGTCGCCGGCACGGTGATGATGGCGCTCATGTGGATCGCGGAATGGCCGCCCGCCCAACATCTGTCCGACGGCTCGCCCAGCATGTCGACGAACCCGTTCGCCGACTACCACCTCGTCTACGCCGTCGTGCTCATCGCCCTCGCGGCCGCCGGCGCCGGAGCCACCTGGGGACTCGGGAAGGTGTGGGCTCGCCTGCCCTTCGTCGGCCGCAACCCCTGGCTCCGCTGACCCCGCGACACCGCCACCGCCCCGGGTGCCACCGTGACGACACGGTGGCACCCGGGGCGCTGTCGGCCAGGATCAGGACCAGGACGAGGTCGAGGTCGAGCCGCGGCCGGACTCCTCGTCCTCGCCGGCCCACCGGGGCTCCGGCGACCAGGACGGGGAGGTGACCGGCGGAGCACGGCGTCACCTCCGCCTCGTCCGCGGCGACGACGTGGGACCCGGCGAGATCGGCCTGGTCGGCGATCCGGAGCGGGCCGAGGAGCGGCTGCGGTTCCTCGCCGCCGTGCTCCAGATGTGGCGCACCCAGTACTCGGACGTCGATGTCCTCGAGACGGTGGTGGAGGGAAGGCCCTCCGGCGCCCCGCTGAAAGCGGCGTCCGGCGCGGAACTGCTGGTCGTCGGACACCGGCTGACCGCCCCAGGATCGTGCGTGCCGGCCCGGTGACCCATGCCGTGCTCCGGCGCGGCGTGCCCCGTGGCCGTCGTACCCCACTGCTGACAGGGCAGCGGGACGGCCGGCTAACGGCGGGCGCGCCGGTGGGCGACGAGCAGGCCGAGGGCCAGGCCGACGAGGAGCGTGACCGTGAGGACGCTCCACAGAGGAAGCGTGACGTCCGACACCCACAGCCTGATGGTGACCGACTTCGTGTTCGCGGCAATGAACCAGATGGCCAGGCCGGCGAGCAGCAGGAAGCCGAGGGTGCGCACTCTGACGTTCCGCCCCTTGACGGTCACGGTCGCCGGACCGTACGCGTCGTGTGCGGTGTTCCGGCTCATACAGCCCATTGTCGGGCCGCCGGCCCGAGTCGGCGACCCGGGAATCCGCGCCCCTGCGCCCGGCGCCCGTCCGCCCGCGGAGCACCGACCCGCGGACGGAAGCGCCGGATCCCGCGCGGGTCGTGGCACCGGCCCCGAAGAGCCCCGGAGCCGAGCGGCGTGCCGCACGGTCCGGTACGGCTCCGGCAACACCACGGGGCACCGCGCCGGCTACCCCGCGGTTCTCGGTTCCGCCCAGACCGTCCGCCCCGTCCGCCCCGGTGTGCGGGTCACCGCCCAGTCGTCGCCGAGGGTGTCGACCAGGAGGAGGCCGCGGCCGCTCTGGTCGTCGGGGCCGGGGCGGCGGAGCATGGGGAGGCCCGGGCCTCGGGCCTCGTCCTCGACCTCGATGCGGACGCGGTCGGCCGACAGCCGCAGCCGGCAGACGATCCGGTCGCCCGCCGCGTGGGTGAGGGCGTTGGTGACGAGTTCCGACGTCACGATGACAGCGTTGTCACACACGTCGTCGGCGACGCCCCGCGCGATGAGCAGCTCACGCACAGCGGCACGGGCGGCACGGACCGAGGCGGGGGTCGCCGGGAGGTCGAACGTACGGAGCCCGGAGGCGAGACGGCCGGGGGCCGCCGGCTCACCTCCGGGCGGTCTGGGGGAGGAGGGCCCGGGTCCGGCATGACGCAACGGCCTGGGTAAGGGTGGCCTCGCCATCTCCGTGGGCCTTTCGTCACGCTGTACACCGGGGGGTCCGTCACGCACCGGCCGGGGGTCGACCGGCCGCTCCCGCGCGGCCCATCGGCGGGCCGGGGACGGTGCGCACACTCTGGCACCCGCCAACGGCCGCTCGCAACAGGCGAGTTGAAAATTTCAGCTCGCTCCGTGCATGCTGCTGCCGTCCACCGGGACAGTGCGCCTCGAACATCCGATGTGAGGAGGCGGGGCATGACCGCGGAGAACGACTGGGGCGGTGCCCCCTCCGTCCTGCGCATGATCCTCGGCCGGCAGCTCGAGGAGTTACGGACCCGGGCCGGCCTCACCTACGAGGAGGCCGGAACGGCCATCGGGGTCAGCCACTCCACGATCCGCCGGATGGAGGCCGCCAAGGTCGCCCGGCTCCGGCTCGCCGACACCGAGAAGCTGCTCCACGTCTACGGCGTGACGGACCGTCAGGAGATCGACACCTTCCTGAAGTCGGCCCGCGAGGCCAACAAGCGCGGCTGGTGGCACACATACCGGGATGTGATGCCGGACTGGTTCGCCGCCTATCTGAGCCTGGAACAGGCGGCCTGGCAGATCCGCGCCTACGAGAGCCAGTTCGTGCACGGACTGCTGCAGACCGAGGCCTACGCCCGCGCCCTGCTGGCCGCCGGCAACCCGCACGCCGGCCCCGAGGCCACCGAGCGACGGATCGCCCTGCGGTCGCGCAGACAGGAACTGCTCGGGCGGGAGACTCCGCCGACGGTGTGGGTGGTGATGGACGAGACCGTGCTGCGCCGACCGGTCGGCGGCCCGGACGTGATGCGCGCCCAGATCGGCCACCTCATCGAACTCCAGCGCCTGCCACAGGTGACGCTGCAGATCATGCCGTTCGCGAGCGGCCCCCACCCGGCCCTGCGCGCCGGTTCGTTCCAGCTCTTCCGCTTCCGGGCGCGTGAACTGCCCGATGTCGTCCACCTCGACGCACTGCTGGGCGCCGTCTATCTCGACAAGGCCGGCGACGTCGTCGTATACCGCGAGGCCCTGGACCGGGCCGGTGCCCAGGCGCCGCCCACGACCGCGACCGAGGCCGTTCTCGAACGGATTCGGGGGGACCTCTGACCGCCCCGTCCCCACCCACCGCCCACGACCTGTGAAGGAGACCCGAGGTGCCCGAGAACGGATGGCCGGCCGACCGGATCGACACCGAGAACGCGCACTCCGCGCGGATCTACGACTACATCCTCGGCGGCAAGGACTACTACCCGGCGGACCGGGAGGCCGGCGACGCCATGGCCCGGGAGTGGCCCGCCCTGCCCGTCCATATGCGCGCCAACCGGGACTGGATGAACCGGGCGGTGCGGTGGCTCGTCGAGGAGGCCGGGATGCGCCAGTTCCTCGACGTCGGCACCGGCATACCCACCTCCCCGAACCTGCACGAGATCGCCCAGTCGGTGGCGCCCGAGTCACGCGTGGTCTACGTCGACAACGACCCCATCGTCCTCACCCTCTCCCAGGGGCTGCTGGCCAGCACACCGGAGGGCAGGACGGCGTACATCGAGGCGGACTTCCGCGACCCGGCGACCATCCTGGCCGCCCCCGAACTGCGGGAGACCCTCGATCCTGACCGGCCGGTGGCGCTGACGGTCATCGCCATCGTCCACTTCGTCCTCGACGAGGACGACGCCGTCGGCATCGTCCGGCGCCTGCTGGAGCCCCTGCCCTCCGGCAGCCACCTCGCCATGACCATCGGCACCGCGGAGTTCGCGCCCGAGGAGGTGGGGCGGGTGGCCCGCGAGTACGCGGCCCGCGACATGCCGATGCGGCTGCGCACCATCGACGAGGCGCACGAGTTCTTCGAGGGCCTCGAACTCACCGCTCCGGGCATCGTCCAGGTCCACAAGTGGCATCCGGACGGCACCGGCGAACAGGGCATCCGCGACGAGGACATCGCGATGTACGGAGCGATCGCCCGCAAACCGTAGCGGCCCGCGTCCGCACCGGGCGTCGTAGGGCGAACACGGCCGTACGACGTCCGGTCCGCCGAGGCCGGCGGGAATCTCGCGCGCATACGTCATCATGCTGCTCATGAGCGACCCCGAACACCCCGCGCCCGCCGACGCCGCCGGCGGCAGGCTGGCGCACAGCAGAACGCCGATGGCCGGCCGCGACCCGGAGGAACCGGGCAGGACCGCCACCCCCCTCGAGCTGCTGTTCGACCTGACGTTCGTGGTGGCGGTGGGCACCGCGGCCTCCCACTTCGCCGAGATGTTCGCCGAGGACCACGCGCTCGAAGCCGTCGGCGCCTTCGTCCTGGCGATGTTCGCCATCAGCGTCGCCTGGATCAGCTTCAGCTGGTTCTCCTCCGCGTTCGCCACCGACGACTGGCACTACCGGGCCCTGACCATGGTGCAGATGGTCGGCGTGGTCGTCTTCTCCCTCGGCCTGCCCGCCATGTTCCACTCCATCGAGGAGGGCGAGCACCTGGAACTGCGCGCCATGGTGCTCGGGTACGTCGTGATCCGGATCGCCCTGGTGCTGCAGTGGTGGCGCGCGGCCCGTGAGTCGCCGCCCTTCCACGACGTGGGGATGCGGAACATCCGCTGGGTCGTCCTGGTCCAGCTCGGCTGGATCGCGATCGCGTTCACCCCTCTCACACTCGCGGTGGCGTTCGTCGCCTTCGCCGTACTGGGGGCCGTGGAGCTGCTGCTGCCGCTGCTCGCACAGGGCCGCTCCGGCGGCACGCCCTGGCATCCGCACCATGTCGCGGAACGGTACAGCCTGTTCGCGATCATCACGCTCGGCGAGGGAGTGGTCGGCACCGTGGCCTCGTCCGGTGACCTGCTCGGCGGTGAGACCGGAACGGACTGGAGCGCGAACGCGATCGCCGTCGTCGTCGCCGGCGTGGGGCTGACGTTCGGCATGTGGTGGGTGTACTTCACCACGCCGTTCGGCCCGATCCTGGCCCGCCGGCGCGGCCGGGGCTATCTCTTCGGCTACGGCCACATCCCGCTGTTCATGGGCATCGCGGGCGCCGGCGCGGGACTGCATGTGGCCGGCCTGTATCTGGAGCACCACGCGAGGATCGGCGGTGTGGCCGTGGTGCTGTCACTGGCCGTCCCGGTCGGGGTGTTCCTGCTGATGGTCTATCTGCTGCACACCCTGCTGCTGTCGGCGGGGGACCGGTTCCATCTGCTGCTGATCTCCCTCACCCTCGCGGTGCTGGTCGCGGCGGCGCTCCTCGCGGCAGCCGGGGTGGCGACGGCGGTGTGTCTGCTGGTGGTGATGCTCGCCCCGTTCGTCACCGTGGTCGGCTACGAGACGGTCGGCCACCGTCACCAGCGGAGGATGCTGCGCGACCTCGGTGCCGGGTGAGGCGGCGGTTCACAGCCAGCCGCGCCGGGCCGCCTGCCAGGCGAGCTGCATCCGGGTCGTCGCTCCGGCCAGTTCCATCATGCGCTGGATGCGCCGCTGCACGGTGCGCCGGCTGAGCCCCATCTGACTGGCGACCGCCTTGTCCGTCACCCCTGCCACCAGCAGGGCCAGCAGACGCCGGTCGGTGGCGGTGAGGGAGTCGGCCGGGCCGGCGCCGTCGGTGCCCGCCACCGAGCCGGTGTCGTCCACGACCAGCGGCACGGCGTCCTCCCAGTACCGCTCGAAGAGCGCGATCAGGGCCGCCAGCAGATTGCTGTCGCGCACCAGCGCGGACGTGGGCTCGTCCGGGCTGCCGTGCGGACCGCCCGGCACCAGCGGGCAGACGGCGATCGCCCGGTCCGCCACCGCGAGCCGCAGCGGCAGATGCGGCACGGCTCGCGCCAGCTCCCCGGCCCGCACGCCCTCGACAACGTTATCGACGGCGCCCTCGTCGTCGAAGAAGGCCTTCTCGTACAGCACCCGGTAGCGCACGCCCCGTTCCAGTGCCTCGTACTCGGCCCGGTTGCTGCCGGACGGCATCGCCACGTACTGCGCCTTGCAGAACCACAGCATCTCGTCGCGCGCGCCGTCCTGGATCTGCCGCAGATGCTGGCGCAGCGCCTCGGCGCCCGTGATGACCTCGATGAGCTGGCCCGCGTCGCCCCGGCGCATCGTCTCGCGGTAGCTCTCCACCAGTCCGGCCGCTTCCGCCCTCGCCAGGTCGAGGGCGTCGGCACGGCGCTTGAGCCGGGGCAGCAGCGCCACGTCGGGAGGGGTGGCGCGGTAGTGGCGGGGCAGCCCGTCGTTCTGGCTGATCATGCCCTTCGCGGCCAGGGCGTCCAGCAGTCGCTGCGCATGGCCGCCCGGCAGCCCGGCCCGGTCGGCCACCTCCCGTACCGTCGCCCGGCCCATGGTCACCAGCAGCCGGTAGACGGTCTCCTCGGGCCCGGTGACCCCGGCGGCCTCCAGCGTCATGGCGCCCTCCCGGTATACAACGACATGCAGCGCTTCAACCGTCGAATACCGTATAGCACCGTGTGAACGGCGGTGGGAACGGACGTCGCCGCCCGCTCCCACCGCCGTCCTGCCCGGCTCGTCAGCCGCGGTGCAGATACGCCCGCGTCACGGTCTGCCGGACCGAGTTGCCGGCCGAGTCCGCGGCGGTGACCCGGAGGGTCACGGGAGTGTCACCCCGCACGGCCGCCGGCCTTCTGACCTCGGCCGAGAAGGTGTTCGGGCCCTTGGCCCGGACCGGGACCCGGGTGAAGTGCCGGCCGTCGTCGTAGGACACCTCCACCACCGTGCGCACCCCGCGCGGCGCGCCGAGCCCGTCCTGATTGCGGACCTTCAGCCCCAGCGTGTACGCGCGGCCGGGCCCGACGGCGTTGTGCGCGTCGGCCGGCACGTCGTAGTCGACCTGGAGCAGTGGCAGCCGGGCCTCCTCCCCGGACGGGCCCGAGCGGAACGTCCAGGAGGTGTCGGTGGCCGTGGCGTAGTCCCACTCGGCGGACTCGCGGGAGGTCGTCAGGCGCAGCCGGTAGTCCGCCGCACCGGACGGCACCTCGACGTCCCGCCAGGCGTCCGCCAGGCCGTTGATCTTCTCGCCGTCACGGAAGAGTTCGGCGTTCGCCGTGTCCGCCGACGGCGCCCGTACGCCGATGCCTGTGCCGTCGCCGAGCAGCCGGGACCAGTGGCCGGCCGTGGAGTCGGTGAACTCCGGTATACGCAGCCGCAGTACGTCCCCGTCCCGCGTCGTGGCCGGCACCCCCGCGCGCGGAATGGAGGGCCGGACCAGCGCGCCCTGCCAGGTCTCGCGCACCCGCTCGCCGGCCCGGTAGGTGCGGGGCGTGTCCGCCAGTCCGCTGTTCAGCGGGCTGTCCACATCGCCGACGGTCTGGTGGAGCACCACGTGATCCCACTCGGTGGTACCCGAGCTGACGTACTCGGTGCGTGTGAACGCGGTCGGCACATGGCGGGTGTACTGCAGCCAGGCGAAGTCCTGGTACGGCCGGCGGGCGAACCGCTGCTCCGCCGCCCACTCCACCCCGCCGTTGTCCGCGTACACGGACCGTACGACGGCGCTGTTGCGCTCGGACACCGTGTGGACCACACGGTCCGGGATGCGCTGCTCGGACACCTGCATGACGTCGTACAGATAAGGGCTGCGGGCGGTGCCGCCGAAGGCGACGGTGGTGGCCCGCCGCTCGATCCGCTTCAGCAGGTCGGCGCCGGTGCGGGCACCGACCCGGACGACGGGCACCTGCCAGCGTTCGCCGTCGGGCGTCCAGCGGGTCCAGCCGTTGTCGTTGAAGTGGACGACCAGCACCGCGCGGGCGCCGGCCGCGGCGGCCCGCTCGGCCAGGTCCGGCCCGGCCACGCCCGCCTCGTCGGTCACCACGGCGAGCCTGCCGCGGGCGCGGCGGAAGTCCGGTGCGTCCGTGGTGCCGGCGGCTACGGCGCGCAGCCGTTCGCCCCGCTGGTCCAACAGCGGTGAGCGGGGCATGTAGTAGGCGCCGAGGTCCTCGGTGCCGTCGACCACGCCCGCTTCGAGCAGGGGCGCGACGAGCTGCCAGCGCGAGGCGAACTCGAAGGTCCCGTCCGTGACCTCGGCGGTGGGACTGATGTACAGGGCCTCGGCGAGGTCGAAGTACATCGTGCCGTCGATCCAGCCGTGGCCGTCGATCTGCCGGTACGTCTGATAGCTGAGAATGCCGCTCTGTTCGGCGGGCCGGGGCGTACGGATCTCGACCTTGACCGTCTTGCGCGGGTCGACGACGACGGTGGTGTCCTTGGTGACCTTGATCTCGGGCAGGACGACCTGGCGCAGCACCTCCTTGCCGTCGACGCGCTCGACGCCTCCTGAGGTCAGCTGGTAGGTGCCCTCCTCGACCTCGGCGACGGCGTTGTCGCGGTCCGTGTACTCCACGAAGCCGTTCGCGCCCCACACCATCGGCAGGGCGTGGATCCGCCGGCCGTCGTTGTCGTACGAGACGACCTTGAGCTGGTGCACGGGGCCGTTGACGATCAGGCTCAGCGTGGTGTGGACGGTGACCGAGCCGTCGGCGGAGGCGGCCGTCAGATGACCGTAGTAGTCACCGCGCTGCGCTCGGGCGGGATTCACGGTGAGCGGCACCTCGGCCGTGCCGCCGGCCGGGACGGTGACGTCCGTCCGGTCCGGGGCCGCCGCGCCGTCGGCGATCTGCCGTCCGCCGCTGGTGGCCAGCGCAGCCCGCAGCTCCAGGGTCACGTCCTCGGCGGAGGTGTTGGTGTAGCGCACGGTCCGCGTGACGGTGCCGGTGTCGTCGGCGCCGTACGTGCCGAGGGCGAGCGTGGCGGTGGCGACGACCGGCGTCCGGACGGCCGCCGCCACGTCCACGCGGCCGCCGCCCTGCTCGGTCACGAGCTGTCCGCCGACGGTGCGGGCGGTGCTGGTCAGCGCGTCCTTGAGGCGGCCCGCGGTCCAGTCCGGGTGCCGCTGGGCGAGCAGCGCCGCGGCACCCGCCACATGCGGTGTCGCCATCGACGTACCGGAGGCGGCGACATAGTGGGCGTCGACCACCTCGCCCATGGTGGTGCCCGCGGCGCGTGCGGCCACGATGCCCACACCGGGCGCCGTCACATCGGGCTTGACGGCCGCGTCACCGGGCCGGGGGCCACGGCTCGAGAAGTCGGCGAGGGAGTCGTCCCGGTCCACCGCGCCGACCGTGAGGGCGGCGTCCGCGGCGGCGGGGGAACCGATCGTGCCCCGGCCCGGGCCCGCGTTCCCGGAGGCGACCACGAACAGCGCGCCGGATTTTGCGGAGAGTTCGTTCAGGCTGACGCTCATCGGGTCGGTGCCGTCGCTCGGCGCGTCGGAGCCCAGCGACATGTTGACGACCTCGGCGCCCCGGGCGACGGCCCATTCCATGCCGTCGATCACCTGCGAGGCGGTGCCGAAGCCGTCGTCGCCGAGGACCTTGCCGATCAGCAGGTCCGCGCCGGGGGCCACGCCCTTGCGGCTGCCGCCGGAGGCCGCGCCCGAGCCGCCCACGATGGACGCGACGTGGGTGCCGTGCCCGAATACGTCGCCGGTGCCGGAGCTGCCGGAGAAGTCCTCCGCCTCGCTGACACGTCCGGCCAGATCGGGGTGGCCCGGGTCGGCGCCGGTGTCCAGGACGGCGACCTTCACGTCGTCGCCCTCGAAGCCGGCCTTCCAGACCTCGGGGGCACCGATCTGCGCGGTGCTGCGGTCCAGGGAGGCGCGCACCCGGCCGTCCAGCCACACCCGGGGGACGGTGGCCGCGCGGGAGGTGTCCCCGGCGGCCGGTGCGAGGCGCTTCCAGAACGCGCCGAGGTCCTTCGCCGGGACGCGTACTGCGTCGGCGTCGATCGTCTCCAGCCGGCGGGCCGCTGTGCCGTCGGCGGCGAGCGCGGTGAGCCGGCGGAGCGTGGCGTCGGGGACGGACGGACCGTCCCCGACGATCAGCGGCAGCGCGTCCGTGTGGGCCTCGTCGTACCGCTGCTCGAGCAGCCCGGTCACGTCGAACAGGCCCCGGTCCAGGCGCCCGGCGGTGACGAGTCCGGCGGCGTCGGACGGGAGGACCGTCAGCCGCCCGTCCTCCTCGATGGTGCGGAAGAGGATGTGCCTGCGGCCCTCTCCCGGCACCACCGAGGCGGTGCGGCGGCCGTCCGCGCCGGTGTGGACCGTGACCCGGTCGCCGGTGATCAGGCGCACGGTGGCGCCGGCCGGAGCGGGGGCCGGGCTCGTGGCGGGTCCGGGGGTCCCGCCCGGGTCCGCCGCGACAGGCGGCACGGCGCCGGCGGACAGGGCGAGCCCCGCCGCCACGGCCGCCGCGATGCGCATCCGTCTCATCAGTTTCTGTGCCTTCCGTCGTTCCCCGGCGCGCCGGTCCGTGTTCACGTGCCGTCCACGCGGCCGCGAAGTGCCGTTGGTGCAGCACAGATTCCGCCGCCGGAGCGGGCGCTGTCACCGGTTTCGCCGTGGCAGAGATGGGACATGTCGCAACGGCGACACCGGCTCTCCGGTACGGGGTGTGTGGGTCTCGTGAGGGTCCCCAAGTGACTACCGGGGCAGGCGGGTTAAAGCCACCGAACTGATAAGATCATCGAACTTTCAGTAGGCTGGCGGCGCGTCATGAACGCGTACGGGGGACAGTCTCTAAGGCCCCATCGCTGAGGAGTTGAGGCTTGGTCGGCCGTAGGCCCGTGCCGTTCGACGGCACGGACCCGTCCCATGTGTGCGCGGCCCGGTCCGGCTCCCGGCGCGATGCGACTTGAAGAGAGTCTCATGACGTCATTGATCAGGGATCCACTGCTGTGGATCCTGCTTGTGGTGCTCGTTGCTGCGGTGTTCGCCGTGCAGCGGGCACGGAGAACCAACCTGGCGCTCCGAAGAGCGAAGAACGACCTGGAGACCGGACTGGGCCACGCCCAGAGCCGGATCGACCAGCTCCAGGGACACATCTCCTCCCTGGACACCCAGCACCGCGGTGACCTCGCGAACGTGAGGGCGGACGCGGAGTCCTCGACCAAAGCCGTACTGAAGTCGGCGATGGGTACGCTCCAGTCGCTCTCCGAGGAGCAGCAACTGCTCCTCGACGGGCTGCTGAAGAAGTACGGCGACGACACCGAGGTGCTCGCCGACCTGATGTCGGTGGACCACACCGGAAGCCAGTTCGGCCGCCGGGCCAAGGGCATCTCGGTGCTGTGCGGCGGCTGGCTGGGCCGGCGCGAGGGAGTGGCGACCGTCTACGACGTGGCCCGCAGTGCGCAGGGCCGCATCAAGGACTTCAACCGGGTCAGTATCCACGCCCAGGCCAGTGTCGCCGTCACCAGCAAGGCCGTGGAACCGGTCGCGGTGGTGCTGGCGGAACTGCTGGACAACGCGACCACGTACAGCGCCCCGGGCACTCCGGTCGAGGTCAACATCCAGGCGGTGCCGACGGGTGTGTGCTTCATCGTCGACGACGCCGGTCTGGGCATGGACCAGGAGACCAAGGACCGGGCGGCGGCCCTGCTGTCCGCCGAGGGCGCGGTCGACATCACCGGCCTCGGTGACCCGCCCCGGTTCGGATTCGCGGTCTGCGGCATGCTCGCCACTCGGTACGGCTTCGCCGTCTCCGTGGGTTCCGTGTCCCCCTACGGCGGAGTGCGCGCAGTGATCCGAGTACCGGAAAGCCTCCTGGCGGCCGAGGCCGTCACTCCCGCCGAACCCGTCCAGGAGGAGCAGGGCCCGCAGAGCGCCCCGCAGCGGCTGGCGCCGGTCCCGGTCGGCCCCTCCCACGTGGTGGGCACGACGAACGGCGGGCTGCCCAAGCGCCGCAGGCGCCAGGGACCCATCTCGGTGGTGCCGGCCCCGGAGCCCGCCATGGACGAGCAGATGTCCGAGTCGGCCGGCGAGGTGACCGCGTCGCGCCTCGGGGCGTTCGCGCGCGGCACCCAGCTCGGACGGAACACGAACACCACGGAAGGACCTGACCACCAGTGAACACCGACCTGTCGTGGGTGCTGAACGACGTGCTCGAGGTGCGTGGAGCCCGCCACGCGGTCCTCGTCTCGGGTGACGGCCTGCTGCTGCAGCGTTCGGACGACATCTCACGCGACGACGCCGAGACCAACGCGGCCGCGATGAGCTCGATGCAGTCCCTCAGCCGGGCGGTCGCCGGCTTCGTGGGGGCCGGGCACGGCATCTGGAAGCAGACCCTGCTGGAGTACGACGGCGGCTGGATCTTCCTCATCGCCGCGGGGCAGGGCGCCTACCTCGCGGTGTCGGCGGCGCTGGACGTCGACATGGAGGCCGTGTCGTTCCGTATGCAGAAGACGGTGACGGCGCTGAGCAAGGCGATGAGCGTGGCGCCGCGCGACCACGGCGGCGGCGCATGACGACCCCCGGCGAGGAAGCACCCGTCACCAGTGACTTCGTCCGCTCCTACGTCATCACCGGCGGACGCAGCCTGCCGTCCTCGGAGGAACTGGCGCTGCACACCCTGGTCACCCTGGCTCCCGAGCGGACACCTCCGCTGGGGGCCGGCCCCGAGGTCCGGGCGATCTGGGAACTGTGCGCGGGCGGCTACCTTTCGGTCGCCGAGGTGGCGGGCCACCTCGGCCTGCCCGTCGGAGTGGCCCGGCTGCTGCTCACGGATTTAGCAGAGCAGGGGCACCTGCTGCGCAGGGCCGAACCGCCCCGGGCCCAGAACGTTGACAGAGCGACCCTCGAGAAGGTTCTGAATGGACTCCAATCCCTCATCGGCTGAGACGGCGCAGAAGTCCATCTACGTCTCCAGCGAGGTCACCAACGCCGCCAAGATCCTCGTCGTCGGGCATTTCGCCGTGGGCAAGACGACCTTCATCGGCTCGCTGTCGGAGATCACTCCGCTGCGCACCGAGGAGAAGATGACCCAGGCGTCCGTCCACATCGACGATCTGCGGGGGGTGGCCGACAAGACCACCACCACGGTCGCCCTGGACTTCGGCCGGCTCACCCTCAGCGACGACCTGGTGCTGTACCTGTTCGGCACCCCGGGCCAGCAGCGCTTCATGCAGCTGTGGGAGGACATGGCGCGCGGCGCCCTCGGGGCGCTGCTCCTGGTCGACCCGGCGCGGCTCGAGGAGACCTTCCCGGTCATCGACCTCATCGAGCGGTACGGCCTGGAGTACGCCATCGCCGTCAACTCCTTCGGCTCCTCCTCCACCTACGGCGAGGCGGAGGTGCGCGAGGCACTCGACCTGCTCCCGGACACCCCTGTCGTCTACTGCGACGCCCGCGACCAGCAGTCGTCGGCCAAGGCGCTGATCGCGCTGGTGAGACACCTGCTGGAGCGCGCGGCCTGACCGCCCCGCGCCCGCCCGGACCGGGAACCGCGGTTCCCGGATCACTAAGGAAGACTTCATGGATCCCCAGACCCCGTCCGCCGCCCCCGTCGGCAGATGCCCCATGCACGACGAAGCGTTCGCCGCCGACCCCCAGCAGGTCTACGACCGGCTGCGTGCCCACGCGCCGGCCGGTCCCGTCGAACTCGCCCCCGGTACCGACGCGACCCTGGTCGTCGGGCACGAGCTGGCGCTGCGCGTGCTGCAGAACACCGAACTGTTCGTCCGTGACGCCCGCCGCTGGAAGGCGCTGGGCGAGGGACAGATCGGCATGGACAACCCGGTGCTGCCGATGATGGCGTACCGGCCCAACTGCCTGTTCACCGACGGCGCGGTGCATCTGCGGCTGCGCAAGGCCGTGGTGGACAGCCTGTCCCGGCTCAGCACCGCGCGCATCCGGCGCGACGTCGAGCCGATCGCGGACTATCTCATCGACCAGTTCAGCGAGCGCGGCCGCGCGGATCTGCTGGGCGACTACGCCAAGCTGCTGCCGCTGCTGCTGTTCAACCGGCTGTTCGGCTGCCCCGCGGACATCGGCGACACCATCACCACCGCGCTGTCGGCGATCTTCGACGGCAAGGACGCGCTGCGCGCCAACGAGGAACTCACCGGCGCCCTCATGGAGTTGATCGCCCGCAAGCGGCGACAGCCGGGCGACGACGTCACCTCCTGGCTGATCCAGCACCCGGCGGGGCTGACCGACGAGGAACTCAAGGACCAGCTCGCGCTGTTGATGGGCGCCGGCATCGAACCCGAACGCAGCCTCATCGGCAGCGCCCTGGTGCTGCTGCTGTCCGGGGCGGGCGGCCGGCAGAGTGGCATGCGGATCGAGGAGGCCCTCGACGACGTGCTGTGGAACCAGACGCCGATCGCCAACTACGCCGCCCACTACCCGGTCCAGGACGTCGACCTGGGCGGCCATGTGGCGGAGGCCAACACCCCGGTCGTGATCTCCTTCGCGGGCGCCAACAGCGACCCCGCGCTCGCCGAGGCCCGCCGCGCCCACAGCAGGGGTGCCCACCTCGCCTGGGGGGCCGGGCCGCACGCCTGCCCCGCCAAGGATCCGGCCCAGGTCATCGCCACCACGGCGATCGAGCGGCTCCTCAACGCGCTGCCCGATCTCGCCCTGGCCGTGCCGGAGAAGGACCTCCAGTGGCGGCCCGGTCCCTTCCACCGGGCCCTGGTCTCCCTGCCGGCGACGTTCAGCCCCACACCGGCCACCCGGATGGCGGCCGCGCTCCAGGAGCGGGCCACGGCGCCGGGCGCGCAGCAGCAGCCGCTGCCGTCGTCAGCGTCCGCCCCCGCGCGGCAGGAATCGGCGCGGCGGAAGGGATTCTGGAGCAATTTCCTGGACATCTTCCGTGTCTGATGCACCGCATGTGACAGGAGCAACACACAGAGGCGCATGACGCGGGTAGGTGGAAGGGTAGGTTCCGGCGGTAGTGATCACAGTGCCCAGTAAAAGGAGCCCTGCGTGACCGCCGTTGGCGACATACGCGGTACCACCAACCACCGCCGAGCCGTCATCTCCCTTCTGCGTCAACTGCGTTCGCCCGAGGGGCAGGTCAACCCCCTGCCCGTGTGGGAGAAGTTGCGCGCCCTGGGGGACGTGGTGCCCTCCCCCTGGGGCGGCTACTTCGTCACGAGTTTCGAGGCATGCAGCCAGGTCCTGCGCAGCAGGGACTGGCTCGTGCCGGACTTCGCGTGGCAGGAGCGGCAGCCCGACCCGAGCCGCTGGCAGGAGCTCGCCACCCAGGAGTTGACCGGGACCCTGTCGCGGATCAACCCCCCGTCGCACACCTGTCAGAGACGGGCCCTGGGCAATCCCTTCGACCGTGCCACCCTGGAGGGCCTGCGGCCCCGGATCGCCACGCTGGCCTCGAGCCTGCTGGACGACCTGGAGGACCGGCTGCGCGCCGACGGGGAGGCCGACTTCGTCCGTACCGTCGCCGAACTGCTCCCGGTCCGCACGGTCTGTGAGTGGCTCTCCATCCCCGAGGAGCACTTCCCGCGCATCCTGCACTTCACCCACCGGCAGGCGTACGCCCAGGAGTTGTTCCCCAGCAAGGACGAGCTGGCGGAGGCGGGCCGGGCCACCCTGGAGATGCGGGAGTACTTCACCGAGCTGATCCGCGACCGGCGGGCCCGTCCTGGCAACGATGTCCTCACCGGCTGGATCCACCACTGGGACGCCCAGTACCCGGACGACCGGGCCGCCGCGGACCGGGTGATCTACCACCTCACGATGTTCATCACCATCGCCTCCCTGGAGACCAGCGCGGTCCTGCTGACCAACGCCGTACGGTTCGCCACGGAGGACCCCGCCCGGGCGCAATGGCTGCGCGCGAACCCGGAGCACATCGAGGACCTGGTCGAGGAAGCCATACGGTACGACCCCCCGGTATGGCTCAACTCCCATGTCGCCGCCGACGACATCGTCCTCGCCGGCACCCCCATGCCCAAGGACACCACCGTCCACATCCTCTACGGTTCAGCGGCCCACGACCCCCGGCGCAACCCCGATCCGCACGTCTTCGACGTCCTGCGCGGCGGCGGCCACATCACGTTCGGCAGCGGCGCCCACTACTGCCTCGGCGCGGCCCTCGCACGGACCGAGGCCCGGGAGCTCATCGCCCAGGTACTGGAACGCTTCCCCACCCTGCGGCCCACCGGACCCCCCTCCTACGACGTCTCCCGGCTCGTCTTCCGCCGCATCACCTCTCTGAAAGTAGCGACATGAGTGCCCCGTCCCTCGTCGGTCTCCCCGCCGACCGGATACTGAAGACCCTGCGCACCTACCGGCAGGGTCCTCTCCTCACCGTCGAGCTGAACGTCCCCGAAGAGGGGAACGCCGTCACCGACGCCATGCTGGACGACCTCCTCACCGTCCTCGACGACCACGACCCCGCGGTACGGGTCCTGGTGCTGGCCGCCGCCGGGGACGCGTTCTGCCTCGGCGGCGACCGCAGCGAGTTCCCCCGGCACCTCGCCGACGACCCGGCCGGCGGCGGCATCCGTGCCAACGGCACCAAGGCCCTGCGCGTGTGCGAGGCCCTCACCGCCCATCCCGCCGTCACCATCGCCCGGGTCCAGGGCCGGGCCGTCGGCGCCGGTGTCGGCCTCGCGCTCGCCTGCGATCTGCGCGTGGGCGCCGACACCGCCACCTTCCGGCTGCCGGAGCTCGCCCTCGGCGTGCCCCCCGCCTGGGGCGGGCTGCTCCCCCGGCTGATCAGCGAGGTGGGGGTCGCCCGGGTACGCGAACTGATCCTCACCGCACGGGTCTTCGACGCCCAGGAGGCCCACGGACTCGCGGTCCTCCAGCGGGTCGTGCCGCAGGAGGAACTCGACGACGCCGTCATGGCCTGGGCCAAGCCCGTTCTGCGCCGGTCTGCCGCCGCCCTGCGGGTCACCAAGGCCATGCTCAACTCGCTCACCGCCGCCACCCGGCTCGCCGACACCTCGGTGTTCGACCCCGAACTTTTGGCGGCGATCCTCACCCAGCAGCGGGCCGGCTGACCGCGGCAACCCGTTCGACGGGCGGACGGCTCAGGTCGACGTCCGCCCGCCGGGCGTCTCACGCGGGATGCCGGCGCGCTCCGTGTGCTGTGCGGTCTCCCGTGTGAGTGGCCGAGCCGTACGTCTGGCAGGGCGAGACGCTCGGCAAAGCCACGCTTCCCCGATGGTGTCATCTGACACCGTGCTCGAGACAGTGTGATGCTTGTCATCGAATGTTCAACAAGAAGTTTTGATACGCTGATCACAACGTTCCTGGCACCGTGTTGCACGATCCCCCGTGCACGGTGCCCGGAACGGGGCCGGCTCCGGGCCCGCCCTGATCCCCGTTCAGGCGGGCCCGGAGCCGCGGGAAGAGGATCAGGAACGCTTGGCGCGGTACAGGCCACGCCCGCTGCGCCGGATACGGGACGTTCCGACGAGCCGGTCGAGGGTGCTGCGGACCGCGTTGATGGTTCCGCTGTCGGTGTCCCGGCCGAGGGCCGCGGCCACGTCTCGGGCCCGTACGTCCGTGTCCCCCACGGTGGCGAAGTAGTCGAGGATCTGCTCGGTGAGCCGGCCGTACTTCTTCTGCCCTTCGGCGTCCGCGTCCGCGGCGGTGGAGGTGCGGCGGACCTGGGCCGGAGTCCTCGCCGTGACCTCCGGGGGCGCGTCCGCCCGGGGCGCAGGCGTCTGCCGCGGCTCCGGTGCCGGAGCGGCGTCCGCCGGACCGGCCGACGGGTCGCGCATCAGGACCTGGAGGGCGCTGAGCGCCCGCTGGACGGAGCCCAAGTGGGCCACGACGGCGGCGAGTTCCCTCTCCAGGGCCTGCTTCTGCGCCTCCAGGCGGTCGAGGTCCTCCTGAAGGCTTTCAGCGGTGACCTCGATGTTGTGCACCGCGCGGGTTCCGGAAACCATGTGTTCCTCTCATCCTCAACCTTCCCACCACATCATATCGCCCACGGCATCGGCACTGTTCCGAGCGCCGGGGACCGCGTCAGCTCCGGCCCTGACGGGCGGCCATCCAGTCGGCGTAACGGGTGGGGGCGAGGCGGGCGCCCTCCCCGGCGACGAGGACGTCGCCGGGGACGACACCGAACATTCCCGCGTCGTCGTCCCTGACGACCGTGTGACCCCCGCCGCGGGCCGCCACAGTGATCCGGCCCAGTTCGTCGAGCGGGAGGACCTCGGGTCCGGCGATGTCGCGGATGCCCCCCAGCGGGGCACCCGCGGCGACCTCGGCGACCGCGTCCGCCACGTCCTCGGCGGCGATGACCTGCACCGGCGTACCGGGCAGGCGAACGGTGTCACCTTCGGTGGTCCAGGACAGGATGGCGTCCACGAACTCCATGAACTGCGTGGCACGCACGATGGAGTACGGCACCGGTCCGGCGGCCAGGAGTTCCTCCTGGAGGGCCTTCGCCCGGTAGTAGTCCAGCGGCACCCGGTCCACCCCGACGATGGAGAGGATGACGAAGTGCCCCGCTCCGGCCTTCTCGGCGGCGGCCAGCAGCTTCTCCATGGACGTACGGAAGAAGGCGGGCGAGGCCTCGTCGAAGGTGGGGGAGTTCGTCAGGTTGACGATCACGTCGGCCCCGGCGGCGGCCTCCTCCAGCCCTTCACCGGTCAGCACGTTCACCCCGGTGGACTGCGAGTGCGGCACCGCCTCGTGCCCGGCGGCGTTGAGCTTCCCGACGACCTTCGACCCGATCAGGCCGGTACCGCCGAAGACTGCGATCTTCATGACGTGCCCTTCCGCGAAGGTGCGGCATAGTGTGCACAGCTCTCAGGGCAACATGTTAGTACCACTGTTCCGGACGGCAAGACGGCAAGACGGCAAGACGGCAAGACGGCAGGACGGACGGTGAACGCGAACGCGACGACAGGCGGCCCGCCTGTCGTCGCGTTCGCGTTCACCGTGTTACTTGCTGAGCCAGAGGTCGGGGCCGAACACCTCGTAGTGGATGTCCTTCGGGCCGACCCCCTGGGCGAGCAGATCACCGCGGACGCCCTGCATGAAGGGCAGCGGGCCGCACAGGAACGCGCTGACGCCCTCGTGCAGCGTCAGCCGGGTCACGTCGGCCCAGCCCTCGTACACATGGGGCATCACGGGCTCCTCGGGCGTCTCGTACCACACGTGCAGCGCGGCGTTCGGCAGGCGGCCGACGAGTTCCTCCATCTCCAGGCGGTGGGCGTGGTGTGCGGGGGAGCGGTCGGCGTGCAGGACGGTGACGTGCCGCCCGGCCTCGGTCTCGACCAGGTGGTCGAGCATCGACAGCATGGGGGTGACGCCGATACCCGCGGAGGCGAGCAGCAGCGGGCTGTCGCCCTCGGGGAGCACCAGGTCACCGAAGGGCAGGGAGACCTTGACGAGGTCGCCCGGGCGGGCGTTCGCGTGCAGCCAGGTCGACACCTCGCCCTCGGGTGCCCGGCCGTCGGCGGAGCGCTCCCGCTTCACGGTGATGCGCCAGGTCTTGCGGCCGGGAGCGGAGGAGAGGCTGTACTGGCGTATCTGCTTCGCCCCGTCGGGCAACTCGACCCGGACACTGACGTACTGGCCGGGCGTGAACGGCTCGGTGGGGTCGCCGTCGGGCCGGCGCAGTTCGAAGGAGGCCGCGTCGACCGACTCCTCGATCCGGTCGGCTATCTCCATGTCCCGCCAGACGGCCCCGTTCTCGACCCCCGCCCCGGCGTACAGCCGGGCCTCCATGGCGATCAGCGCGTTGGCCATGAGCCAGTACACCTCGTCCCAGGCGGCTGCCACCCGGGGCGTCACCGCGTCCCCGAGCACCTCGCCGACGGCGCCCAGCAGATGCCGGCCGACGAGCGTGTACTGGTCGGAGGTGATGCCCAGCGAGGCGTGCTTGTGGGCGATGCGCCCGAGGACGGCGTCGGGCCGCTCCCCGGGCCGCTCCACCAGCGTGGTGGCGAAGGCCGCGACCGCCCCGGCGAGGGCCTCGCGCTGGGCGCCGCTGGCCTGGTTCGCGCGGTTGAAGAGGGTACGCAGCAGGTCCGGGCGCTCCTCGAACATCCGGCGGTAGAACAGCTCGGTGATGCTGCCGAGGGAGGCCCCCACGGCGGGCAGCGTGGCTTCGACGACCGGGACCGACTGGGCGGAGAGCATCTTCTGGCTCCTTCATGGGCACTGGTGTGCTTCGTGGATCTGCGCGCAACAGCATGCTAGTTAATTGGCATTCCAGATACCTATTTAAGAGGGTGTGATCTACGCGACTCTGCCGCGGGACCGTCATGAGGCGCCGGGCGGCCGCGTCACAGATCCGTGCCGTGGTCGGTCATCACGGAGAGACAGTCAGGGGGCCGCGACAGTGTGACCGCCTCCTGGAACGGCAGACCTACGGAAGGTGCGACACAGTGTCGGACAACCACGCAGGACATGTGCACGGAGCCGACGGGCACGGCGAGCAGGCGAGCTGGATGAAGGCGGCCCGGATGATCCAGGACGCCTCGCCGATCACCGTCCCCGAGGGCGCCTCGGCGATGACCATCGAGGTCGAGTGGGAGCCCGGCGACCCCGGCACCCCCGCGCACCGCCACTCGGGCCCGGCCTTCGGCTACGTCGTCGAGGGCGCCGTCCGCTTCGAACTCGAGGGTGAGCCCGAGCGCGTCGTCGAAGCCGGCGGCACCTTCTGGGAGCCCGGCGGCGACGTCATCCACTACCAGGACGGCAACGCGCTCACCGACGCGCGCACCCGGTTCGTGGTCACGATGATGTGCGCGCCGGGCAAGCCCATGCTCGAACTCGTCGACGAGGACGAACTGGCACAGCGGGCCCATCTGCGCGCCCCGCGCCCCACCGCCTGAACCCGGGCCCGCTCAAAAACCGTCCGGCCCCGTCCCCTCCCCCCGCCAGGGGGAGGGGACGGGGCCGGACGGCCCGAGGCAGGACGGCCCGAGGCAGGACCGGGCGTGTGCCGTGGACCGGCCCGGCGTCAACCAGGACCGGACGGGCCCTTCGCCCGTGACACCCCCCCTCGCCCCGCGCTCACTCCACGAAGTACGAGTCGTGCCTGTCGAAGAACCGGGCGCGTTCCTCCTCGGAGGCGTCCGCCAGCTGTGACACCTGCTCGAAGTACTCCTCGCGCGGCGCGCCCGGAGTGAACAGCAGCAGCATGTCGGCCGGTGCGTCCGAGTCGTTGCGGAACGCGTGCAGCCCGCCCTGCGGAACGTGCAGGAAGTCGCCCTTCTCCGCGTCGACCCAGCGCTCGCCGTCGAACAGCCGGACCGTGCCCTCGAGGATGTAGAAGGACTCCGAGATCGTCTTGTGGAAGTGGGTTCTGGGACCGCCCGCCTTCGGGCGCATCTCGACCCGGTACAGGCCGAACTCGCCCCGTGTGGTGGCCGTGGTCGCCAGATAGTGCAGGGCGTCCTTGCCGGTACCGCTCTCACCGATGTCGGGCGGCGTGCCGACCGGGCGGTATACAGCGCTGACCTCGCCGCTGTCTCCCCAGTACACCTGCTCCGGGTAGTACGACATGTGCGTCCTTCCTCTCGTGTGCCAGGGGGCGTGTGCTCTTCGATGGTCGCGCGAGGGCACGGCCACGGCGCACGGATGCCGGCGTTCCGCCCCCGCGGCGGAACGCCGGCATCCGTGTGTCACGCCCGGGGCGGCGGGTACGTGGACGCCGCCCCGGCCGTGGTCTGCGGGGTGCCTCAGCCGAACTGGCCGGGCTGGTAGTCGCCGGCGGGCTGCTGGTTGATGACGTTGACGCGGTTGTAGGCGTTGATGATCGCGATCAGCGAGATCAGTGCGGCGAGCTGGTCCTCGTCGTAGTGCTTCGCGGCGTTCGCCCAGGCCTCGTCCGTGACACCACCGGCGGCGTCCGCGATGCGCGTGCCCTGCTCGGCCAGCTCCAGGGCGGCGCGCTCGGCGTCGGTGAAGACCTTGGCCTCGCGCCAGACGGCCACCAGGTTGAGGCGCTGCTGGGTCTCGCCCTCGGCAGTGGCGTCCTTGGTGTGCATGTCGGTGCAGAAGCCGCAGCCGTTGATCTGGCTGGCACGGATCTTCACCAGTTCCTGGGTCGCGACCGGCAGCGTCGAGTCGTGCACCGCCTTGTTCGCGGAGTTGATGTGCTTGAGCACCTTGCCGGCGAGCGCGTTGCCGAAGAAGTTGATGCGAGCGTCCATGGTGGGATCCGTCCTCCGTAGTGCGGTTACACCCTGATGACCGGGAGGGGCCTCTCATCCGTGACAGACGCGTGATGTGACCTGCGTCACGTTACACGTGGGGTGCGGATCGGTCGACACGGTGGCAAAGAGTGTGTGGCCCGGGGAGGCCGCGCCGCGACGGCCGTGAGCCGCCGGTCCCTTTCGGGCCTTGACGCCCCGGAGGTGCTGAAAATATCTTTCAGCATCGAACAGCACATCGGAAAGAAAATTTCGACGACGGGAGGGCATGAACCCCGTGCCTGCCGCAGGACGCCCGCGGACACCTGCGCAGAGCCCTCGAAGCCGCAGCTGCCTGACGCACCAGACGCACTCTCACAGCAAGGCATGACCGCACCATGAGCGAAGAGAACAAGCACCACGCCACCGCAGCCGCCATCCTGCCCCTGGTCGGGGGCGCGCAGAACGTGACGTCGGTGGCCCACTGCATGACCCGGCTCCGGCTGGGACTGCGCGACCGGTCCCTCGTACAGGACGAGCCGCTCAAGGCACTTCCCGCGGTCATGGGGGTCGTCGAGGACGACACCTACCAGATCGTGCTGGGCCCGGGGACGGTCGCCCGGGTGACTCCCGAGTTCGAGGCCCTGGTCGAGGCGGGGCGGGCCGGGGCCGCCCCCGACCGCGGGGACGACCCCGTGACGGCCGAGGCGCTCGCCGCGCAGGGAGCGGCGCTGAGGGCCGAACGCAAGGCGAGGAACGCCACCCCGTTCAAGCTGTTCCTGCGCCGGATCGCGAACATCTTCGTGCCGCTGATCCCCGCGCTCATCGGCTGCGGCATCATCGCCGGACTGAACGGCCTGCTGATCAACCTGCACTGGCTGCCGGGCATCACCCCCGCCCTGGCCGCCGTGGCCTCCGGGTTCATGGCGCTGATCGCCGTCTTCGTCGGCTACAACACCGCCAAGGAGTTCGGCGGTACGCCCATCCTGGGCGGCGCCGTCGCGTCGATCGTCGTCTACGCCGGGGTGGCCAAGGTGGAGGCGTTCGGGCAGCAGCTCTCCCCGGGCCAGGGCGGTGTACTCGGCGCCCTGGCCGCCGCCTGGCTCGCCGTGTACGTGGAGAAGTGGTGCCGGCGCCGGGTGCCCGAGGCCCTCGACGTCCTGGTGACCCCCACCGTGACCGTGCTCGTGGCCGGACTGGCGACCCTGTTCGGGCTGATGTTCCTCGCCGGTGAGGTGTCGGCCTGGATCGGTGACGCCGCCGACTGGCTGCTGTCCCACGGCGGCGCGGGCGCGGGCTTCCTCCTCGGCGGCCTCTTCCTGCCGCTGGTCATGCTGGGTCTGCACCAGGCCCTGATCCCCATCCACACCACGCTCATCGAAGGCGCCGGCTTCACCGTCCTGCTGCCCATCCTCGCGATGGCGGGCGCGGGCCAGGTCGGCGCGGCGATCGCGATCTACCTCCGGCTGCCGCGCAACACCTCGATCCGGACCACCATCAAGTCCGCTCTCTGGCCCGGATTCCTCGGCGTCGGCGAGCCCCTCATCTACGGTGTGTCCCTGCCCCTGGGACGTCCGTTCATCACCGCCTGCGCGGGCGGTGCCTTCGGCGGCGCGTTCGTCGGACTCTTCAACCAGCTGGGCACGGACGTCGGTTCGACCGCGATCGGCCCCTCCGGCTGGGCGCTCTTCCCGCTCCTCGACGGCAACCACGGTCCGGGGCGGACGATCGCCGTCTACGCCGCCGGACTGCTCGTCGGCTACGCGGCGGGCTTCCTCGCCACCTACTGGTTCGGCTTCACCAAGGCCATGCTCACGGAACTCGACGCGGCGCCCGAGGCACCGGCCGAGGACCGGCCGGCTCCCGAGGAGCGGGTCGCCGAGAAGGTCTGATCCGGCCACGTACGACGGCTCTGCCCGCCCCTCGCACGGCGAGCGGCGGGCAGACTCACGCGGCCGCGAGGCGGGGGCGCGAACCGAGGAACGACGCGATCTTGCCCGGGGCGAACAGCCACAGCACCCGGTGAACGCCCTCGCGTGAAGCCGCGATCGTCATGAACGTCGACGGCAGCCCGTCCCGGTACAGCAACACCCCGCCGCGCCCGTTCGCCTCGACGAACCGGACCTCCGTCCCGGGCCAGAACCGCCGGGCCGCGGTCGACAGGTTCGCCACCCGCGCCCGGCCCAGCACGGGGACGCGGGCCGCGCCCCGGATGCCGTTGCCGTCCGACAGGCTCACCACGTCCGGGGCGAGCAAGGACTCCAGCGAGGTGATGTTTCCGGTCTGCGCGGCCGAGACGAAGGCTTCCAGCAGCCGCCGGTGCTCCACCGCGTCGACCGTCCCGTGCTGCTCCGCCGTCAGATGCCTGCGTGCCCGGCTCACGATCTTGCGGACGTTGACGACCGTGAGTCCCAGCATCTCCGCGATGCCGGCGTAGGTGTAGTCGAACGCCTCCCGGAGCACATACGCGGCCCGCTCCGTCGGGTTGAGCCTCTGCAGCACCAGCAGCAGGGCCAGTTCCAGGGCCTCGGCGCGCTGGGCGCCCAGCGCCGGGTCGGCGCTCGTGTCGACGGGCTCGGGCAGCCACGGGCCGATGTACGTCTCCCGGCGCACCCGGGCGGACTGGGCGACGTTGATGGCCAGCCGGGTGGTGGTGCTCGACAGGAAGGCGACGGGGCTGATCACCACCGAGCGGTCGGTCCGCTGCCACCGCAGCCAGACCTCCTGCACCACGTCCTCGGCCTCGACCGCGCTGCCCAGCACGCGGTACGCGATGCCGAAGAGGCGTGGACGGAGCTCCACGAAGACGGAAACGGCCTCGTCCAGGGTGCTGTCCGTGGGGGGCGTCTCGGGATGCATGATCCAGCTCTCTCCGTTCTCCGGTCGGCTGTTCGCCTCCTTGACCGGGACGGACCCCGTTCTGTGACAGGGTTTGCACCGCGAATACGCACAGTGTGTCAGTGACGTCCGGGATTCCAGGACCGCAGCTTGTCGGGGTTGAGGATGACCCAGACCCGCACGACGTGGTGATCGGCGATGTCGAGGCTGATCACCGCGGCCACCTGTCGGTCGTAGCGGACCACGAGGCCCGTCCGTCCGTTGACCGAGTGGGTGTCCAGCGTGGTGTGCGGGCGCCCGGCCAGCAGCCGCATCATGCTGCGGGCCACCCGCACATGCCCGTGCACCGGTTCGACCAGGGCCCGCACCTTGCCGCCCCCGTCGAAGAAGGCCGTGACATCGGGTGCCAGCAGCGACGCGAGGTGCTCCGTGTCCTCCGCCGTACAGGCCTGGCGCACCGCGTGGGCCACCGCGTCGTGCTGCCGCACGGTCGCCGGCCGCGCACGGCGGGCGCGCAGATCGTCGCGGACCTGGTCGGCCGGGCCGACGCACTCGGGCCCGGTCTGCCCGACGATGTCGGCGACCGCTCCCGGTGCCGTCCCGAAGACGTCGTCGAGCACGAACGCGGCGCGCTCGGCGGGGGACAGGGAGTCCAGCGCGTCCAGCAGTACGCCGCTGAGCTCCTCCTCCAGCATGCCGTGCGGTCCCGGGCGGGCCGGGCGGCGCTCCGGCGGCGCCAGCCGGGCCAGGCAGATGCCGCCGACGACCCGTGCCAGCCAGGCCCGCGGCTCACCGATCCCGTCCCGCTCGTCCCCGGACAGCCCGTACCAGCGCCGGTACGCCTCGTCCACGACGCCGTCGGCGTCGCGTGCGCCGCCCAGCATCCAGGACGCGACGTCCAGCAGATGCCTCCGCTCGTCGAGCAGCTCCGCGATCGGCACGCCGTCCTCGGCACGGTCCATACGGACAACCTCCCTCTCCCCACGACATCACACCACCCGGCCACCGGAAGTCCACACCGGTCCAGGGACCGAGCCGGCGGGCGTCGCTTGAGGAGTGAGACCGGACGGACGTAGATCTTGTGACAGGACCGCCACCGGGAACGGTGGGCAGTGTCACAGTGTCACACCTTTCCGGGCGTCCCGGTCATATGGGAGAAGACGGTTGCTCTGCCAGGAATGAGTTGAGACATGGGAAACGCGAGCCCGTCGGCCGGACCACCGGGGGACGGCCGAGGAGAGAGGGTCACCGGCTGGTTCCGCGGCCGGCTCGGGAACGGACGCGGCAGCCCCGGCCGCGGCCTGATGCGCAGGGCCTTCCCCGACCACTGGTCCTTCCTGCTGGGGGAGATCTGCCTCTACAGCTTCGTCGTCATCGTCGTCACGGGCGTCTATCTGAGCTTCTGGTTCCATCCCTCGTCGGCACCGGTCGAGTACACCGGCGGCTACGGCCCCCTCAAGGGCCAGCTGGTGTCGGAGGCGTTCGACTCGACCATGCGCATCTCCTTCGACGTGCGCGGCGGCCTGCTGATCAGACAGGCCCACCACTGGGCGGCCCTGATCTTCGTCGCCTCCCTGCTCGTCCATATGATGCGGGTCTTCTTCACCGGCGCGTTCCGCAAGCCGCGCGAACTCAACTGGGTGGTCGGCTTCCTGCTGCTGGTCCTCGCGATGTTCGGCGGACTGACCGGATACGACCTGCCGGACGACCTGCTGTCCGGCACCGGACTGATGGTCGTGAACGGGACCCTGCTCTCCGTGCCGATCGTCGGCACCTATCTGTCGATGTTCCTCTTCGGGGGCGAGTTCCCCGGGGACGATCTCATAGCGCGCTTCAACACCCTTCACGTGCTGGTGATCCCGGCCGTGATGATCGTCCTGATCGCCGTCCACGTGGCCCTGAACATACGGCACCGGCACACGCAGTATCCCGGCCCCGGACGGACCGAGAAGAACGTCGTCGGTGTGCCGCTGCGGGTGTACGCCGTGAAGTCGGCGGGCTTCTTCGTGCTGGTGGCCGGGTTCATCTTCGTCCTCGGGGCGCTCGCGCAGATCAACCCGATCTGGCAGTACGGCCCCTACCGCGCCGACCAGGTCTCGGCGGGTTCCCAGCCCGACTGGTACATGGGTGTGGCCGACGGTCTGCTGCGGGTCATGCCCGGCTGGGAGATCAGCGCCTGGGGTCACACGCTCGCCCTCGGCAGTCTCGTACCGCTGCTCGTGGGCGCCGGGCTCTTCCTGGCCCTCGCCGCCTACCCCTTCCTCGAGGCGTGGGTGACCGGGGACGACCGGGACCACCACCTCCTCGACCGGCCGCGCAACCGGCCGGTGCGCACGGGACTCGGTGCCGCGTGGCTGAGCTTCTACCTCGTGGCGCTGATCGGAGCGGCCAACGACCTGATCGCCATCCGGCTGCATGTGTCGGTGAACTCGGTGACCTGGGCGGTCCGTATCGGTCTGTTCGTCGTCCCGGTGGCCGTCTTCCTCGTGACCAAGCGTGTGGCTCTCGGTCTGCAGCGGCGCGACCGTGACAAGGTGCTGCACGGACGGGAGACGGGAATGATCAAACGCCTGCCCCACGGCGAGTACGTCGAGGTGCACGCACCGCTCACCCCGGAGCAGCGGCACCGGCTCACCGCGCACGAGCAGTACGAACCCCTCACCGCGAACGGCGACGGGACCGACCGGGTCCGGCGGCTGCGGGCCAGGCTCAGCCGAGGCTTCTACGGGGAGGGCAGCCAGGTTCCGAAGCCCACGGTGGAGGACCGCGAGGAGGTCACCGGCGGGCACCGGCACTGAACGACCGGAGAAGGGGCGGGGCGGCGCGAGTGCCGCCCCGCCCCTTCTCCATGGAATCCTCCGTGCCGGCGCGACGAGGACCGCCCCGCCGGCAGAGGGCCGGCGGGGCGGTCGGGCAAGCGGGGCGGTGCGGGGTTCGCGGCGTCAGGCGGCGGCAACCGCGGACAGCCGTACGGCCGAGATGTCGAGGAGCAGCTTCACCTTGTCGCTGACGAGGACGCCCCCCGTTTCCAGCGCCGTGTTCCAGGTGAGCCCCCAGTCGGAGCGCCGCAGGGTCGCCGAGCCCTCGAAGCCGACCCGGTGCTGCCCGTAGGTGTCCACGCTCGCCCCACCGAACTCGAGGTCGATGGTGAGGGGCAGTTCGATGTCCTTGATGCGCAGATTCCCGGCCAGCCGGAACGCGTCGTCGCCGGCGTCGGCGATTCCGGTGGAGTGGAACGTCATCAGGGGGAATGTCGAGGAATCGAAGAAATCGGGTCCCCTCAGATGGACGTCCCGCTCCCGGATTCCCGTGTACACGCTCCGCGTCTGGACGCTCATATAGGCCTCGGACCGGGTGGGACGGGAACCGTCGAGTTTGAGCAGACCCTCGAAGGAATCGAATCTCCCCCGCACGTTCGAGATCATGGCGTGGCGGACGGAGAAACCGATGGTGCTGTGGACAGGGTCGATGGTGTAGGCGCCGGTCAGTTCCTGACGACGGCCGGCGTTCGCGACAGGGGTCGTACGGTTTGCGAGCATGACAGAACGCTTTCCTTCGTGCATGGGAGGGGAAACGGTGGGCCGACATGCCGGAAGGCGGCCCCTGACCGTCAGAGGCCGCCTTCCGGGACGCTCACTTCTGCTGTGCGACCCAGTCGGAGAAGGTGGTTTCGGCGAGTTGCGCGCCGGGGCCGGGGAGGAGCGTGGTCTCCTCCACCGGGGCGCCCGAGTACGGGGCCTCGGGGTCCGTGACGACGGTACGCGGGTCGTTCTTGGCGGCGAGGGCGTCGCGGATGAACTCGTCCAGCCGGAACGCCTCGGGGCCGGCCACCTCCACCACACCGTTGACGGGCGCGCCCACGGCCGTACGGCCCACGGCGGCGGCCACGTCGTCGGAGTACATGGGCTGGAACCTCACCGGGGCGAGACGGACGGTGTCACCCTCGGTCGACAGGTCCGCGATGCCCTTCATGAACTCGAAGAACTGCGTGGCGTGCACGATCGAGTACGGAATCCCGGACTCCTTGATCAGTTCCTCCTGCACCTGCTTGGCACGGAAGTAGCCGCTCTTCTGCAGCCGATCGGTGCCGACCACGGAGAGGGCGACGTGGTGCGTCACACCGGCCTCCGACTCCGCCTTGAGGAGATTGCCGGTCGAGGTGCGGAAGAACTCCATGACGGCGTCGTCCGCGAACGACGGCGAGTTCGACACGTCGACCACGACGACGGCGCCCTGCAGCACCTCCGCGAGGCCCTCGCCGGTCAGCGTGTTGACGCCTGTATTGGGTGCGGCCGGTACCGCCTCGTGACCATGGGCCTTGAGCTTTTCGACCAGCTTCGAGCCGATGAGCCCGGTACCGCCGATGACTACGACCTTCATGATGGAGATCCTCTCGGAATAGATCACTCATGCCTTCACCCGGAAAGACCGGGCGGGTGCTCTTTCTGTGACGGGAATTCCGGGGGAACGAAGAAATTTCCCCTTCCCGTGTCACTCGGCGAGTTTGCCGTCGGTCGATACCTCCTCCATCAGGGCGGCGATCTCCTGCGGGACGGGGGCAATGTTCTCGCGGGTGATCCCCGTCGTCGGCGACCACACGAGGTTGACCTGGAGCGCCGGGTCCATGTCCGGATGGTCGCTGCGGTTGTGGCAGCCCCGGGTCTCCCGGCGCTCGAGCGCCGCCTCGAGGGTGGCCCGCGCGGAGAGTGCGGCGGACTTGAGGTCGAACGCGTGTGCCAGGTCCTGGAAGCCGGCGATGTCGGGGTGGACGCCGACGCTCTCCATCCGCTTCTCGATCGCCGTCAGCTCCGCGAGACCGGCCCGCAGGCCCTCCTCGTCACGCACCACGCCCGCGTGCTCGGTCATGGTGTTGCGGATGGCGCGCTGCAACGCCCGGACGTTCTCCGGACCGTCGGCGGCGAGCAGACCGTCGATCTCCCCGCGGGCCTCGGCCACCGCCGCCGCGGAGCGCGGCTGCGACGTCAGCGACTCGGAGTAGGCCGCGGCCGCCTGCCCGGTGATACGGCCGTACACCAGCAGCTCGATAAGACTGTTGCCGCCGAGCCGGTTGGCGCCGTGCAGTCCGCTCGACGCCTCGCCGATGGCGAAAAGACCCCGTACGTCGGTGCTGTGGTCCTCCGGCCGGACCCACACCCCGCCCATCGAGTAGTGCGCCGTCGGCGCGACCTCGATCGGGTCACGGGTGATGTCCAGCATCTGCAGGTCCAGGAGCGTCTGGTAGACCCGCGGCAGCCGGCTCATGATCGTCTGCCGGGGCAGATGGGAGACGTCGAGCCACACGCCGCCCTTCTCCGTGCCGCGGCCCTCCTTGATCTCCGTGTAGGAGGCCAGGGCGACCCGGTCGCGGGTGGACAGTTCCATGCGCGCGGGGTCGTAGCGGTTCATGTACCGCTCGCCGAGCGCGTTGCGCAGGATGCCGCCCTCACCGCGCGCGGCCTCGCTGACGAGCGTGCCGGCCGCGTTCTCCGGCTCGATGATCCCGGAGGGGTGGAACTGGACCAGTTCCGGGTCGCGCAGCCGGGCCCCGGCCTCCACGGCGAGCCGGAACGAGTCGCCGGTGTTCTCGTCGCGCCGCGACGACGTACGCCGCCAGATCCGGGTGTGCCCGCCCGCGGCGAGGATCACGGCGTCGGCGTGGATGAGGTAGCGGGTGCCGTCCGTGAGATCGAAGCCGTACGCCCCGAACACGGTGCCCTCGTGGGTCAGGATCCGGGTGATGTACACGCCGTCGAGCACCGGGATGTCCAGCTGCTCCGCCCGCCTGATGAGCGTGCGCTGGATCTCGAGGCCGGTGTAGTCGCCGGCGAAGGCGGTGCGCCGGAACTTGTGCGCGCCGAAGAAGCGCTGGGAGATACGGCCGTCCTCCTCCCGGGCGAAGGCCATGCCGTAGCGCTCCAGGTCGTCGATGCCCAGGGCCGCGCCCTGCGTGACGATCTCGGCGGTGCGGGGATCGCCCAGCAGATAGCTCTCCTTGAGCGTGTCCGCCGCGTGCTGTTGCCAGCTGTCCTCGGGGTCCATCGTGGCCAGGGCCGCGTTGATCCCGCCGGCGGCGAGCGAGGTGTGGGCGTCCTCCTTCGGGCGCTTGCCGACCGCGAGGACGTCGACGCCGGCCTCCGCCAGCTCGATCGACGCCCGCAGGCCGGCTCCGCCGGTACCGATCACCAGCACCATGGTGGAGAGACGTTGTTCGGTGGCAGCCACGATTGCTCCGATCGTTGGGGTGTTCACCGACTACGACCGGATGACCGAGGTGGTTGTGACACCCGGCGCCACGGAGCTCCGCCTCCCAGGATGCGCCCGGCGGAACCCGCCTGCGACCCGGGGTCAGGGCAACAGGCTCCCGAGCGGTACGTCGGGGTCGGCGAGGGCGGCGTCGTCGAACTCGGCCCCGGACTCCACGAGCGCGCGGACGCTGTCGACGACGTCCCACACATTGACGTTCATGCCCGCCAGGACGCGGCCGCCGGACATCCAGAACGCGAGGAACCGCCGTCCCTCGACATCGCCGCGGAAGACGACACGGTCGTAGGCTCCCGGCTCCACGTACCCCGTGTACTCCATTCCCAGGTCGTACTGGTCGGTGTAGAAGTACGGCAGCCGGTCGTAGACGGCCTCCTTGCCGAGCATGCCCAGCGCCGCCGTATGCGGCTGGTGCAGGGCGTTCGCCCAGTGCTCCACGCGCAGATGCCGGCCGAACCGCGGATGGAGGGCGTTCGCGACATCGCCCGCGGCGAAGACGCCGGGCGCCGAGGTACGCAGCCCCTCGTCGGTGACGATGCCGTTGCGCACCTCCAGCCCCGCCTCCCGCGCGAGCCGGACGTTGGGCGTGATGCCGACGCCCACCACGACGGCGTCCGCGGCCAGCCGGGTGCCGTCCGCGAGCAGCACCCCGTCCGCCCGGCCGCCGCTGCCGGTGATGCGCTCGACCTCGGCACGGGGGCGCAGCCTCACACCGTGCTCCTCGTGCAGCCGGGCGAAGACGCGGGCCGCCTCCCGCCCGAGGACCTTCTGCAGCGGCAGCTCCGCGTGCTCCAGCACCGTCACGTCCGCCCCGGCCGTGCGGGCGGCCGCCGCCGTCTCCAGACCGATCCATCCGCCGCCGATCACGACGACCCTGGCGCCCTCGGTGAACGCGGCCCTGAGCCGCTCGCTGTCTCCCACCCGCCGCAGATACAGGACGTTGTCGAGGTCCGCGCCGGGCACGGCGAGCGGGCGCGGGGACGAGCCGGTGGCCAGGAGCAGCCTGGCGTAGGGAACGCGCCATCCGCTGTCGAGCTCGATCTCCCCGGTATGCGGGTCGACCGACCGCACATGCTTGCCCAGGAGCAGCTCGACGTCGTGTTCGGCGTACCACTGCGCGGGGTGCACGAAGACCGACTCGCGGTTCTCCTTGCCCAGCAGATAGCCCTTGGACAGCGGCGGCCGGACGTACGGCCGCTCCCGCTCGTCGCCGATGACGAGGAGCGGGCCGTCGTGGCCGTTCTCCCGCAATGCCTCGGCGGCCCTGGCCGCGGCCAGACCACCTCCGACGATGACGAAGTTGTTCCCAGGAGACACGATGTTCCTCATCTCGCTTGTCGCATGCTGTGCGTGCCATGGTGTGATTTATCCATCAGACCGTGTGTCCGTGCCTCCTGTGACAGGGCGTCTGTCACAAGGCCGCCGGTTGCCCGGTCTTTACGACTGGCCGACGGCGAAGGAGAAGAGGATGACGTACGTCATTGCGCAGCCCTGCGTCGACGTCAAGGACAGGGCCTGCGTCGACGAATGCCCGGTGGACTGCATCCACGAGGGGGAGCGGACGCTGTACATCGACCCCGACGCGTGTGTCGACTGCCACGCGTGCGAGCCCGTGTGCCCGGTGGAGGCGGTCTTCCATGAGGACGACCTCCCGCGGCAGTGGGCGCACTACCGGTCGGTGAACGCCGAGTTCTTCGAGCTCGCGTCGCCCGGGGACGGGCGCGGTGACCATCGCGTCGTCGCCGCGCTGCCCCCGCAGAGTTCACAGAAGCGGGACATCGCCGTGTTCCCCATCGGCCGGGAGGACACCGACGACGTCGACGTGTGGTTCCCGACCTCGACGTCCTGACGCGGTCAGTTCGGCAGCGGGGTCCCTGTCCGCGGCGTGACGACCGTGGGCACGGTGACCACCGAGACGTCCCCGGTGATCAGACGCTGCACAGGGCAGCGGCCGGCCACCGCCAGCAGCCGCCGGATCTGGTCGGGTTCCAGATCGCCGGTGAGCCGGATGTTCTTGACGATCTCGCCCCGCGGACCGAACCGCAGGTCCACGACGACGTGGTCCAGCTGCCAGCCGTGCCGGCCCGCGTACGCGCGGACGGCCATGGAGGTGCACGAGCCGAGCGCGGCCAGCAGCAGCTCGCCCGGTGTGGGGCCCGTGTCCGAGCTCAGCGGCTCGGGCTCGTCAGCGGTCAGGAGGTGCGGCCCGACCGTGAGGGGACGGGCAAGACGCCGGCCCTCACGGACCGACACGGTACGTCCAGTCATGATGCTGCCTTTCGGAGTGCCTCACTGGTTCACCTACTAGACAGTGGGGCCCGCGTCCGTGTGACAGCGCGCTACGACGCCAGGGTGATGGTGGTGGGGGTGCCCCGGGCGGTCATCCTGGCGTAGGGGCAGAGCGAGTCCGCCCGTTCCAGCAGGGGTTCGGCGATCTCCGGGTCGATGCCCGGCCAGCCGACCACCAGGTCGACCCGGAGCAGATAGCCGCCGTCCGCCGGATCCCGCCCGAACGCCACGGTCGCCGCCACGGAGATGCCGGACGGATCGAGTTCCTCCTGCCGCGCCACCAGGCTCAGCGCCCCGTGGAAGCAGGCCGCGAACCCGGCGGCGAACAACTGCTCGGGATTGGTTCCGTGACCGTCTCCGCCGAGTTCCGCGGGCATACGGAGACTCAGGTCCAGCACTCCGTCGTCCGACCGTGCCCGGCCCGAGGCCCTCCCGTGCGCGGACGCCCCGCCGCCGACGGTCACGGTCGTCGTGTAGAGGGCGGAGAAGGACGCCCCGGCGTAGTCCTTGTCGGTGGACAGTGGGGGCGACGGGAACTGCTCGGTCACAGTATGACTCCGGCGTGGGAAACAGTGGGACGTGCCTGTCCGGGCCTTTTCCCCGGGCCGGTGGGGCGAAACGCGGTCGTCATGTGTCCGCCCTTCGGGATCGCGGGTGCCCGGGGGTGTCCGGACACCCGTCCGGACACTCCTGTGGTCGGCACCGGGTCTCAGCCGCTCAGCGACGCCACGTACGGAGACAGCTTGGCCGGGTTCATCACCCACATGATCCGGTCGATGCCGTCCGCCGACACATCGATGGACAGCAGGGCCATGGGGTCCCCGTCGACCGAGACGAGGACCGCCGGCCTGCCGTTGGCCTCGACCCACCGGGTCCGTGCCTGCGGCCAGAACCGGGGGGCGAAGGCGGCGAGGTACTTGGAGACGTGGTCGATTCCCACGACGGGGATCCGCGAGGCGCCCCGGATGCCTCCGCCGTCCGCGTAGCTGACGACGTCGGCCGCGAGCACGTTCTCCAGCACCGCCATGTCGCCCCGCTGCGCGGCGGCGAGGAACACCTCCAGCAGGCGCTTGTGCTCGGCGGGGCTGACCGGCTCCTTGCGCTCGGCGGCGAGGTGCTTGCGCGCCCGGCTCACCAGCTGACGGGTGTTGGCCTCACTCGTCTCCAGGATCTCCGCGACCTGCTTGTACGGGTAGTCGAAGGCTTCCCGCAGCACATAGGCGCCCCGCTCCAGCGGGTTCAGCTTCTCGAGCAGGAGGAGGACCGCCATCTCCAGCGCCTCGGCCCGTTCGGCGCCCATCTGCGGGTCCTGGCTGGTGTCGACGGGTTCGGGGAGCCACGGACCGACGTAGGCCTCCCGCCGCACCCGCGCGGACTGGGCGACGTTGATGGCCAGCCGCGTGGTGATCGTGGTCAGGAACGCCGTGGGCTCGTGGACGCCGCCGCGGTCGGTGTTCTGCCAGCGCAGCCACGCCTCCTGGAGGACGTCCTCGGCCTCCGCGGAACTGCCGAGCACCCGGTACGCGATACCGAACAGCTGTGGACGGGCCGCGATGAAATCCCGCGTCGCCCGGTCGAGGGAATCGGTGTCATCCCCAGTGTGCATGGTTGTCCCTTCCGACTCCTGCCCAACCATGCTACAAGCCGGTCCGACGGTATGCGCCCGGGGGACGCGGGAGCCCGCACAACGTCGGCGACCGGTCATGGCACACCGTGTCACTGCCAGGAGATCAGCCCTGCCACCTGTAGTGCTCCCGGGCCCGTGCCACCGTCTTCGGGGAGACGGCGCCGGTCCGGGCCAGCCGGTCCAGCGCCGCCACGGTGATCGACTCGGCGTCCACGCGGAAGTAGCGGCGCACCGCGTCCCGGGTGTCGGACAGACCGAAACCGTCCGTGCCCAGTGACGCGTAGTCCTGCTCCACCCACTGGCTGATCTGGTCCGGCACCTGCCGCATCCAGTCGCTCACGGCCAGCACCGGTCCCGGTGCGCCCGCCAGCGCCCGCGTCACGTACGGCACACGCTCCTCACCGCGCAGCCGCGCCCGGTCGGCGCACAGCCCGTCACGGCGCAGTTCCGTCCAGGACGTCACCGACCACACGTCGGCCGACACACCCCAGTCCGCGGCGAGCAGCTCCTGCGCCTTCAGGGCCCAGTGGATCGCCGTACCGGACGACAGCAGCTGGATGGCCGGACCGGCGCCGGGGGAGGGCGCCTGCCGGTACCGGTAGATGCCCCGCAGGATCCCCTCCTCCACCGACGGACCGGCCGGCATGGGGGGCTGCCGCTTCGGCTCGTTGTAGACCGTCAGGTAGTAGAAGACGTCCTCGGGCCGTTCGCCGTACATACGGCGCAGCCCCTCCCGGACGATCACCGCGATCTCGTAGGCGTAGGCCGGGTCGTAGCTCACCGCCGCCGGATTGGTGGAGGCCAGCAGATGCGAGTGTCCGTCGGCGTGCTGCAGCCCTTCCCCGGTCATCGTCGTACGGCCCGCCGTCGCGCCGACGACGAAGCCGCGCCCCAACTGGTCGGCGAGCGCCCAGAACTGGTCGCCGGTGCGCTGGAAGCCGAACATGGCGTAGAAGATGTAGAACGGGATCATCGGCTCGCCGTGCGTGGCGTACGAGGTCGCCGCGGCGGTGAACTCGGCGAGGGAACCGGCCTCGGTGATGCCCTCGTCGATGAGCTGCCCGTCGCGTGCCTCCCGGTAGTACAGCAACTGGTCGGCGTCGACGGGTTCGTAGGTCTGGCCCTCGGGCGAGTAGATGCCGGCCGTCGGGAACAGGGCCTCCATGCCGAACGTACGGGCCTCGTCCGGGATGATCGGTACCCACCGCGGGCCCGTCTCCTTCCCGCGCATCAGGTCCTTGACCAGGCGGACGAGCGCCGTGGTGGTGGCCACCTCCTGCTTGCCGAACCCCTTCCGCAGGGACTCGAACGGCCGGGCGGGCGGCTGCTCCAGCGGTTTGGCGACGACCCGGCGCACCGGTGCCGGGCCGCCGAGTGCGGCGCGACGCTCGCGCAGATAGCGCACCTCGGGCGCGTTCTCGCCGGGATGCCAGTAAGGCACCAGGTCACCGCTCAACGCGCTGTCCGGGATGGGGAGTTCCAGGAGATCGCGCATCTCGCGGAACTGCGCCATGGTCAGCTTCTTCATCTGGTGGTTCGCGTTGCGCGACTCGAAGTCCGGGCCCAGGGTGTGTCCTTTCACCGTCTGGGCGAGGATGACGGTCGGCTCGCCCCGGTGCTCGACGGCGGCCCGGTAGGCGGCGTACACCTTGAGCGGTTCGTGCCCGCCGCGCGAGTCGCCGAACAGGTCCGTGAGCTGTGCGTCGCTCAGTCCCGCCGCGATGCCGGAGAGCGCGTCACCGGTGAAGAAGTGCTTGCGGATGTAGGCGGCGTCGCGGGCGGCGTACGTCTGCATCTGCGCGTCGGGCGCCTCGGCGAGACGGCGGACCAGGCTGCCGTCGGTGTCCTGCCGGAGGACGGGGTCCCAGGCCTCGCCCCACAGCGACTTCACCACGTTCCAGCCCGCCCCGCGGAACCTCGCCTCCAACTCCTGCACGATCTTCGAGTTCGACCGTACGGGCCCGTCGAGCTTCTGCAGATTGCAGTTGACGACGAAGGTGAGGTTGTCCAGCCCTTCCCGGGCGGCGAGGGTCAGCGCGGCGGTCGCCTCGGGCTCGTCCATCTCCCCGTCGCCGAGGAACGCCCACACCCGGGAGCCCGAGGTGTCCTTGATGCCCCGGTCGTGCAGATAACGGTTGAACCTGGCCTGGTAGATGGCGGCGAGCGGCCCGAGCCCCATGGAGACCGTGGGGAACTCCCACAGCCACGGCAGCCGCCTGGGGTGCGGGTACGACGGCAGCCCCTGCCCGTCGGCCTCGCGCCGGAAACCGTCCAACTGCCGTTCGCTCAACCGCCCTTCGAGGAACACACGCGCATAGACGCCCGGCGACGCGTGCCCCTGCACATACAGCTGATCCCCGCTGCCGTCCCCGTCCTTGCCGTGGAAGAAGTGGTTGAACCCGATCTCGTACAGCCAGGCCGCCGAGGCGTAGGTGGAGATGTGACCGCCGAGTCCCAGGCGGGAGCCGCGGGTCACCATCGCCGCCGCGTTCCACCGGTTCAGCGCGGTGATCCGGGACTCCATGCCGATGTCACCGGGGAAGGCGGGCTGCGCCGCCGCCGGGACGGTGTTGACGTAGTCGGTGGAGAGGAGCCGGGGGAGGGCCACACCGGACCCGGCCGCGTACTCGTGCACCCGCCGCAGCAGATACGCGGCCCGCTCCGGCCCCGCGTGCTTCATGACGGCGTCGAGGGACGCCTGCCACTCGGCGGTCTCCTCGGCGTCACGGTCGGGCAGCTGGTCGAGTTCACTCATGGCGGCACATCTCTCTGTTCGGGCGTGGTGCGGGGAAGGGGCGGGGCCGGTTCACCGCCGGGCCAGCCACCGTGTGAACGTCTCGTGGCCCACACGGGCGGGGGACCGCGGCAGCAGCGTGCGCTCCTCGATCCGCGCGCCGAAGAGCCGGGCGCCGGGGTCGGTGACCACGTCGCGTACATCGCCCCGCGCGGCCAGCAGCTTCGCGGTGAGCTCGTCGAGCCGGAACTCCTCGGGGCCGGCGACCTCGAGCGTCCCGAACAGCGGCAGCCCGACCGCGACATGGGCGACCGCGGCGGCGACGTCGTCCGTGGACACGGGCCGCACCAGCACGGGAGCGGCGTGCACCCCGTCCCCGTACGTGCTCATCAGCGCCAGGGACTCGACGGATTCGAAGAACGGCGCGGCCCGCACGATCGAGTGCGGCAGGGGCGAGCGCCGTACACGCTCCTCCTGCAGCCGCTTCGCACGGAAGTAGCCGGACTCCAGGTGCTCGGCCCCCACGACCGACAGGACCACGTAGTGCTCGACGCCCGCGGCCGCCGCGGCCCGCAGCAGGTTGGTGGTCGCCGTGTCGAAGAACCGCACGCTGGTCTCCTCCGCACGCGAGGGGGCGTCGGTGACGTCCACGAGCACGTCCGCGCCCCGCAGTGCCCCGGCGAGCCCCTCCCCGGTGACGACGTCGACCCCCGTCCCACGGGAGACGGACACGACCTCGACCCCGTGATCCCGGAGCCCGGCGACCGTCCTGGATCCGATCAGTCCGGTGGCACCTGCGACTACGACTCTCATCTGGAGACCTTCCCGTCCGGGGCCGGCGGCCCCTGTGGTGTCTGGGTGACGGCGGAGCCGGCCACTCATCACCTACGACAGGACTGCCGCCGCCGGTGTGACACCGTGCCCCGTCCCCCATGTCACATCCGCGCCGGGCGCCCGGTCCCTGTCTGGCAAACGGTCCCGGAATCCGGAGTGGTGGTCGTGCGTCCTGCTGATGTCCTGTCCGGCCTGCTGACAGCCCTGTTCGCGGCCGCGGCCGTCCGGGGGCTGTGGCACGGCGTGCTGTCCCCGGAGCAACGAGGGCACGACCGGGTCGGCCACCTCCTGCACACGGCGATGGCACTGGCCATGGCCGTGATGCCGTGGAGCCTGGGCATCGAGGTTCCGGGCCCGCCCCAGGCCGCCTTCTTCGCCACGGCGGCACTGTGGTTCCCGGCGAGCGCCCTGGTACGAACGCACGGCCGGCGGCCGGCCGCGGTCCTGCGGAGTCTGCCGTACGCGGCCGGCATGGCGGCGATGGCCCTGATGGCGCACCGTATGACCGGCCACTCGCACGGGGCCGCACCGGTGGCCGCAGCGCTGGCGGTCTTCCTCCTGCTGTGCGCGCTCCGGTCACTGACCCGCTGTATGCCGAGCCTGCGCGCGGCGGCCGGGCGCCGGACGGCCGGGGAGCCGTACGCCTGCTTCTGGGACGGCTCGATGGCCCTCGGCACGGCCGTCATGCTGCTCATGCACCCATGAGGCGCTCCACACGATGTGACATAGTGTGCCCATCGACCTCTCCGAGGTCGACGCAGCCCTCGACTCCCATGGAGCGGACGCGCGGACGGCTGACGACCGAGCGGACCCACCACCGCGGCGACGGCCGGCATGCCTGTGACGTACGACGGAACCGCACCGCCGTACGTCACAGGCATGCCGTGTCACAGACGGCGGGCCCGTCCGGTCCATAGGGCGACAACGCGAACGACGCGGCATCATGGCGAGAGAGGGTGAACCATGAGTGGCTCGGGCCTGCAGAACCTTCCCCGGCCGGTGGCGGCGGTGGTCGGCGGCGGAGGAGTGCTGGGCGCCACGCACGTCGGCGTCGGATACGCCCTGGAACAGCGGGGATTCCGCCCCGACATGATCATCGGCACCTCGGTCGGCGCGCTCAACGGAGCCATCGCCGCCGCCCACCCGGGGGAGGCCGCGCCCTGGCTCGACCATGTGTGGACCCAGCTGCGCCGCCGCGAGGTGTTCCCCTTCGGCTTCCTGCCCTCCATGGCCAGCGTCTTCGGTGACCGCGGCCTGCGCCGGCTGATCGCCAGGGCCGGGCTCCCGCCTCGCATCGAGCGGCTGCCGATCCCGTTCACCGCGGTGGCCACCGACCTGGCCACCGGCGAGCCCGTGCTGCTCGACCACGGTGACCTCGAGTCCGCGCTGCTGGCCAGCGCGGCCGTCCCGGGAGCCCTGCCCCCGGTGGACCGCGAGGGCCGGACCCTCATCGACGGCGGGGTGATCGCCTACGTCCCCGTCCGTGCCGCGCTGCGGGCCGGCGCGGCGAGTGTGGTGGTGCTGTCGACCGGCCCGGAGGGCGGACCGCTGAGCCCCGTCGTCCCCCGGCGGGCCGGCGCGGTCGCCTCCCGGGCCGGGCTCGTCCTCCTGCGCCACCAGATCGAGAGCGGCCTGCGGGAGGTGGCCGGACAGATCCCGACCGTCGTGGTGCCGACCGGCATCGAGACCTGGCCGGCGCCATGGGACTTCGGCCACTCCCAGCGGCTCATCGGCACCGCCGCCCGCACCGCGGGACGCTTCCTCGACCGGCTGGACGTCGCCGGGCCCGGCCTCTACCGGGACGAGAACCTTGTGCCCGGCACCTCACCCCGCACCTTCTCGCTCGGGGGGACCCACTGATGAGCACCATCGCGTTCCTCAACATCCCCCTGCACGGACACATCAACCCGACACTGCCGGTCGTGGCCGAACTCGTCCGCCGCGGTCACACCGTCACGTACCACACCACTCCCGCGTTCGCCGACGAGATCGCCGCCACCGGCGCGACCGTGCGTCTCTACCCCGGCGAGGGCCTGCTGCTCTCCGGACCGCCCACGCCCATCGGCATGCTGCACGGGCTCGCCCGCACCGCCCTCGCCGTGCTGCCCGCCGTGCTGGCCGATCTGCGCCGCGCCCGGCCCGACCTGATCGTCCACGGCTCGGCATGTCCCTGGGGGCCGGTCGCGGCCGCCGAACTCGGGGTGCCCGCGGCCGCCGCGTTCACCACCATGGCGTTCGACCGCCGGGTGCCCAGCCCCACCCGCGCCTCATGGGAACTGCTGGCCGCCGGGGCGGCCCGGCCCCGCACCGCGTTCGGCTGTCTGCGCACCCGGTGGCGGCTGTCCCGGCGCTACGACACCCGGAACCTGCCCCTGCTCGACCTCGCGAACGCGAGCCAGCCGCTCAACCTGGTGTTCACCTCCCGCGCCTTCCAGCCCGGCGCCGCTTCCTTCGGCCCGGCGTACCGGTTCGTCGGCCCCAGCGTCGGCGCCCGCCCGCGCGACCCGTCGTTCCCCGCGGACAAGCTGGAGGCACCGGTGCTGTACGCCTCGCTCGGCACGGTGTTCGACGCCGGCCCGCGGGTACTGCGCACCTTCGCCACCGCGCTCGCCCCGCTGGGCGGCACCGTGGTTCTCGCCACCGGGCGCACGGACCCCGCCGTGCTCGGTCCGCTGCCGGACAACGTGTCCGCCCGCGCCTTCGTCCCGCAGCCGGAGGTACTGGACCGTGCCGCACTGTTCGTCACGCACGGCGGCATGAACAGTGTCAACGAGGCCATGTACGCCGGTGTGCCCATGCTGGTCGTCCCCCAGGGCGCCGACCAGCCCATGGTGGCCCGACGGGTCGTCGGGCTCGGCGCCGGACTGTCCCTGCGTACCGAGGACGTCACCGAGGACGCGGTGCGTTCCCTCGCCCGGCGGCTGCTCATCGAGCCCCGCTTCCGGGACGCGGCGGCGGTCCTGCGGGTGGCCCAGCGCGAGGCGGGCGGCCATCTGCGCGCCGCCGACGAACTCGAGGACCGTCTGCCCCGGGCAGTCGGGCCGGCCCCGGCGGACCTGCCCCAGGAGAGCTGAACCATGTCACCCGCACTTGTCGTCCTGGTGGTGTTCGCCGGACTGTCCGAGGCCGTCGGACGGCTTCTGCCCCTGGTCGCCCGCCGCTCCCGTGTGTCCCGGCCCATCATGGCCGGGCTGCTGCTGACCGGCACCGTGGTCGAGAGCGCCGTCATCCTGCTCTGGCCGGTGACCGCCTGGACCCTCGCCGAGCTGTTCCTCTCCGCCCCCGTCTCCGGAGGCGAGGCGCTGACCTGGACACCCGGCGAGGTCGCCCCACTGCTGCTGTGCGCCGTCATCGCGTTCCCGCTGCTCGGACCCCTGCTGCACACGCTGCTCCTGACCGGCGTCGGCGCCGGGCTCGTCACCCCGCTCGCCGAGCTGACCGGACTGGGCCGGTGGGGCGCGGCCGGCTGTGTGGCCCTGGCCGGCGTAGGACTCGCCGCCGCCGTCGAGGCCGTACGCCGTCTGGTCGCGCGGATCAGCGTCGCGGGAGTCAGGGAGCTGCCGGTATGACGTGGTTCGCTCTCCTCGCCCTGCTGCTCGGCCCGGTGCTGCTCGCCGAGGCCCTGCTCGCCCGCTACGAGGTACTGGTCTACACCACCGGCTGGCGCGCGCCCGCCACCGGCCTCCCGCCGGGCATGCCGTACGCCCGGGGTGCCGACCCCGACCGTCCCCCGGCCGCCTACCTCGTCTACCTGGACGGCATCGGCAAACGCCGCTTCACCGACACCCGCGACGGCGGCCAGCTCGTCAAGGCCCTGATCGCGGCGGCACCGGAACTGCGGGTCCTCGGACAGGTGCAGCCGTACTCACCGCTGGCCGCCCCGCTCGCCAACCGGCCCGTGTGGGTGTGGATCCGCCGGCACGTCGGACTGCTGCTGTTCCTCCACAACGTCATGCAGATCTTCGTCGCCGCCGACCACCGCTACCGTCCCCTCTACAACCGCGCCGTCGGCGGCCAGATCGCCAACCAGCTGAGGCTGGCCGGCTACCCACCGCACAGCGGAGTCCCCGTGGTGCTGCTCAGCTACAGCGGGGGCGCCCAGGTCGCCACCGGCGCAGTGGACGAACTGCGCACCGGGCTCGGTGCGTCACCGCTGCTGATCACCCTCGGCGGTTTCCACAACGGTGCCAACGACCTCACCGGGGCCGCGCGGCTGCACCAGCTCACCAGCTCCCGGGACCGGATCGAACGCATCGGTACCTGGCTGTTCCCCCAGCGCTGGGCGGTGTTCCGCGGCAGCGGCTGGAACCGTGCGCGGCGTGCCGGAAAGGTCACCGTGCATCGGCTGGACCCGGCCACCCATCTCGGCCGGAACAGCTACATCAGCCCGGACGCGCACCGCCCCGACGGACGCAGCCATCTCGACCACACCACCGACACCGTGCTCGCGCTCATCCGTGAGCGGAGTGCGGCCGGTCCCCGCTGAGGCGGTGGGGCGGGGGCCTGGATTTCGCCCCCGCCGCCCCTTCCCTTCCCGTCCCTGGGGTGGGCTCTGCCCCCGGGCTCCCATCCGCGCCCACGCGGCGGACCCCCATGTCGACACAGCTCCGCGCCCTTCAGTGAGGTGTGCCACGTGTGCTTCCATTCGGTTCCGGCCCTCCCCCTACCCGACCTGGAGAAGGCATGAAGCCCAGACCTCGCCGCGCCGCCGCCGTACTCGTCGCCGGTCTGCTGGTCACGGCGTTACCCGCGACGGCCGCCCGCGCCACCCACGCGCATGCGGTGCCACTGCGGGTGGCGACGTACAACATCCACGCCGGGGCCGGCCAGGACCAGGTGTTCGACCTCGACCGCACCGCCGAAGCCCTGCGCGATCTGCGCGCCGATGTGATCGGCCTTCAGGAGGTCGACGTCCACTGGGGCGCCCGCAGCGCGTTCGCCGACGAGGCCCGCGCGCTCGCCGGGAAGCTGCGCATGCGGGTGTTCTTCGCCCCCGTCTACGACCTGGACCCGGCCGCCGGAACCACCGAGCGCCGGCGGTACGGCGTCGCCGTACTGAGCCGCCACCGGATGCTCACCGCCGAGAACCACGAGATCACCCGGCTCTCCACCCAGACACCCGACCCGGTCTCGGCCCCCGCGCCCGGCTTCGCCGAAGTGGTGCTCGATGTGCGGGGCGCGCGCGTGCACCTCTACACCACACATCTGGACTACCGGGCCGACCCGTCCGTCCGCGAGGCCCAGGTGGCGGACATGCTCGGCGTCCTGGCCGCCGACCGCGGGCCCAAGGTCCTGGTCGGCGACTTCAACGCCGAGGCGACGGCCCCCGAGCTGGCGCCCCTGTGGCAGCGGCTGCGGGACGCCGCCCCCGGCGCGGGCGCCACCTACCCGGCGAGCGAACCGGTGAAGCGCATCGACCTGGTCACCGTCTCACCCGACGTCCGGATCACCGGCGCCCGCACCGTGGCCACGGAGGCCTCCGACCACCGGCCCGTGGTCGCGGATCTGCTGATCCGCGGGCGCTGACCCGTTCACCCGCCCTGAAGGCGCTGCAGGTCGGAGGGGCGGACCTGGATGGCGAGGACGGCGATCAGCGCGGCGATCACGGCGAAGACAGCCGCCGTGATGAAGGCCGCCGACACCCCGGAGGTGAGGACCTGGTCGCCCCAGGGCGACGGCAGTTCCCCGGTCCGCCGGAAGCGCAGCCGTTCGGCGGGGGTCGCCTGCTGGAGGAAGCGCGGTATCTGTTTCTCCGCCTCGTTGCGGCTCGCCGTACCGAACATCGTGACCAGGATGGACAGTCCGAGCGAGCCGCCCACCTGCTGGGTGGCGTTCAGGAGCCCGGAGGCCGCCCCGGTCTCCGGGACGGGTACGTCGGACAGCGCCATCAGCGTCAGCGACACGAACTCCATGCCCATACCGAGGCTGAAGACCAGCATCGGACCGAGGACACTGCCCGCGTAGGTGGAGTGGATGTCGGTGAGCGTCAGCCAGGCCAGGCCGGCCGCCGCCAGCACACCGCCCCCCACCATGAAGGGTTTGGGCCCGTACACGGGCAGGAACCGTGAGGCCAGCCCGGCACCGACCGCGATGACCGCGCTGACCGGCAGAAAGGCGAGCCCGGCCCGGAGCGGACTGAAGCCCAGCACGTTCTGCACGAACAGCGTCAGGAAGAAGAACATCCCGAACATCGCCGCGGCGAGGCACAGCATGATGCCGTACGTGCCCGCCCGGTTCCGGTCGGCGAACATGTGCAGCGGGGTGATCGGCTGCCGGGACCTCCGCTCCACCAGGACGAACACCGCGAGGATCACGACGGCCGCGGCGAACGAGACGAGCGTGAGCGTGTCCCGCCAGCCGTCCTGCGCGGCCCTGATGAACCCGTAGACGAGCAGCACCATGCCGGCCGTGGAGGTGAGCGCGCCGGTGATGTCGAAGCGGCCCGGGTGGCGTTCGGACTCCTTGATGAAGCGCGGCGTGGCGAGGGCGATGAGCAGCCCGATCGGCACGTTGACGAAGAGCACCCAGCGCCAGTTCAGCCACTCGACGAGGACGCCCCCGGCCAGCAGCCCGATCGCGCCGCCGCCCGCCGACACCGCGGCGAACACCCCGAACGCCCGGTTGCGTTCCGGCCCTTCACGGAACGTCGTACTGATCAGGGCCAGGGACGTCGGTGAGGCGATGGCTCCGCCCATGCCCTGGAGGGCGCGGGCGGCGAGGAGTTGGCCGGAGTTCTGGGCGAGCCCGCCGAGCAGCGAGGCCAGCACGAACAGCAGCACCCCGACGATGAAGACGCGCCGTCTGCCGAGGATGTCGCCGGCCCGGCCGCCGAGCAGCAGCAGACCTCCGAAGGTGAGCGTGTAGGCGTTGACCACCCAGGACAGGCTCGTGGTGGAGAAGTCCAGGGAGCGCTGGATGTGCGGCAGCGCGATGTTCACGATGGTGATGTCCAGCACCACCATCAGCTGGCACGAGGCGATGACCAGCAGGGCCATCGCCTTCCCGGCGCCGCCGGTGTCCCGGTCGGTGCGCCGTGCGGAAGCCGGACGCGGAGTGCTTCTGGTCATGCGGGGTCGCCCTTTCGGGAGTCCACCGTTCGACCGTACGCGCACGCTCCGGGGCCCACCACTCGGGGACGGGCGGTGCGGGAGCCGGGCGGCTCCCGCACACCCGAGGCCCCTTAAGGGCGATTCCCCTTCTCCTTCGGGCGGCGCTCCACGTACAGGCGGCCGTCCTTCGGGCCGGTCCACTCCAGCCGTACGACACCGGGGACGGCGGCGTCGTCGACGCGGGCCGGGTCCTTCCAGTAACCCTGGGCGGGGTTACGGAAGAACGTCGCCCACAGGCCGCCCTCGTGGTCCTCGAAGAAGTTGTTGTGCCCGGCGCCGACGCCCGCGGTGTACCGCTGCGCGTACGGGCCCTCGAAGTGGTCGGAGACGGCGACGATCGCGTCGTACTGGTACTGCACGCGCCCCGTCCCGGGCGGGTCGTAGGCGTTGCGGGTGCTGCCGTAGGCGTCGACCGACGTACGGTCCCAGGCGGCGTGGACCAGGTAGTACCGGCCGCGGTACTTGAAGACGTAGGCGCCCTCGAGATACGGCTCGGGGGAGTAGGGCGTCTGCCGGAACTTCGGGAGGTCCGTCGTCGTGACGATGTCCTCCATGTCGTCGCGGAACCTGGCGTACAGATCGTTGTGCAGCACCAGCCAGGCGTCGTCGCCCTCGGTGTACAGGCCGCCGTCGATGTGGAAGTAGGCGCCGGGCTCGATGAACGCCGGCCCGCCGGTGAACGACTCGCCGAACGGCTTCTCCAGGTTCCCCTCGACCAGCCGGTACGGGCCCTCGACACCGCCCTCGCTCACCAGCATGAACGAGCCGACCTTGCGGGAGTGGTCGCCCATGCACGCGACGATGTACCAGCGGCCCTTGAAGTGGTGCACCTCCGGCGCCCACGCGTTGCCGCGCTTGCCGAACCGCTCGTCGTGCCAGTACTCCTGCCAGGGCGCGACGACCGTGCGTCCGGGCCGGTTCTCCCCGACGAACTCGGGCGACCACACCTTGCCCTTCTCGGCGTCCGGCCGTATCCGGGTCGTGTCCGCGAGTCTCCACGGGCCCTGGAGCGAGGGCGCCGTCCACACGAAGATCCCGTCGTTCCAGGGGCCGGCCGCCTCCAGGCCCGGCACCCGGCCGGTGCCCGTGGCGACATAGAGCGGGCGGCCGTCGACGGTGAAGCAGTTGACGTAGGTGTCCCGCATCCACACCCGGCCGTGCTCCTTGTCGCGGGGACGCAGCTCCAGCGGCAGCACGAAGGAGTTGTCCTCCCGCGGCCACAGGTCCAGCCGGGTGTCGGCGACGCCGTAGGGCTCGGGGTCGGGCCAGTTCGACGGGCGGGGGCCCGCGGCGGCGGCCGGGGACGGCTTGGACGGGGCCGCCTGCGCGGCGGTCGCGGGCAGGGCCGCCGCGGCCCCCACGCCGGCGGCGCCGGCCAGCAAGGAGCGACGGCGCAAACGGTTCTCGGCACCGGTCATCAGTCGCGTTCTCCTTCGTCGTCCCCGCCCCGGACGCATGCGGCAGCCCGAGGAGGGCTGCGAGGCGGGGGTGTGCCGCACAGCATGCGAACACCGACACATTTACGTCAACACCCCGGACGAATAATCGTGGTGAAACCGGTGGTTCAGGCACTTGCCCATCAGGCCTTATGAACGATTCGTTTCCTCTTTCTGTCGGAGTGTTGACGGAATAATCCGGCCTCTCTACGTTGACCGGCATGCAGATGCCCAGCGGAGTGCACGCACTGGTCAGGCGCACCCATGAGGAGCGCGTCCTGCGTGCACTGCAAGAGAACGGCGCCATGAGCCGCGGCGAGATCGCCCGCCTCGTGGGCCTGTCCCGCACCACCCTCTCCGAGATCACCGGCAGCCTCCTGCAACGGGGCGCCATCGTCGTCGTGGACACCGACGCGTCCCGGCGCGAGGGCAGTGGCCGGCCGGCCGAGCGGCTGGCGCTGGACCCGTCGTCGGCGCAGTTCATGGGCGTCGACTTCGGCCACCGTCGGGTCCATGTCGCGGTGGCCGACGCCTCGCACGAGATCATGGCCTCGGGCGCGGTCCGCTACGACGACACGACGCCCTGGCAGCGGCGGACCGAGCTCGCCCTCGCCCTGGTCGAACGGCTGATGGCCGAGGCCGGTGTCCACTTCGGGGCGCTCCAGGGCATCGGCATCGGTGTGCCGGGTCCCTACCCGGCGCCGGAGGCGGCGGCCTGGCCCCGCGCCACCCCGCCGGGGACGGTGCTCCGGCCCGCCCCCGAGGGTGTCGACCTCGCCTTCGCCGAGCGTTTCGACGCTCCGGTGATCGTCGACAACAACACCAGGCTGGCCGCCCTCGCCGAGGCGATCAGCGGCGCCCACAGCGTCGCCGACCTGGTGTACGTACGGCTGTCGGACGGTGTCGGCGGCGGGCTCGTCGTCGGCGGGCACCTGGTGACCGGCTCGTCCGGGCTGGCCGGCGAACTCGGGCATGTGACCGTGGACCCGGCGGGGCGGCCGTGCCGGTGCGGCAAACGCGGCTGTCTGGAGACGGTCGCCTCGGTGCCCGCGATCCTCGCGGCCTGCTGGGAGTTCGGTCTCCCGCTGGAGAACCTGGGCGATCTGGCGGACGCCGTCGCCCGTGCGCACCCCGTCGTCGACCGGGTGCTGCGCGAGGCGGCCGGGGCACTGGGACGCGTCGTCGGAGCGGCGACGATGACCCTCAACCCGGCGAAGGTCGTCATCGGCGGCGAGATCACCCAGCTGGCTCCGGTGATCGTCGAGCAGGTCGCCGCCACGCTCGCCGCAGACCTCTTCCCGACCGCGTCGGCCGGACCGGCCGTCGAGGCCGCCCGCCTCTCGGACGACGACGGCGCCATCGGCGCCCTCGCCGCGGTCTTCCACAACTCCCCACTACTGGCGCGGTATCCGGAAACCGCCGATGTGAAGGCAGGTACCGATGCCCGTGACTCGACCATCGAAGGAGTCGCCCATGTCCGTCCTTGACAAGCGGGGCGCCGAACCACGACACCCCACCACGGACAGAGCGGCCCCGGACGAACCCGGCACCCCGGACGCGAAGAAGACCGCGGCGGAGCGCTCACCGTCGGGCAGGCGCGGGCTCCCCCTGTTCCTGAACGCCGTGTCCATCGCACTGGGGATCGCGCTGTGGTGGATCCTGGCGTCCGCCGGCTTCAAACTGCCGACCCCGCCCGAGGTCGTCTCCCGGGCCTGGACCCTGCTCGGGGACGGCACCCTCGCCGACGACGTCCTCGCCAGCCTGACCCGCGTCCTCATCGGCTTCGCGCTCGGTACGGCCGCGGCCGTACCGGTCGGCTTCCTCATGGGCTGGTACGGGACCGCGCGGGGCCTGATGGAACCCTGGATCCAGTTCTTCCGCACCGTACCGCCGCTGGCGATCATCCCGCTGGCCGTGGTCGTCATGGGCATCGACGAGACCCCGAAGATCTTCGTCATCTTCCTCGCCGCGTTCCTGGCCTGCGTGATCTCCACCTTCCAGGGCGTCGTCAACGTCGACCGCACCCTCATCGACGCGGCCCGGGTCCTGGGCGCCAAGGACGCGACCATCTTCGCCCGCGTCGTGGTGCCCGCCTCCACGCCGTTCATCCTCGTCGGCATGCGGGTCGGCCTCGGCTCGGCGTGGGCCACCCTCGTCGCAGCGGAGCTCATCGCCGCCCAGGAGGGCCTCGGCTACCGCATGCAGAACGCGCAGCTCTACTACGACCTGCCGACCATCTTCGTCGGACTGATCTCGATCGGGATCCTCGGTCTGCTCATGGACCGCATCCTGCTCCTCGCGGAACGCAAGCTCACCGGATGGCAGGAACGCCGATGACCAGCAAGCCGGCCAAGATATCCGTCCAGGGCGTCACCAAGACGTTCGCCCTCGGCCGGGAGACCTTCACCGCCCTCGACGACGTCTGTCTCGACATAGCGGAACACGAGTTCGTCACCGTCGTCGGCCCCTCCGGCTGCGGCAAGAGCACCCTGATGAACATCCTCGCCGGACTGGAGACACCCAGCCGGGGCCGGGCCCTGGTGGACGGCGCCACCGTCTCCGGACCGGGACCCGAACGCGGCGTGATCTTCCAGCAGTACGCCCTCTTCCCCTGGCTCACCGTGCGCCAGAACGTCGAGTTCGGGCTGCGCACCACCGGCGTCCCCAAGGCCGAACGACGCGGCCGCGCCGAGCACTTCATCGAACTGGTCGGACTCGAACGCTTCGCCGACGCCCTCCCCAAGACCCTGTCCGGAGGCATGCGCCAGCGCTGCGCCATCGCCCGCGCCTACGCCGTCGACCCCTCGATCCTCCTCATGGACGAACCCTTCGGAGCCCTCGACGCGCTCACCCGGGTCAAACTCCAGGAACAGCTGCTGCGCACCTGGAGCCAGGACAAGCGCACGGTGCTGTTCATCACCCACGACGTCGACGAGGCCGTGTTCCTCGCCAACCGGGTGATCGTCATGGCGGCCCGCCCCGGCCGCGTCTACGACGTCATCGAGGTCGACCCCGCCATCGTGCGCGACGAGGCGTTCCGCCTCAGCCCCGAGTTCGCCGCACTGCGCAACCGCGTGTGGCACTCCGTCTACCACCAGGAAGGCCGCACCGCCTCCGCGGCCGCGGCCGCCACAGCGAACTGATCCGGAAGGTACCCACAGCCATGCCACGCTCCCTCACCCGCAGACACCTCACCGCCGCCCTGGCCGGCGCGGCCGCGCTGGCCCTGCTGACCGCCTGCGGCAGCGACTCCTCCGGAGGGTCCGGGGACACGGTGCGCTTCGGCTACATCGGTGACTTCAACGGTGCCAGCCTCATCGCCATCGCCGACGCCAAGGGCCTGTGGAAGAAGCACGGACTCGAGGCGGACGCCAAGGTCTTCACCAACGGCCCTCTGCAGATCCAGGCCCTCGGCACCGACAACCTCGACTTCGGCTACATAGGCCCCGGCGCGATGTGGCTCCCCGCCTCCGGCCAGGCCAAGGTCGTCGCGATCAACACCCTCGGCAACTCCGACCGGGTCCTCGCCCAGCCCGGCATCACCTCGATGCGACAGCTCAAGGGCAAGACCGTGGCCGTACCCGAGGGCACCTCCGGCGACATGATCCTCTCGCTCGCCCTGAAGAAGGCCGGCATGACCAAGGACGACCTGAAGCTCGTCCCCATGGACCCGTCGACCATCGTCTCCGCCGTCTCCTCCCAGCAGGTCGACGGTGCCGGCTTCTGGTACCCGGCTGCGGCCACCATCAAGAAGCAGGTCCCCGACCTGGTCGAACTCGCCAAGAACACCGACTTCGAGGACGAGGTCTCCTTCCCCACCGCCTTCGTGGCCGGCAACAAGCTCGTCGCCGACAACCCGGAGAAGGTCGGCAAGGTCCTCGCCGTCCTGCGCGAGGCCATGGAGTTCCGGTCGAAGCACATGGCCGAGGCGATCTCCCTCACCGCGGAGAAGCTGAAGATCCCCGCCGATCAGGTGAAGGCCGACGCCGCCAACAACAAGGTGCTCGGTGTCGACGAGCTCGACAGGCTCACCGAGGACGGCACCGTCGACAAGTGGCTCAAGGGCATGAACGACTACTTCGTCGAGGCGGGCAAGCTGAAGCAGCCCGTCGACCCCGCGCAGTACTACACCGGCGATCTCTTCATCGGAGCAGGTAAGTGACCCAGTCCGGCACGCCCGGGAAGAACATCCTCTTCCTGATGACCGACCAGCACCGCGCCGACACCCTCGGCGCGTACGGAAACCCGCTGGCGCACACCCCCGTCCTCGACGAACTCGCCGCCACGGGAACCCGGTTCGACCGCTGGTACACCCCCACCGCGATCTGCACGCCGGCCCGGGCCAGTCTGCTGACCGGCCAGGCACCCTTCCGGCACAAGCTGCTCGCCAACCACGAGCGCAACGTCGGCTATCTGGAGGACCTGGCGGAGGACCAGTTCACCTTCTCCCACGCCCTGCGGGAGAAGGGCTACAACTGCGGCCTCATCGGCAAGTGGCACGTCGGCACCCGGCGCACGGCCGCCGACTACGGCTTCGACGGCCCCGAACTCCCCGGCTGGCACAACCCGGTGGACCACCCCGACTACCTCACCCACCTCGACGAGCACGGTCTGCCGCCGTACCGGATCAGCGACCGCATCCGTGGCACCCTGCCCAACGGCGGCCCCGGCAATCTGCTCGCCGCCCGGCTGCACCAGCCCGTCGAGGCCACCTTCGAGCACTACCTCGCGACCCGCGCCATCGAGAAACTGGAGCAGTACGCGGCGGACTCCCGCGAACGCGAGCAGCCGTTCTTCCTCGCCCTGCACTTCTTCGGCCCGCATCTGCCGTACATCCTCCCGGACGAGTACTTCGACCTGGTCGACCCGGCCGATGTGGAACTGCCGCGGTCCATCGCCGAGACCTTCCACGGCAAACCGCCGGTCCAGCGCAACTACAGCGCCCACTGGACCTTCGACACCATGCCGATCGAGACCACCCGCAAACTCATCGCCGTCTACTGGGGTTATGTGGCGCTGATCGACCGGCAGATCGGCCGGGTCATGGAGGCCATGGAGCGACTCGGACTCACCGACGACACCGCCGTGTTCTTCACCTGCGACCACGGGGAGTTCACCGGCTCGCACCGGCTGCACGACAAGGGCCCGGCGATGTACGAGGACATCTACCGCACCCCGGGCCTGCTCCGCGTGCCCGGCACACCCGGCGGTGTCGTACGGAACGAGTTCGTCAGTCTGCTCGACTGCACCGCGACCATCCTCGAACTGGCCGGCGTCGACCCCGAGCCCGCGGTCGACTCACGCAGCCTGCTGCCGCTCGTGCGGGGTGAGGAGACGGACTGGGCCGAGGACATCGTCTGCGAGTTCCACGGCCACCACTTCCCCTACCCGCAGCGCATGCTGCGCGAGGACCGCTACAAACTCGTCGTCAACCCGGACTCGGTCAACGAGCTCTACGACCTGCTCCGTGACCCGGACGAACTGCAGAACGTCCACGACCACCCCGAGATGGCCGGGGTCCGCTCCCGGATGACCCGCCGCCTGTACGACCTGCTGCGGGAGCGCGGCGACAACTTCTACCACTGGATGACCTCGATGTACGACGTCGGCGAGGTGGGCCACGACCCCACCCTGAGCGGACTCGACGAATCCACCTACCGGCCCTGACCGGACCCTGGACTTCCCATGACGAGTGAACACGCCTCCTGCTGCACCCCGGCCGCCGCCCCGGTCACCCTCACCCCGCCGTCCACCACGACGGCCCCGCCCGCCGCGAGAAAGCGCTCGACCCGCGGGCAGGTCCGCCTGCCCGGGGGCGGGTTCGCCATGGGAGACGCCTTCGACGAGGGTTACCGCGCCGACGGTGAGACCCCCGTTCACGCGGTACGCCTGAAGCCGTTCCACATCGACGAGACCGCCGTCACCAACGCGCAGTTCGCCACCTTCGTGAAGGCCACCGGCCATGTCACCGACGCCGAACGGTACGGCTCCTCGGCGGTCTTCCACCTCGTGGTGGACGCCGACCCGTCCGACATCCTCGGCGACGCGGCCGGAACGCCCTGGTGGATCAATGTCCGCGGCGCCCACTGGCGGCGCCCCGAGGGCGGCCGGTCCGGCATCGCCGGCCGGCAGAACCACCCGGTCGTCCACGTCTCGTGGCACGACGCGAGCGCCTACGCACGGTGGGCGGGCAAGCGTCTGCCCACCGAGGCGGAGTGGGAGTACGCGGCACGCGGCGGCCTGGACGGACGCCGCTACGCCTGGGGCGACGACCTCACCCCGGGCGGCCGCTGGCGCTGCAACATCTGGCAGGGCCGCTTCCCCCACACCAACACGGCCGAGGACGGCCACCTCACCACGGCGCCGGTGAAGTCCTACCGCCCCAACGGCCTCGGCCTGTGGAACGTGGCCGGCAACGTGTGGGAATGGTGCGCCGACTGGTTCTCGCCCACCTACTACACCCACTCCGCGGCAGAGGACCCGAAAGGCCCGGAAACCGGCACCTCACGGGTCCTGCGCGGCGGCTCCTACCTCTGCCACGACTCCTACTGCAACCGCTACCGGGTGGCGGCCCGTTCCTCCAACACCCCGGACTCCTCCACGGCCAACCTCGGCTTCCGCTGCGCCAACGACGCCTGAGGGGGCCGGCTCAGACGTCGCCGACGAAGACGACCGTCTCGTCCAGTGGCGCCCGGCCGATCCGGGCGTCGCCGGCCGAGACGTCCTCGTACCCGATCGACATCCCGCAGAAGAGCAGGAGTTCACGGGGCGGCGAGACGATCTCGGCGACGGTCCGGTGGAACTTCGCCCACGCCATCTGGGTGCAGCTGTGCAGCCCCTCGGCGCGGAGCAGCAGCATGACCGTCTGCAGGAACATGCCGACGTCGGACCACTGGGCCGGACCCATGTCCCGGTCGATGTAGCAGAACAGGGCGGCGGGCGCGCCGAAGCACGCCCAGTTCGCCGCCGAAGCCCTGTGCCGTGCCTCCAGATCCTCGCGCGGGATGCCGAGCGCCCCGTACCGGTGCTCGCCGAACTCGGTCCGGCGCTCGCGGTACGGGGTCCCCAGCGCGGGCGGGTACATCGTGTACTCCGGCTCGTCCCAGGAGTCTCCCGCGGCTAACCGCTCACCGGCCCGCTTCTTGAGTCCGGCCAGCGGGCCGCCGGTCACCACATAGGCGTGCCACGGCTGGAGGTTCGACGCGGACGGAGCCCAGGCCGCCGTGGTGAGCACCCGCTCCAGCACCTCCTCGGGTATCGGTCTGTCGGTGAACCCGCGCACTGCCCGTCGGCTCGTGACCGCCTCGTAGACGTCCAACGTCGCCTTCCCTTCCGGCTGATCGACATGTCCCCCGGATGACCGGGGGACGCCGGAGTCCGTGACAGCGCGCGGGCGTCCGTCACGGGAAGTTCACAAGATCGGCGACGTTCGTCGACGAGTTGGAGGGGCCGCCGCGGTCGTTGATGACATGGCGGATGGTGCCGGTGCCGCCGAGGGAGACCGTCACCATGTTCTGGAAACGGACGTTCGGCCTGTTGGGGACCTCGAAGGCGTGCTCGGCGGTGACGGACGGGTCTACGCTGAAGAAGCAGTAGCTGCCGAGGCCGTACGCCTGGTGGCTGGTGACACCGTCCGCGACCTTGTAGGCGGCGTAGCCCTGGGTGGAGCCGTTCATCCAGGCGGCCTGGCTGGGCGGGTCGTACGGCATCTCGTTCTGGTAGAAGTATGTGCGCCCGCCGTTGCCGTTCCAGACGGTCTGGTGCTTCTGGTAGTGCTCGACGAACAGGCCGTACATGGTGACGTCGTCGCCGTTCACGACGAGGCCGGTGTCGGCGGTGTTGGTGTTCCAGCCGATGCCGTTGCCGTGGTCGCCGCGCCAGATCCACATGTGGTCGCCGATGACGTCGTCGCTGTTGACGACGAGGCTCGTGGTGGCCTTGCCGGCGTGCGCGCCGCCCACCCGGAAGTACACGTCGTGCAGGGAGGTGGGGTTCGCGGAGTGGTCGGCGGCCGCGCCGGTCGGGCCGACCTCCACGAGCGTACGGGAGTTGGTGGTGCCGGCGTCGAAGAGGACACCCGCGAGCTTCACCCCGTCGACGTCGGCGACCGTCATGGCCGTCACGCCGTTGTCCGGGACGAAGGTGGCGAGACCGAGCCCGAGGACCACGGTGTCGGGACGGGTCACGCGCAGGGTCTCACTCAGATGGTAGACACCCGGCGTCACCAGCAGGTTCTTGCCCTCGGCCAGCGCCGCGTTGAGCTGCGCGGCGGTCGCCCCCGGCTTGACGACATGGAACCGGTCCATGCCGAGCGAGGTGCCCGCCGCGTTCCCGTTGGCCCAGGTGGTCGCCGTCGAGTCCGTCCGCAGCGAGGGGACGAACACCCTGTAGGCGCCCGCCCCGTCGACGTACCGGCCACGTCCACGCACTTGCCGCCGAGCCCGGTGATGCGTCCGGTGGCGGCAGCGGCGGCACTCGCCGGGACGGAGTGGAGACCTGCCAGGAGGGCGGCGACGGCCGCCGTGCCGAGCGCGCCGCGCAGCGCGGGTCCGCTCAGAAGCGTCGTGGTCATGAGTCACTGTCCTTCTTGCCGCCGACGCCCGGCACGCGGCCGCAGTACCGCTTCCGGAATGTCTAGGACATGCCAAAACGGCTGCGGACTCCATGACGGCTGTGCGGCGGCAGGTGGGGGAGAGGATAGGAAACCTTACTTACTCCAGTCCGTGATTCAAGAAGTGACCGAAGCGCCTGTCAAGAGTTTGGTCCAGTCCAACTCGCGCCCGTGGTGCAGGAGTTCCCGAGGCCGCTCCCCGCTTCCGGTGAGCGGTCATCGCACCCGCTTTCGCGCCAGGTGCTCCGCGCTTGCCTGACCTATCGAATTTCGATAGCTTCCCATCGTAAGTCGATCGAAGTGTCCGTCTTCGACGTCCCGAAGGAGCACTCCCATGCCCACAGCAGCCCGTCGCGCGGGGACCATCGACACGGATGTCCTGGTGGTCGGCGCCGGCCTCGCCGGCCTGCACGTCGCCACCCTGCTCGCCCGGCAGGGCCACGACGTGCTCCTGGCCGAACGGCGCACCGCCCTCGGCGGCGCGATCCGCACCACCGGCATCTTCGTACGCAAGACACTCGACGACTTTCCGCTGCCCGACGAGCATCTCGGTCCGCCGATCCGGCGCGTGGTGCTCTATCCGCCCGGTCTGCGCCGCCCCGTCGGTCTGCTCAGCGACCGTGACGAGTTCCGGGTGGGCGACATGGGGCCGCTGTACGAGACGGCGGCCACGGCGGCGGTCGACGCCGGTGTGCGACTGGCGCTGGGCACGCGCTACGCCGGCCGGGACGGCGACACCTTCCGGCTGGTCGGCCGTGACGGACCGGCCGCGGTCCGGGCGCGCTTCGTCGTCGGCGCCGACGGGGCCCGTTCGAGCGTCGCCCGCGACCTCGGCCTCGACCGCAACCGCCACATGCTGGTCGGCGCCGAGGAGGTCTTCGCCGTACTTCCGAACGGCGAACCGCCGACCTTCCACTGCGTCCTCGACCCCTCCCTCGCCCCCGGCTACCTCGCCTGGGTGATCCACGACGGGGAGCACGCCCATGTCGGTGTCGCCGGCTATGCCGAACGCTTCCCCCAGGGGCTGCGCCGCACCATGGAACGGTTCAGCGCGTCGGCCCCCGGACTGGACGGCGTACGGCGGCCCGAGTCGGTGGAACGGCGCGGCGGACCGATACCCGTCGGCGGAGTACTGCGACGCATCGCCTGCGGCGACGGACTGCTGGTGGGGGACGCGGCGGGCGCGGTCTCCCCGCTCACCGCCGGCGGTCTGGACCCGTGTCTGCGCCTGTCGGAACTGGCCGCTTCAGTGCTCGACGACGCACTGCGGTCGGGCGGCGCGGACCCTCTCGCCCACTACGACGGGGCCGCTCTGCGCGCCCGGTTCCGGGGCCGGCTCGGTATGCGCAGGGGCCTGGCGTTCCTCCGGACACCGGCCGCGGTCACGGCGGCGTTCGCCCTGCTGCGGACACCGCCCGGCCGGGCCGCCGCCGCCCGGGTCCTCTTCGGCGACCGCTCCTTCCCCGACCCGGCGCCGACCGGTCAGACGCCGGTGAGCAGGGCGTCGAGGGGGGCGGGCACACGCCCGGGCTGAAGGGCCTCGACGAGGACCCGGCCGTAGCGGATCTTGCGGCCCTTCTTGGTGCCGAGGAAACGCCGCAGCCGTTCCTGTGCGGTACGGTCCCGTTGAGCGGGCTGGTTGAGGAAGGTCCGCAGGGGCCGCAGTTCGCCCTCCGCCCGGACCAGTTCCTCCACCCGGTCCACCCCCAGCGCGCGGATGAACTCGTCCTCCAGATCCGCGGCACAGACGAAGAACTCCGCCTGCCCGGCACCGGCCCGCTCGAGTCCCCGGGCGTAGTAGCCGCGCTCGCCCTCGTCGCACAGCCCCGTCAGCCGCAGGCCCAGACCGGGCGGCCCCAGCAGCCGGGCGAAGCGCCCGATGTTCATCGCACCGCCCATCGGCAGGACGCAGACCCCCTCGGCCGCCAGGTCCCGGCCGCGGCGCGCGGCCAGCGCCTCGACCGCGGCGGCGTCGCTCAGCCCTTCGAGCAGGACCGCCGTCCGGACGCCGAGCCGCTCTGCCAGCTCGTGCGCCGGGTCGCCGGTACCGCCGGCGGCCCACGCGGTGACCGCGTCCCGGAACACCTTCATGTCAGCCATGAGAGGATTCTGTGCCCTCCGAGGCCGTCGGCGACAGGTGATTTCAGCGGCCGGAGGGCGACACCGGCACCCGTGGCACCGGTGTCGCCGTCAAGGTCCGGCTATTGCACGCAGCCGATCGTGCCCACAGGGAAGTCGTTGCCCGACGACGTGGCCGTGAAGCCGAACGTCACACTGCCGTCCGGAGCGATCACCCGGTTGTGATCGACGTTCCGTACCGTCACCGTGCCGTCGGAGCCCTTCGTCAGCGAGCCGTTCCAGGCACTGCCGATCGTGGTCCCCGTGCCGGGCTTCCACTGCACGGCCCAGCCGTTGAGCGGTGACGTCCCGTGGTTCATCACCTCGACGGAGCCCTGGAAACCGCCGCTCCAGGAGTTCACCACGGAGTAGACGGCCATGCATTCACCGGTGTGCGGGGGATCCGTCGGGTCCGGGTCCGTGGGGTCCGGGTCCGGGGTGCCGCCGTCGTCGCCGATGCCGGTGACCTCGCCGTTGCCGCCGTCGAAGACGACGTCGGAGCAGGAGAAGAAGTTCTCCTGGCTGTCCGAACGCACCCACTGCATGAAGATCAGCGCGTCGCCGGAACGCCCGGAGGGCAGCTTCAGATCCCAGTAGTAGTGGCCGCCGTTGGCGCCCGGCGAACCCTGCTGGGGCGGGTTGGTGACGGTCTGGATGAGCTCCAGGTCGTTCCAGCCCAGCTGGGACGTGGGCGACCAGCCGGGCTTGGTGATGTAGACCCGGAAGTCACCGGGGTGGGCGGCCCAGTTGCTGTACTGCACGTCGATCGTCGCACCGGACGTCAGATGTGTGCGGGGCCAGTCGGAACGGGCCGCGTTGTAGGCGGAGAAGTTGTACGGGGACCGGTCGCCCGCGCTGCAGAGCGTGCCGTCCGGGACATAACCGGCGCCACGGCCACCCGCGTTGGAGTCGAGCACGGCGAACCAGTTGTACAGCGCCGTCGCGCCGCTCTGGTTCAGCGCGGCCTGGCACGCCGGATTGTCCGGGTCCAGTGCGCCGGTGCCGGTGATGGCGTCCAGCTGACAGAGGTAGGTGCGGGATCCGGGCATCATCGCCACGCCGTGCGCCTGCGCGTCGTTCTGCCAGAGGAAACTCAGGCCGAGCCCTCCGAGGAGGGTGGCCAGTACCGCTGCCAGGGAGACGAATCTGCGTCGTAGGACCATGAAATCTCCTGTACCGGTGGTGGATGGGCGGGGATAGGTGGAAACCCCGCCCGTCCGGGGTGGGTGCCGACCGGACGGGCGGGGGGCTCGGGTGGGCGCGGGGCCCGGGGGCCCGCCCCGTCGGCGCGGGGGGAAGGGCGGGGCCCCGGGCCTGGGGGACGCGGCGGGGAAGCGGCCCGCCGGTCGTGTCAGGTGGTCGCGCAGACGGTGCCGTTCAGGCTGAACCCGTTCGGCGGGGTGAAGGAGCCGCTGTAGGTGCCCTGGAAGCCGAAGTTCGCGCTCGTGCCGGGCGCGATCCGCCCGTTGGTGTCGAGCCCGCTCGCCGTGACCGCCCCGGAGGCGGGGGTGACGGAGGCGTTCCAGGCGTTGGTGACGCGCTGCCCGGAGGGGAGGGCGAAGGCGAGCTTCCAGCCGTCGACGGCGGACGAACCGGTGTTCCGCACGGTCACATCGGCCGTGAACCCGCCCGGCCAGACGTTCGTGGCGTACGACACCGAGCACGCGGCCGGACCACCCGGCTCCCCGGGCTCCTGCGGGCCGCCGCCACCGGTGTTCACCGTGGACGAGAAGGAGTTGACCGACAGCCCCGCACCGTTCTGCCACGGCTCGAAGCCCGCCTGGACGCTCGTCAGATACCAGTCGTTCTGAGCCATCCCGCGCGCCACGGTCGCCCGGACGAAGTCCATGACGTCGAAGCTCCAGCCGCTCATCGCCGACGGCGCCACGAACGACAGCACGTCGTTGGTGCCGTTGCCGCCCGCCCACACCTCCCAGGTGCGCCCGCCGACACTCGCCGTGCCGGCCCGGGAACCGATCGGCTGGATCTGGCCCACCTTGTTCAGCCAGATCATGATCTCGGTCCGGTTCACCCCGTCGGTCCGGGGCGTCGGGTCCAGCCAGATGTCGTACGAGGCGTTGTACACGGCGTTGTCGACGAAGCCGTACGAGATGCTGCTGGGCGCGCTGGAGATGCCGCTGACCCGTGCCGGGAGGGCGGTGCCCGGCGAACAGTTGGTGTAGTGGCAGCCGTTGAAGACCGACGGATACGACTTCGGGGCCCCGTTGGTCGGCACCGATCCGTCGGCCTGGGTGACGCGGAAGCCGCTGTCCGTGGCGGTGACGCACTGGGTGGCGCTGGTGCCCCAGCGGTTGTTCTGGACGACGTAGCGCCCCTGGATCACGGCCGATCCGAACTGTTCGCAGACCGTGGTGTCGGCCTGGGCCGGCGCCGCCGCGGTCACCAGCGCCGCGAGCATGGCGAGAGCGGTGAGGAGCGTCGCCAACAGGCCGCGCGGGACCCGGGGTTGGTTCGGTAACCGTCGCATGAGGGGGACCTCTCCAGGAGGATGCGGGGGACCGGGCGGGAGCGCTCCCCTCTCCCCATTGATGGGAGCGCTCCCAGTTGTGTTTCGGAACGGGACTGTAGAAGCTACCCATGTCCCTGACAAGGCCGTGCGCGGGAAACCGTCGAATTCTTTTCGAAGCCGCAGGTCGGTGAGTTGATCCTTAACGGGCTACGCCCTCGGGAGCGCTCCCGAAACATTCGGTGTGACGCACACGGGTCAGGCGGAGTCGCGCAGCACCAGTTCGGTGCGGAGGATGACGTGCCGCCAGGCCACCTCCGGCTGCTCCATCTCCTCCAGGAGCAGCCGGACCATCGTCCGGCCGATCTCCTCCAGCGGCTGCCGTACCGTCGTCAGCTTCGGCGCCGTGTGCTGGGCGAGCGGGAAGTCGTCGAAGCCGATCACCGCCACGTCCTCCGGCACCCGGCGCCCCGCCGCCCGCAGGGCGTCGAGCGCGCCCGCGGCCATGGTGTCCGACGCGGCGAACACACCGTCGATCTCCGGTGCGCACTCGATGAGTTCGGCCATCGCCCGGCGCCCGCTGTCCGCCGAGAAGTCCCCCTCGACGGTCCAGGAGTCCCGGTGCCCGACGCCCGCCCGCTCCAGCGCCTCGCGGTAGCCGCGCAGCCGGCACTGGGCCACGTACATGTCGAGCGGCCCGGTGATGGTGCCGATCGAGCGACGGCCGAGGCCCAGCAGATGCGCCACCGCGCCGCGGGCGCCGCCGGTGTTGTCCGCGTCGACGTAGGTCACGCTCTCCTCGCTCGAACGCCGCCCCAACAGCACCGTGGGCAGGCCGACTTCGGCCAGCATGTCGGGCAGCGCGTCCTCCGCGTGCACGGACATCAGCATCACGCCGTCGACCCGGCCGCCGCGCGCGTACTCCACGAGCCGCTGCCGTTCGGCGTCCGTGCGGACCAGGGTGAGCAGCAGCTGCACCTTGGTGTCGGTGAGCGCGTCGCCGACGGACCGGACGATCTCCGAGAAGAACGGCTCACCGAACTGCCGCCAGTCCGGTTCCGTCATGACCAGCGCGACGGCGTCGGCCCGCCGGCCCGCCAGTGAACGGGCCGCCAGATTGGGGACGTAGCCCAGTTCGGCGACGGCGCGCTGCACGGCACGGCGCGTCGAATCCTTCACGCCCGCCGCGTTGTTGATGACACGCGAGACGGTGCCCCGCCCCACACCCGCGAGCGCGGCCACCTCCTCCAGCGTCGGTGTGCCGGGACGCTGCCTGCTCATGACCACCCCCACGAGATCACTAGATCCTACGGCCACCGACGCTCCGAACGGCCCGTTCGTCGGCACACTTTGTGGCCGGCCGATGACGGACTCTGGACAGCGGACCCGGCGCTGTGCTGTCATCCCGACTGGTTCTTACAACGTTATAAGAGCCAGCTCTGCGCACCTCCCGGCCGGATCCAGGACGTCGAACAGGAGCCCCCACATGCCCCTCGACAGACGCACCCTCCTCAGTGCGGGCGCCCTCGGCGTCGCCGCGCTCGGCGGCGCCCTCGCCCCGTCCGCGTCCGCCGCGCCGCGGCGGACGGCGGCGGCGCCCGTGCCCGACGCCTTCCGCAAGCTGCCGTCCGGCAGCGTCACCGCGCGCGGCTGGCTCGCCGGCCAGCTGCAACTCCAACTCGACGGCCTGTGCGGCCGGTACGAGAGCTTCTCCCACTTCCTCGACTTCACGGCGACCGGCTGGGTGCATCCGGAGCGCGGCGGCTGGGAGGAGGTGCCGTACTGGCTGCGCGGCTATGTGCCGCTGGCCGTCGCCACGGGGGACACGGCCGCCCTGGCCCGTTCCCGCGAGTGGATCGACGCGATCCTCGCCACCCAGCAGAGCGACGGCTTCTTCGGACCGCGCTCCCTGCGCACCTCGCTCAACGGCGGGCCCGACTTCTGGCCGTTCCTGCCGCTCCTCCAAGCCCTGCGCACGCACGAGGAGTTCACGCACGACGAGCGTGTCGTGCCGTTCCTCGTCCGGTTCCTGCGGTTCATGAACGCCCAGGGCCCCGGCGCCTTCGACACCAGCTGGATCTCCTATCGCTGGGGCGACGGGCTCGACATCGCCGTATGGCTGTACCGGCGTACCGGGGAGCCCTTCCTGCTCGATCTGGCCGCCAAGATGCACACCTACGGTGCCGACTGGACGGGCCCCACCCCCACCCGGCACAACGTCAACATCGCCCAGGGCTTCCGCGAACCCGCCCAGTACGGACAGATCGCGGGCTCCGACGAACTGACCCGGGCGACCTACCGCGCCTACGACGACGTCATGAACGCCTACGGGCGATTCCCGGGCGGCGGCATGGCGGGCGACGAGAACTACCGGCCCGGATTCGGCGACCCCCGGCAGGGCTTCGAGACCTGCGGGATCGTCGAGTTCATGGCCAGCCACGAACTCCTCACCAGGATCACCGGCGACCCCGTCTGGGCGGACCGCTGCGAGGACCTGGCCTTCAACATGCTGCCCGCCTCCCTCGACCCGCGGGGGCGTTCCATCCACTACATCACCAGCGCCAACAGCGTCGACCTCGACAACAGGACCAAGACACAGGGGCAGTTCCAGAACGGCTTCGCCATGCAGGCCTTCCACCCCGGTGTCGACCAGTACCGCTGCTGTCCGCACAACTACGGCATGGGATGGCCGTACTTCACCGAGGAGCTGTGGCTGAGCAGCCCCGACGGCGGTCTCGCCGCCGCGATGTACGCGCCGAGCCGGGTGCGCGCACAGGTCGCGGGCGGTACCACCGTGACCGTCACCGAGGACACCGGCTACCCCTTCACCGAGACCGTCACCCTCACCGTGTCCACCCCGCGCCCGGTACGCTTCCCGCTGCGGCTGCGCGTGCCCGGATGGTGCCGTGGACCCGAACTGCGCGTCGACGGCCGCCTCCTGAGTGCCCCCGACGGTCCTGCCTGGGCCTCGGTGGACCGCACCTGGCACGACGGCGACGTGGTGACCCTGCGGCTGCCCCAGCGGACCGGACTGCGCCACTGGCCCGAGCAGCACGACGCCGTCAGCGTCCAGCACGGCCCGCTCACCTACTCCCTGAAGATCGGCGAACGGTACGACCGCTACGCGGGCGACGACACCTTCCCCGAGTACGAGGTGCACGCCACCTCCGCGTGGAACTTCGGCCTCACCCCCTCGCCCCGCCTCACCCTCGACCGCGTGGGCGGGCCCGTCCCCGACAACCCCTTCACCCACGACACCACTCCGGTCCGTATCACCGCCGACGCCCGGCGTATCGACGCGTGGATCGCGGACGACGAGCATGTCGTCGCACCGCTGCAGGACGGACCCGCGCGCAGCGACGCACCCGTGGAGACCGTCACCCTGATCCCCATGGGCGCGGCGCGACTGCGCGTCACCGCCTTCCCCACCGCGTCGCCCGACGGACGGGCCTGGACGCCCGAACCGCCGTTCAACCGGCTGCAGAACCGGAACAGCGGGAAGGTCCTCGCCGTCGACGGCATGTCCACCGAGAACAGCGCCCGCGTCGTCCAGTTCGACAACACCGGCACGGGCGACCACGCCTGGCAGCTCGTGGACCGGGGCGAGGGCTGGTACCTGATCCGCAACGGGCACAGCGGCAAGGTTCTCGGCGTCGACAACATGTCCACCGCGAACAGCGCACGCGTCGTGCAGTACGAGGACAACGGCACCGCCGACCACCTCTGGACGTTCGTCGACGACGGCGACGGCTGGTACCGCGTCCGCAACCGCAACAGCGGCAAGGTCCTCGGCGTCGACAACATGTCCACCGGCAACAGCGCACAGGTCGTCCAGTACGACGACAACGGCACCGCGGACCATCTGTGGCGCTTCCTGTGAGCCGGTGACGCCACGGTCCGCCCGGCACCTCCCCGCTGGGCGGACCACGGCCGGTCAGCCGCCGTGCGTGCCGGCGCTGCGATAGCCGGTGTACGTGTACGGGTTGTCCAGCACCTTCGTCTCGGGGATGTCCGGGTTCATCCCGCGTTCCCACGCCTCGCCGCCCAGCCGGCCCCGGAGGTGCTCGACCGTCGCCTCGACCGTCCGGCGGGCCTTCACCAGGTCGACGCCGACCAGCCGGTGGTCGTACTTGACGACCCGGCCGTCCACGACGACGGTGTGCACATCCGCCCGCTGTGCCTGGAAGGCCACATGGCCGTACGGGTTGAGCAGCGGGAACATCACGGGCGAGTGGTCGTTCCTGATCAGGACGACGTCCGCCTTCCGGCCGGCCTCGAGCGAGCCCACCTTGCCGTCCAGGCCCAGCGCCCGCGCCCCGCCGCGCGTCGCCCACTCCACGACCTGCTCGGCCCGCAGATAGGCGTGGGTCACCGTCTCGCCGACGGCGTGCGCCTCCAGATGCTCGCGCGCCCGGTCGGCGCCGAGGGTGGCCCGCATCGCCGAGAACAGGTCACCGCTCCACCACACACTCGTGTCCATGGACAGCGAGACGGGGATGCCGTGGGCGCGCAGGGCCCAGGTGGGCGGATAACCCTGCCCGCAGCTCTGCTCGCTCTCCGTCGACACCGACACGGAGCCGCCCGTGGCCGCGATGCGGTGATAGGAGTCGGCGTCGAGGGTGGCGCCGTGCACATAGACGGTGCCGGGGGTCATGAAACCGTGGTCGTGCATCAGACGGATGCCGTTGTCGTCGGTGGCGCCCCACACGCCCGCGTGCGTGGTCACTGTGGCACCCAGCTCACGGGCCACCTCGAACGCGGCCTTCTCCGGGAAGGCGGGATCGCCGGTGACGTCGAAGGCCATCTGAAAGCCCAGCATGTCGTCACCGTGGAAGCGGCGGGCGACGAAGTCGCGGAACTCCGGTGCCGCCGACCACTCCCAGGGCGCCGCCTGGATGTTGCCGTAGGCGAGGACGAACCTGCCGGGCACCTCCTCCAGGGCGTCGACGGCGGCGTCCGCGTGCTGCACCGTCTGCAGACCGTGCGACCAGTCCACGGTCGTGGTGACACCCGCGTCCAGTGCCTCGATCGCCGACAGCAGATTGCCCGCGTACACGTCCTCGGGCCGGAAGTGCCTGCCGTGCTCGAGGTAGTACCAGACGAAGTACTGGGTGAGGGTCCAGTCGGCGCCGTAGCCGCGCATCGCGGTCTGCCACATGTGCCGATGGGTGTCGATCATGCCCGGCATCACGATGCCGCCGGTCGCGTCGATCTCGGCGGTGCCCTCCGGGACCACCAGGGACGGGCCGACCGCCTCGACGCGCTTGCCCACGACCAGGACGTCCGCCCCGGTGAGGACGGTCCTTTGGTCGTCCATGGTGAGGACGGTCCCGCCCCGGAACACCACGGGTGAGCCCGGTGCGGGGGCGCTCCCGCTTCCGCTCGGACCACTGGCCACGTTCATACGAATCCTCCGGGTCGGTGCCGCCGGGCCGCAGGTGGTGCGCCGCGCCGCCCGCCGGTGCGGACGGTTGTCCGTGTGGCGGACAGCGGAGCGATGGCGTAACGATGGGTCGGTTCCATGGAGCCTGTCAATACTCCGCGCGGACCCGCACCGCCGACACCGGCCGGGAGACGGGTACCCGGTCCGCCCTGCGGACGGCGCGGCCCCGGGGGAGCTACGCTCGGGGGTCCGGGCGCCCGGCGGCGCCCGGACCCCCGAGCACCAGGAGCCCCATGTGCCGCGTCGCGACGACGATCCGAACTTCATCGAGGCGATCGCCCGCGGATTCGACGTCATCAAGGCGTTCGATCCGCACACGCCCGTCATGAGCCTCACCGAGGTGGCCACCGCCACCGGCCTGGCCCGCCCCACCGCACGCCGCATCCTGCTGACCCTGGAGTCCCTGGGCTATGTGCGCACGCTCCCGGCCGGCGGCTTCACCCTCACCGCCCGTGTGCTCGAACTCGGGCTCACCTATGTACAGGCCATGGGGTTGTGGGGGGTGGCCCGTCCGCACATGGAGCGACTGGTCGCCCGTACCCATGAGTCGACGTCCGTCGCCCAGCTCGACGGCTCCGACGTCGTCTACGTCGCCCGGGTCGCCGTACCCAAGATCATCGCGCTGGCCGTGAGCATCGGTACCCGGTTCCCCGCCGCCCAGACCTCCCTGGGCAAGGTGCTGCTCGCCGGACTGGAGCCGGAGGAACTGGACAAGGCGCTGGCCGAGCCGAGCCGGTCCGCGGCCCTGCCCCGCCACCGGTTCGACCGCGCCGGACTGGACGCGACCCTGCAGGAGGTACGGGCCAGGGGCTGGTCCCTGACCGACCAGGAACTCGCCGCCGGGATCCGCTCGGTGGCGGCCCCCCTGCGCGACGGCGACGGCCGGGTGATCGCCGCGATGAACGTCACCGTCCACGCCGCGGAGACCCCGGTGGAGAAACTCCGGGACGAGTACCTCCCCCTGCTCCTGCGGGCCGCGGGCGAGGTGAGCGCCGACTTCGCCCGCTACGGCGCGATCCCACGCACCCCGGTGACCTGAATCTTTCGCCCCGCCCTTGACGGACCGCCCGGACCGCTCCGACACTGCCGGTCAGCGGACAGCCGTCCGCACAGCGACCAGGGGAGTGCTCAAGGATGGCGGACGAAGCGTCTCGGTCCGGCGGCGGCGCCCGCGGGCCCCTGGACGGACTGCTGGTGGCCGACTTCTCACGTATCCTCGCGGGCCCCTACGCCACCATGCTGCTGGCCGACCTGGGCGCCGACGTGATCAAGGTGGAGGGCCCGAAGGGCGACGACACCCGCACCTGGCTCCCCCCGGTGCGCGGTGACGTGTCCACCTACTACCTGGCCGTCAACCGCAACAAACGGTCCCTGGTCCTGGACCTGAAGGACGACACCGACGCGGCGCTGGCCCGGGAACTGGCCGCCCGCGCCGATGTGGTGATCGAGAACTTCAAACCCGGCGGACTCGACCGCTACGGCCTGGGCCACGACGCGGTCCGCTCCGCCAACCCGCGCGTCATCTACGCGTCGATCAGCGCCTTCGGCTCCCAGGCGGACCCCTTGCTGCCGGGCTACGACCTGATGGTGCAGGCGATCTCCGGTCTGATGAGCCTGACCGGCGCCCCGGACGGGCCGCCCTACCGGGCCGGCATCTCGGTCTTCGACGTCATGACCGGTATGCACGCCTCCATCGGCATCCTCGCCGCACTGCACCACCGCGACCGCACCGGCGAGGGCCAGCACGTGGAGGTCGACCTCCTCTCCTCGGCACTGTCCGGCCTGGTCAACCACTCCAGTGCCCACGTAGCCGGCGGCGAGGTCCCGCACCGGATGGGCAACGCCCACCCGAGCCTGTTCCCGTACGAGCCGCTGCCCGTCGCCGACGGCGAACTCGTCGTCATCGCCGGGAACGACGGCCAGTTCGCGAAGCTGTGCGACGTACTCGGCCTCCCGGACCTCCCGGCCGACCCGCGCTTCGCCCGCAACCAGGACCGCACCGCCCACCGCGACCAGCTCCGGCCACTGCTGGTGGAGGCCCTCGCCGGGCACACCAGGAACGACCTCTTCCGCAAACTGCTGGCCGCCGGTGTGCCCTGCGCGCCCATCAACTCCATCGCCGAGGGGGTCGCGTTCGCCGAGGAGATCGGCCTGCACCCGGTGGTCCAGGCGGGCGAGGGCCCGGCCGCCGTGCCCACCGTGCGCCACCCCATCACCTTCTCGGCCACCCCGCCGCGCTACCGGCTGCCCCCGCCCGGCCTGAACGCCGACGGAGCGGAACTGCGCGCCTGGCTCACGGACCCGCGCCCGCCGGGCTGAACCGTCCCTGAACCTGTCCGGCCGTCCCGCTCGGTCCGCCCCGACCTCGCACCCGTCGGTCCGCCGGGCAGACCCGCCTCGCACCCGTCGGTCCGCCGCACAGACCCGCCTCGCACCCGTCGGTCCGCCGCACAGACCCGCCCCCCAACCTGTCGACCCGCCCTGCGGACCCGCCCCCGAACCCGTCGGTCCGTCCCGAAGGAGCAGCCCCCGTGCAGCATCCGGCCAACGGCCAGTCGCCGCAGTACCCCACGTCGCTGGGCACCTCCGACGCCGACACCATCACCCTGCTCGGCCACGACCTGGCCGGTGAGCTGATGGGACGGGTCGGCTTCGGGGAACTGGCGCTGTGGCTGGTCACCCAGCGCCGCCCCGAACCCGGCGAGGTCCGGGTCTTCGAGGCCGTCCTCGTCGCCCTGGCCGACCACGGATTCACCCCCACCGCCCTCGCCACCCGGCTCACCTATCTGTCCGCCCCCGACTCCGTCCAGGGAGCGCTCGCGGCGGGGCTCCTCGGGGGCGGCTCACGCTTCCTCGGCGTGACCGAGGACTGCGGGGCCTTCCTGCACGAGGCCCTGACCGTGCACGAGGGACGGCTGCCCGGCGACACCGACGACGCGGGCTGGGACCGGCTCGCGCTGGAGACGGTACGGGCCGCGCGCGCCGAACGGCGGCTCGTCCCCGGACTCGGACACCCCGTGCACAAGATCCGGGACCCGCGCACCCCGGTCCTGCTGGCCATCGCCGAGGAGAACGGGCACAAGGGTCCCCATCTGCGCCTCTTCGAGGCCGTCGGCCGTGTCCACCCGCAGGTGCTCGGCCGCACCCTCCCGCTCAACGGCGCCGGGGTGTGCGGCGCGGCCCTCGCCGACCTGGGCCTCCCCATCGGTCTGCTACGCGGATTCGCCCTGCTGGCCCGTACGGCCGGACTCCTCGGGCACCTCGCCGAGGAACAGCGCTCACCGCTCGGCATGGACGTCTACCTCTCCGTCGACCGCAACGCCCGGTACGTCGCCCCGCCGGGCGACTGACCCACGTACGGCCGCGACGCGGCACCCGCAGGCACCACTCCCGACCCGTGCATCCCACGAAGGACACACCATGGCAGAGCTGGTCGCGGTCATCGCCTCCACTCATCACCCCTTCTACTACCGGGCCAGCACCGCGACCGGCGACGACCGGCCCCCGTTCGCCGACACCTGGGTGGCCAAGATCGAGAAATTCCGCGAGACCCTGACCCGGGCCCGCCCCGACGTCCTGGTCATGGTCGGCTCCGACCACTTCCACCAGCTGTGGCTGGACAACATGCCGCAGTTCCTGGTCGGCAAGGCGCCGTTCTACGACGCCAACTTCTACAACGAGGAACGCGAGTTCGGACTGCCCCGGATGGTGCTGCGCGGGCACGAGGAACTCTCCGCCCATGTACTGCGCGAGGGCCTCGACGCGGGCTTCGACCTCGCCTTCAGCAACGAGCTGCGGATCGACCACTCGATCACGTGCCCGATCATCACCCTGCGGCCCCAGGCCGACCTGCCGATCGTGCCGGTCTACACCAACATCTTCGCGCCGCCGCTGCCCCGGCCGGAACGGTTCGTCCAGCTGGGCCGCGCGCTGCGCGAGATCATCGAGAGCTGGCCGGCCGACCAGCGTGTCGCCGTCATCGGCACCGGACATCTCTCCCTCGAACTCGGCGGTCCCCGCCAGTTCGGAGAGCACGGCCCCGACCCCGAGTTCGACCGCAGGGCCGTCGAATGGATCGCGAGCGGCGACATCGAGGGCTGTCTCCTGGAGGTCACCCTCGACAGCCTGCACCGCCCGGGCAACGCCACCCACGGCTTCATGGACTTCATGCTGATGATGGGCGTCGCCGGTGAGGGCGTCCGGGCCGACCACGTCGACACCCTCGATCTGTTCCACACCATGGAGGCCTACTTCACCTGGTACCCGAAGGGGGTTCCGGCATGAGCAAGTACCTGATGAACAAGTTCCTCTTCACCGTCGACCGCGACCCCGAGCTGGTCGAGCGCTACCGGGACGACCCGCGCGCCACCGTCACCTGGTGGGAGGCCACCCAGGCCAACACCCTGCTGAACTGCGTCGGCGCGGAGGCGTCGACCTGGCTGCGGTTCGAGGACGCGGAACGCGAGGCCCTCGCGACCCACGACCACCCGGCGCTCTTCGCGCTCGGCGCCCACCCCTTCCTCACCCTCACCCTCTTCATCGCCCTGTTCGAACGCGATCACGAGGGGCTGGAGTACCAGAAGTGGTACGGCGAACGCCTGAGCCACTTCTCCCTCCCGTACCCGGACATCGCGACATGAACGCCGGTCTGCTGCTTCTGCGGCTGCTGCTGGCGGGGCTGCTGGCCGGCCACGCGGCCCAGAAACTGCTGGGCCGGTTCCGTGGCTCGGGACCCGACGGCACCGCGCCCCTCTTCGAGAGCTGGGGCTTTCGCCCGGGCCGGCCTCTCGTCCTGCTCGCCGGCACCTGCGAACTCACCGGCGCCGCCCTGATCGCCTCGGGCACGGCCACACCGCTCGCCGCGTCGGTCGTCATGGGCACCATGATCGTCGCCGCCGCCCCCAGCCGCCCGAACGGCCTCTGGGCCCACCTCGGCGGCTACGAGGTCCCGTTCGTCTACGGCGCGTTGGCGTTCGTCCTGGCGACGACCGGCCCCGGCGCCTGGTCGGTCGACCACGCCGCCGGTATGGACGGCGCCTCGGGCCCCCTCTGGGCCCTCGCGGCCACGGCCGTCGCCGTGACGGCGGCGCTCCCCGCCCTGACCCTGCGCCGCCGCAACCTGCGCACCACGGCACCCGCCCCGGGAACGGCGGAGCGGGACGCATAGGAACCCGCTTCTCTCCTACGGCCCGGCGAGTTGCTCGCGCACCCACGCGGGATCGGGGTTGACATGCGTACGGCCCCCGACGACGACCGTCGGTACGGTCTCGTCGCCGTCGTTGGCCGCCCGTACCTCCGCCGCTCCCTCCGGGTCGCGCCAGATGTCGACCCAGTGCAGCCGCCGGGCGTCATGGCCCAGACGGGCGCGCAGGCGCAGGCAGTAAGCGCAGCCGGGGCGCCAGTAGACGACCGGGCGGCCGTCGGCCGCGCTGCGGCGCCGGGCCTCCCGCGCGCCGACCGAACGCGGGAAGACCAGCGGCGAGTTCATGCCCGCGAACAGCAGCATCACCAGCAGGAGTGCCGCGCCCGCACCGGCACGGCCCGTGCGGAACAGCCCGGCCGCGACGGCCGAGCCGCACAGCACCATCAGCATCGGCAGAATCCACGCGCGTATCATGAACACGCAGGCTACCGCCGGTCCCTCAGGCCGGCCCCACCCGGAACGCGGTCGTGTACAGCCGTTCCTCGCCCGGTTCCAGGAACGTCATCGTGCCGTCCTCGCGGGCCGCGGTCTCGCCTTGCACATGGTGTGTGGAAGGTTCGAAGCCGACCGCGTAGGCGCCCTCGCGCAGATGCATCCACTGGAAGAAGGACGGGAACTGCGTCGTGTCGTACTCCAACTCGAAGTAGACGCCGAGGCGTTCGTTGACCAGCCGGGGCCGCACCAGGCCGGCCGCGTCCGGTTCCAGTGCGTGCTCGTACACCTGCTCCACGAAACCCGGCAGCGGCCCCGGCAGATCCGTGTTCGAGACACCCTGCTCGGCGACGCTGTCGCTCCGCCACAGCGTCCGGTGCGGCGGCAGGTCGTAGCGCGCGCCCTCGTCCAGGAAGGGCCAGCCGACGTTGACGTGGTACAGGTACATGTGCGGCGTCGGATCGAAGCCCGCGTTGCGCACCCGGTCGGTCAGCCGGATCTCGGTACCGCCGAGGTCGGCCTCGATACGGCGGGTGAGCCGCAGATGCTCGCCGAAGACCGCAGCCTGCCGCACCTCGCCCTCGGCCCACAGCACACAGCGGCCGTCGTCCTCCCACCGCTCGCCGTACCCGGTCAGCCGGGCCGGCAGATTGCCGACCCGCCCGTGCAGGGCGTGCACGGCCGTGCGCCGGGGCGGATAGCGGTACTGCGATGCGTCCACCTCGGTGCCGAAGAGGGTGTGGTCGAGGCCCGCGGTGAGCAGCAGCCCCGAGAAGCTTCGCATCATCGACAGGCCGTCGTCGTCGCGGTACTCGTGCAGACCGGGGTGGCGGAAACCGGTCGCGGACCGCCAGCCGAAGCCCCGGCCCTCGAACTCCGCGCCGCCCAGGTCCATCGCCCGGTCCACCAGCACGTCGAAGGAGAGCCCCGCACCCGTACGGAACTCCAGTGTGCGGATGCCGCGTTCGGTGCCGTCGTCCAGGACGACGGACCGTACGCCCCCGGCCGCGCTCAGATCGCCCGCGAGCCGCGCCAGCGACCGACGGTCGTAGGAACGTCCGTTCAGCTTCACGACATCACCCACCCTCCGTTGACCTCGACGCACTGACCGGTGACGAACGAGGCGTCCGGTCCGGCGAGGAACGACACCACCGACGCCAGCTCCTCCGGGCGCCCGCGCCGCTTCAGCGCCTGGTGGTCCAGCACATGCGCCCGGTACGCCTCCGGGTCCTCGTGGATCTCCTCGGCCGCCGTAGGGAACGCGCCGGGGGAGACGCAGTTGACGCGGATCTCCTCGGGCCCCAGCTCACGGGCGAGGGCGCGGGTGAACGCGACGGCCGCGCCTTTGGTCGACACGTACGCGGCCAGCGAGTCCCAGCCGCCGTGCATCGTGATCGACGCGATGTTCACGATCGCCCCGCCGCCCGTGCCGGCCATGCGCCGTGCGGCGGCCTGTGCGGCCACCCAGTAGGCGCGCTGGTTGACCGCCACCACCTCCTCGTACTCGGAGAGCGGCACCTCGAGGAACGGCCGGGCCGGATACACGGCGGCGTTGTTCACCACGACACGCGGCGTGCCCAGCCCGGCCGCGGTCCGCTCGACGGCGTCCTCGATCGCCGCCGCGTCCCGCAGATCGGTGGTCAGGGCCAGTGCCCGCGCACCGGCCTTCTCCACCAGCGCGGCGGTCCGCTCCAGTGCCTCGGCGTCACGGTCGAGTACGGCGACGTCATGGCCGTCGGCGGCCAGGCGGGCGGCGATCGCCCGGCCCAGGGCGCCGCCGGCGCCGGTGACGAGCGCTGCTCGGGGTTGTCTCATCGGTGGATCCCATCTTCCCGGTGCCGGCCGGGCGCCGAGGGGCGGATGCATGGCGTTGACACTGCGAGCGGTGCCCGCTTAGCGTGAATGTTAGCGCTACCGATAGCGCTAACAACAGGGTGCGGGACAAGGAACGCGACCATCACGGGCCGCCGGTCCCGCCCACGCCGGTGCCGTCCCGCCCGCCCCCCAAGGAGCCTCATGACCTCGCGCGACAGACCCGGCATCCTCGCCGGGTACCGGGTTCTCGACTGTTCCATCGCCATGGCCGGCCCCTTCGCCGCCCAGCGGCTCGGCGATCTCGGCGCCGACGTCGTGAAGGTCGAGCCCGTCACGGGGGAGTGGCAGCGCCACGCCGCCGCGGGCGGAGCCGGCGGCAACCGGATCAACGTCTCCTTCCTCTCCCTGAACCGCAACAAGCGCTCCCTCGCCGTCGACCTCAAGGACCCGGCCGGCAAGGAGGTGCTGCGCCGGCTCGTCGCGGGCGCCGACGTGTTCCTGCAGAACTACCGCCCCGGCGTCGCCGACCGGCTCGGCGTCGACTACGCGTCCCTCGCCGCGATCAACCCGTCGCTCGTGTACGTCTCCATCTCCGGCTACGGCGAGGACGGCCCGTACGCCCGGCGCCCGGGCCAGGATCTCCTCCTCCAGGCGATGTCCGGGGCGATGCTCTCCGCCGGCCGGGCCGGCGAGGCACCGCGCGCCGCGGGCCAGTACCTGGTGGACGCCGTCACCGCGTCCACGGCCTTCGAGGGGGTGCTCGCCGCGCTGCTGCACCGCGAACGCACCGGCGAGGGCCAGCTCGTGACGGTGAACATGCTCGACGCCATCACCACCCTGCAGATGCAGGAACTGTCGGTGCACACCGTCGGCAAACTGCCGCAGACCCGCTCCGCGCAGCCGCACGCCCATGTCTACATCCGCTCGCCCTACGGCGCCTTCGAGACCGCCGACGACTACATCGTCCTCGCGTTCCCGCCGCTGAGGACGCTCGGCGAGATCATCGGCGAGGACACCTTCCTGTCGATGGAGGACGAGGAGCACGGCTGGACGGGCCGGGACGAGATCTTCGCCCGCACCGCGGCCCGGCTGCTGACCCGCCCCGCGCGCCACTGGCTCGACGCCTTCGCGGCCGCCGGCATCTGGGCCGGACCGGTCTACGGCTACGCCGACCTCGTCCAGGACCCCCAGATCCGCCACAACGGCACCTTCGTCACCTACGACCACCCCACCGAGGGCCGCGTCACGATGCCCGGCTTCCCCTACAGGTTCTCCGCCACCCCGCCGCGTGTCGACCGGGGCGCCCCGCTCACCGGCGAACACACCCGCGAGGTCCTCGCCGAGGCGGGCCTCGGCGAGCGGGAGATCGAGGAACTGCTCGCCTCCGGCACCGTGGCGGAGACCACGTGACCTACGCCGGACTCACCTGGGACCATCCCCGCGGCCACGACGCCCTGGCCGCCTCGGCGGGCGACCTGATCCGCTGGGCCGTACAGCCCCTGGAGGGCTTCGAGTCCCACCCCGTCGACGAACTGTGCGCCCGCTACGACCTCGTCGTACTCGACCACCCGCACCTCGGCGAGGCCCTCGCGGCCGGCTGTCTGCGCCCCCTGGACGACCTGTTCACCCCTGCGGAACTGGCCCGCTGGGGCGCGGACTCCATCGGCCCCACCATGTGCTCGTACGCCATGGACGGCCGCCAGTGGGCGCTGCCCCTGGACGCGGCCACCCAGGTCGCCGCCACCCGCACCGACCTCGCCGGTGATGCCCCCGCCACCTGGGACGAGGTGTACCGCCTCGCCCGCCGGGCCCCGGTCGCGCTCTCCCTCGCCGGACCGCACGCCTTCCTCACCTTCACCTCCCTCGCCGTCGCCCTGGGCGAGGAGCCGGCCACCGACCCGGACGAACTGATCGGCCACCGCACCGGCCTCGCCGTCCTCGGCCTCATGGCCGCGATCGACGCGCTCGCCCCGCCCGAGACCCGCGCCCTCAACCCGATCGGGCTGCTGGAACTCATGACCGGCACCGACCGCCTCGCCCACTGCCCACTGGTGTACGGCTATGTCACCTACGCCGACCGGATCGCGTTCACCGACGCCCCCGTCAGCGGGCCCGGCGGACGCCCTGGCTCCACCCTCGGCGGCACCGGACTCGCCCTCAGCACCCGCAGCACCCCCTCCACCGAACTCCTGGACCACATGCGCTGGTTGATGTCCCCCACCACGCAACGGGACTTCCTGCCCCGGCACAGCGGTCAGCCCAGCGCACGAGCCGCCTGGGCCGATCCCGGCATCGTCGCCGCCGACTTCTACCGCCGCACCACCACCACCTGCGAACAGGCCTGGGTCCGGCCCCGGCACGCCGGCTACATCCGCTTCCAGGGCGAGGCCTCGGCCGTCGTCCGGGACGCCCTCGCCGGCCGCGCGGACCACCGCGACGCACTCGACCGGCTGCGCGCCCTGTACCGGGCGAGCCGCACCCCGAAAGGACGACCCGCATGACCGGCACCCGACCCGCCCCGCCCGACCTGGGCACCGAACACGTACGCCTCGACATCGCGGACCGGGTGGCCACGCTCACCCTCGACCGGCCCGCCAAACTCAACGCGGTCACCCCCGAGATGTCCGCGGCCCTGGTCCGTGCGGTCGAATGGTGCGACACCACCGACGACGTCCGTGCCGTCGTCGTCACGGGCGCCGGCGAACGCGCCTTCAGCGTCGGCTCGGACATCCGCGCACTCGACCGCTACGCCACCCCCTGGGACTTCCGCAACCGCGTCGACTACTGCGACGCCATCCGCACCGCCCGTACCCCCACCATCGCGGCCGTCGGCGGTTACGCCCTGGGCGGCGGCCTGGAGACGGCCCTGTCCTGCGACATCCGGCTCGCCTCCGACAACGCCTCCTTCGGAGCCCCGGAGATCACGCTCGGCTGGATCGGCGGCGGCGGAATGGCCGCCTTCCTCAGCCGCGCGGCGGGCCCGAGCAATGCGGCCATGATGCTCCTGACCGGTGAACGCATCGACTGCGCACGGGCGTTGGAGTGGCATCTGGTCAGCGAGGTCGTACCCCGCGCCCAACTGCTCGACCGGGCCCGCACCCTGGCGGCCGTGATCGCCTCACGGGCCCCCGTGGCCGCCGAGACCGCGAAGATCAACCTGCGGGCCGCCGCCAACCTGCCCGAGGACCAGGCCCTCGCCTATGAACGTGACCTGCAGACCATCTGTTTCGCCACCGAGGACGCCGCCGAGGGCCGCCGCGCGTTCGCCGAGAAGCGCACCCCCGTCTTCCGCAAGCGCTGAGAGGAACCCCGTGAACCAGTGGCCCGACGCCGCGACCACCCTGCCCGACGACGGCACCGGGGGAGCGCTCGTCGGCCGGGTCCATCGGCCCGGCCTCGGCCCTTCCGTCGTCGCCGTCCGCGAGGACGGCGTGTACGACGTGACCGCCGCCTTCGCGACCGTCCGCGACCTGTGCGAACTCGACGACCCGGCAGGTCGGTTGCGCGCGGCGCGCGGAGAACGCGTCGCGGGGCTCGACGAGTTGCTCGCCAACACCCCGGACGACACCCGCGACCCCGGACGGCCCCGGCTGTTGGCCCCGGTGGACCTCCAGGCCGTCAAGGCCGCCGGGGTCACCTTCGTGGTGTCGATGCTGGAGCGGGTGATCGAGGAACGCGTCCGCGGTGACGCCTCGGAGGCCGCCGCGACCCGCGAGCGGATCCGTGCCCTCATCGGCGACGACATCGCTTCCCTGCGGCCCGGCTCGAAGGAGGCCGCCGCACTGAAGGAGATCCTGGTCGCCCAGGGGGTGTGGAGCCAGTACCTGGAGGTCGGCATCGGGCCCGACGCCGAGATCTTCACCAAGGCGCCCGTGCTGGCCGCCGTGGGCACCGCCGCCGACGCGGGCGTTCATCCCGCCTCACGGTGGAACAACCCCGAGCCCGAGATGGTCCTGGCCGTCTCCTCCACCGGCGACGTCGTGGGCGCGACCCTCGGCAACGACGTCAATCTCCGTGACGTGGAGGGCCGTTCGGCGCTGCTGCTGCCGCAGGCGAAGGACAACAACGCCTCGGCCGCCCTCGGACCCTTCCTGCGGCTCTTCGACGAGGGCTTCGGCATCGACGACGTACGCCGCGCGACGGTCACCCTCACCGTCGAGGGCACCGACGGCCACCGGCTCGAAGCGGAGTCCTCGATGGCCGCCATCAGCCGCGATCCCCTGGACCTCGTCGGCCAGTTGATCGGACCGCACCACCAGTACCCCGACGGCGCGGTCCTCTACCTCGGCACGATGTTCGCCCCCGTGGAGGACCGCGACGCGCCGGGCCAGGGTTTCACCCACCACGACGGCGACCTCGTCTCCATCGCGACCCCCCGCCTCGGCACCCTCGTCAACCGGATCAGGCCGGGCGACGCCTGCACACCCTGGACCTTCGGACTCGCCGACCTGATGCGGTCGCTGGCCGCACGGGGAGCACTGTGAGTCCCGATAGTGTTTCCGGCGTGACCCAGCCGCCGCCCCGCCGTCCGCGCAAACGCTCCGCGACCCGTTCGGTGACCCTCTCGGACGTGGCAGCGTCCGCGGGGGTGTCGGCGCAGACGGTCTCCCGCGTGGTGCGCGACCCCCGGTCGGTGCCGGACGGGACACGCGCCAGGGTCGAGGAGGCCATCGCGGCGACCGGCTATGTGCCCAACCTCGCCGCCAGCAATCTGGCGTCGAACCGCAGCCGTACGGTCGCCGCCCTGGTGCCGCAGATCAGCTCCTCCGTGTTCGCGGACACCGTCCACTCCTTCTCCACGGCCCTGGCGGCCCACGGCTACCAGATCTTCGTCGGTACGACCGACTACCGGCCGGAGCACGAGGAGGACGTGCTGCGCAGCTTCCTGGGCCGCCGGCCGGACGGACTGCTCATGGTGGGGACGAGCCACACTTCAGGCACCCTGGCCCTGCTCGCGGCGGCCGGGGTGCCGGTGGTGGAGACCTGGGGCTGGTCGGACGATCCGGTGGACCTGCTGGTCGGCTTCTCCAACGCGGCGGCCGCCGCCGCGATGGTCGCCCACCTCGTCGGGCGCGGCCGGCGGAGGATCACCTTCGCCGGCCGGCACACCTCGGGCGACCCGCGGGCGGCGGAACGCCTCGACGGCTATACGACGGCGGTCCGCGATCTGCTGGGCGGTGCCCCGCGCACGGTGGACGCCGGTCCCGAACCGGTCACCATGGACACCGGTGTCACCCTGCTGGACCTGGCGCTGGAGCGGTATCCGGACTCGGACGCGGTGATGTTCTCCAGTGACGTCTTCGCAGCCGGTGCCCTCCAGGCGTGCGTGCGGCGCGGGATCGACGTGCCGGGCACCCTCGCCCTGGCCGGATTCGGGGACTTCGAGCTGGCGCGTCATCTCGTGCCGGGGCTGACGACCGTGGCGGTGCCGAGCGCCCGTATCGGCGAGCTGGCCGCCGAACTGCTGCTGACCCGAATGCGCGGCGCCCCCGTGGAGCGGCCGCACCGGGACGTGGGCTACGAGGTCGTCGCCCGCGAGAGCTCCTGATCGTGTCCCTCCCCTCCCCCGCACCGCGCTCCCCCTCTCACCGCCCCTGCGGCGCGAGCCGCAGACCGGCGTCGTCCGGGCGGACATGGGGGCCGGCGGCGATGGACCACTGTCCGGAGGCGGTGCCGGCGGCGATCGTCTCCTCGTCGACCTCGATGCCCAGCCCCGGTGTGTCGCCGAGGACGATCCCGCCGTCGGCGATCTCCTGGTCCACACGCAGTCCCACCGGGGCGGACAGATCCTGCACCTCGGTGACCAGGTGGTTCGGCACGGCAGCCGCCGCGTGCGCGACCGGGTTGGCGTTGTAGCCGACGGGACTCACCGGCAGACCGTGGCCGAACGCCAGCGTGGAGACGCGCAGGAAGTGGGTGATGCCCCAGACACTGCCGGTCTGTACGACCCCGACCGCGTCCGCGTCGAGCAGCGGCCGGAAGTGCTCCAGGCCCGTGAGGTTCTCTCCCGTCGCGACGGCGGCACGGACACCGGAGACGACGTCACGGTGCCCGGCGACGTCCCAGCGCCGCACCGGTTCCTCGATCCAGGTGAGGTCCACCCGCGCCTCGACCTGCCGGGCGAGGCGCACCGCCTGGTGCCGGCCCCAGGACTCGTTGACGTCGTACATCAGCGCCGGACGCGGGGAGTTGACGCGGAGCACGTCCCGGACGGCGATGAGGCGGCGTACGTCACGGTCGGTGTCGAGCCCGCCCTTGACCTTCGCGCCGGTGAAACCGCGCTGCGCCCAGGGAGCGTAGAACGCGACGAGTTCCTCGTCGGTGAGCGCGTACTCCAGCCCGGAGGCGTAGCCGGGCACGAAGCGGTCCGCGGCGCCGAGGGTCCGCCACAGCGGCTCGCCGGCCATCTTCGCCTTGAGGTCCCACAGCGCCATGTCGAGCGCGCCGATGGTGGCGAACACCTGCCCGCCGTGACCGGACTTGAAGACATGGGCGAGCATCCGGTCGTAGAGCGACGTGACGGCCCGGGGGTCCTGGCCGTCGAGCGCGGGGAAGACACGGTGGATGTCGGCGTGACCGCCGAGGCCGACGCCGTTGAGACCCCCGTCGGTTTCCAGGAGCACGACCGGTACCTCGGTGACCCCGCCGGCGACGACACCGTTCACATCACCCACCGGGCGCCCCCACTCGTGCACCGTGGCAAGCAACCGGTATCCGGTGATCCGCATCGTGCTTCTCCGAGTCAGTCGTCACAGCCGGGATATCACTCATAACTTGTGATACGAGTGATGACCTTAGCATGTTCCGCTAACCTGGGGCGTTGAACAGCGTGGACGGGCCATCTGCAGGAACAAGGGGAGTCTTCGACCACATGAGTAAGCCATCCGCGGACACCACCGCCGTGTCCCGACCGCAACGGCGCCGGCCGCCACTGGCAGTGGCCGTGGTCCAGAGCCTCACGACGGCCATCGTGCTGGGGGAGTACCCGCCGGGCTCGGCGCTTCCGTCGGCGGGTGAGCTGTGCGACCGGTACGAAGTGAGCCGTACGGTGATCCGCGAGGCGACGACGACGCTCGCCGAGAAGGGGCTCGTGGCGACCCGTCAGGGCTGGGGGACGGTCGTCCTCGACCAGGAGCAGTGGAGTCTGCTCGATCCGCTGGTCCTCGACGCGCTGTTCCAGCGCAAGGACCGGCTGGTCTTCCTGGACAACCTGATCGAGATCCGTACGACCCTGGAGTGCGCCATGGCCGCCCGCGCGGCCAAGCGCATCGACGACGGCCAGGCGGCGGCGCTCGCCGCCAAGCTCGAGGAGCTCGCGGAGCTGCGAGACGACGCGACGGCCTACTCGCGCGCCGACATCGAGTTCCACGAGATCATCCACCGCGCCTCGCAGGACGCGTTCGGGCGGGCCATCGTCGCCGGCATCCAGGGCAAGGCAGTGCGCTCTCCGCAGTACAGCGGCGATCCGAGCCGTGAGCACATCGACGCCACGCATCAGGCGCACGAGCGCATCGCGGCGGCCGTCCTCGGCGGGGACGCCGACGCGGCCGCCGACGCGATGCGCGAGCACATCACGTCGGCATGGGCCCGCCGCCGCCCGGTCGACCCGCCGGAGGCGTAGCGGCGGGGGGCGTCCGCCGCACGACGGACGCCCCCCCGCAAGGCCGTTGCTACGGCCGTCCGATGCCCTTCGTGGAGACGGTACGGTTCCACTCGTCGACCCACGTGGTTCCGTACGCCTCGGCCACCTGCCCGGAGCGCGAGAACTTCAGCGTGTCGGGATCCAACCCCGTCTCCGCCACCGAAGTGGCCATCACCGCATGGGTGTTGACCTTGTCGCTCCACCGGGACAGGTTGTACACCGACGTCGGACCGGTGAAGGCCGCGGTCGTCTCGACGAACCCGGTGTCACCGACGACCACCGCGTGGTCGACCTCCACCCGGGACGGCGCCCAGACGGAGTTCACGTCGTCCCACACCGTGGCCCGGCTGCAGCCGTTGGTGCCGGTGGTGGAGTAGTCCGCCGCCCTGCAGTCCTCGCCCGTCGCCGTCACCCGCGGCACATACCAGCGGGTGATCTCCGGGTAGGTGATCGGCTTCCCGTCCGCGTACGTGCCCTTCCCGTCGGTGTAGTGCCGGTGCCACGCGGCCACATGCTCGGGGGTCGCGCTGTACTTCTCGCCCTCACGCACGTCGAGGAACGAGTCGAAGCGGCTCAGCAGCACCCAACTGTTGTCCAGCGGCAGCGACTTCTCGCCCTTGCGGTGGTAGATGCCACCGTGGCCGGCGTGCTTCACCCCGATGAAGACGTTGTCGTTCGCCGTGTTGCTGTGCCCCGAGTTGAAATTGACCCCGGAATGCGCGCCGTCGACCACGTTGTGATGGAACCGCACGCCGGACGCGCCGTCGTCCAGGTACAGGGCGTCGTTGGTCCCGCCGATCTTCTCGAAGTGGTTGTACGCGACCTCGTTGCCGAGGTACGTGAAGTCCCGTCCGGCGTAGACGACTCCCTGGTCACCGGCGTTCTTCACCACGTCGTAGAAGTGGTTGTGACTGACCCGCATGTCGTTGCCCATGATCTGCACGGCCATGTGCGGGGCGTCGTGCACGTAGTTGTACTCGAACGAGTTCCCCACCCCGTACAGATAGCCGGCCGGGGTGTACGTCGCGAGCTTCGAGAAGCGGGTGATCTCGTTGTGGTGGGCGATGTTGTCGCCCCGCTCCAGGGTGGCCCGGTCCCCGCCGCCGAGCAGCACCCCGCCCCCGCCGAGGTCGTGAAGGTAGGAGTTGCGTACGACGTTGTCGTGCCCGCCCTGCACGGTCTCGTAGTCCGGCATGGTCGTGATGGTGTCCGTCGTCCGCCCGATACGGATCGCGTCCATGCTCACGTTGGAGATGTCGACGCCGTCGATGAGGGTGCCCACGGCGTCCAGGAGCTGCACTCCGCTGATGAGGGACCCCGTCATCGCGAGGCCCCGGAGCGTCACGCCCTCGGTGCCGTCGAGCAGGAAGAAGTTCTTGTCGAAGGTCTGCAGCGTGGTGACCTCGCCCTCGACGGTGCCGCCCTCGGGCTTGTAGTAGAGGACGTCGTTGTCGTCGTAGCGGTCGATGTAGTACTCACCGGCCGTGTCCAGCTCCGACAGGACGTTGAGCACCTTGACCTTGGTCCACGCGTCCTGCGGGATGTACATGGACGGGTACTTCGTGTACAGCCGGTCGCCGCTCCACGACAGGATCCGCACCATGTCGTTGGCGTAGTTGTTGCCGAAGTACCCGGACAGCCAGCCCTCGGTCTCGGCCTGGGTGTTGTCGATGTCCTCGGTCCAGCGCGGGTCGAGCTGGACCGGAACGTCCGTGTAGTCGCCGAGTCCGCGGGTCCCCAGGTCGTCCACCACGGGCTCGGCCTCGGGCGCCCACCGCCGGTAGCGGTCGCCGTCGAGCGCGCGGCCGCCGACCGTGAACACCGACGGCGTCATGCGCCGCATCTCCTGTGGTGACCAGGTGTCACGCTGCCCCGGGTCCTCCAGGAGCTGCTTCTTGTCCTCGAACTGCGCCCTCGGCGTCGTACCGGAGAGGTTCCAGTCGCGCTCCGGGCCGAAGCGGCCCTCCAGGTCCACGTTCATCAGGTCCCGGGGCGTATCGGCGTCCCACTTGTCACCCGTTCCCCACAGATGACAGTCCGTCCCGGTGGTGGAACACGCGTTGCCGTTGGGGTACTCGGCCAGGGTCTGGGCCGCACCGCCGACGACCAGCTCGGGCGCGAACGGCTGCTGCACCCAGTTGAAGCCGTTCTTGTACAGCGTCCCCGGGTCGATGCCCGCCGCCCCCAGGTCGTAGACCCACACCCCCTCCCGCGACTCGGGGGTGGCGAGCCGGGTGTGGGACGAGTACCGGGGCTCGGCGAGCGTCCCGGCGGACAGATCGGTGAGCTTCTTCCAGCCCTCGGCGGGGAGTTCGTGGGACCCGGTGACGGTCACCTTCTCGTCGCGGTACGCGGCATAGGTGACCCACGAGTTCTCCGGCCCCGTGAGCCGGACCGTGTCGTCGAGGACGTAACCGCCGCCGCGGATGTAGACCGTGCCGCGCGCCTCGGCCGAGGTGCGGCCCGCCAGCGCGTCACGGGCGGCGGTGATGGTGCGGAAGGGGTCCTTCTTTCCACCGCTGTTGTCGTCGTCGCCGTCGGTCGCCGAGACGTAGACCGTCAGTTTTCCGGCCGCCGCCCGGCCCGGCGCGGCTGCGGCCGGTCCCGCGAGGGTCGTCATCAGAGTCAGTGCGACGCCTGCTGCGGCGAGCCGCGCCGCCCTCGGACCAGTTCTCACCATGGAGAAGCCTTTCGAACCTTGCCCAGACACAGAACATGTATGACATGTGCACAGTAGAGTCCGGGGAGGCCGGGGACAAGCGCCAGGACGGAAGAAGACAGAAGAAAGAAGGGGCGGGGACCATAAGTCCCCGCCCCGCCCCACGCCCGCACCGCCCGTTCAGTTCTCCCCGGCACGCAGCCGGAGTCCCTGCATCCCGCCGTCGACGGCGAGCGCGGTACCGGTGACGGACGCGGCCGCCGGGGAAGCCAGATACGCGATCGCCGCCGCGACCTCCGCTGCCGACACCAGCCGGCCCGTCGGCTGCCGTGCGTTGAGCGCGGTGCGCTCCGCCTCCGGGTCGTCGGCGCGCGACAGCAGCCGGTCTATCCAAGGGGTGTCCGCCGTACCGGGGTTGACGCAGTTGACGCGTATGCCCTCACGCAGGTGGTCCGCGGCCATGGCCAGCGTCAGGGACAGCACCGCCCCCTTGCTCGCGCTGTACAGCGCCCGCTGCGGCAGCCCCGCGGTCGCCGCTACCGAGCAGGTGTTGACCACTGCCGCGTGCCGGGAGGCGCGCAGATGCGGGAGCGCGGCACGCGTCGTCCGCACCATGCCGAGGACGTTGACGTCAAGCACCCGGGCCCACTCGGCGTCGGCGTTGTCCGCGACCGTCCCCTGCGCGCCGATGCCGGCGTTGTTCACCAGGATGTCGAGGCCGCCCAGCCGGTCCACGACGTCCGCGACGGCGGCTCGTACCGAGGCGTCGTCGGTGACATCGCACCGCACGGGCAGCAGTGTCTCCACGTCGTCGGCCGGCAGGGCGTCCGGATCGCGGTCGAGTACTGCGACCCGGGCGCCGTGCGCGGCCAGACGGCGGGCGGTGGCGAGCCCAATCCCCGACGCCCCTCCCGTCACCACGGCCCTCAGACCGTCGAACTCGGGGGGCGGGGGAGCGGGGGTGTGCGTCATGTGCGTGTTCCTTCGGTGTGAGGACGACGGTCGGCCCCGCCGGTCAGTCCAGGTGGAAGAGTTCCTCGCCGTCCACCCATCGCTCCCCGGACCCGGCCGAGTCGAGGGGCTGCTGGCAGGGATCGGTGAGGGTCCACCAGTGCCGGGTGCCGGGATCGGCCGCGACGGCCGCCATGTCGGCGTCGTAGTCGTCGCCGGTGTACTCGTAGTAGGCGAACAGGGTGTTGTCCCGCAGGAAGATGGAGTAGTTGGTGATGTGGGCGCGCGACAGCGTGTCCAGTACGGGCTGCGGCACGGCCCGGTGCAACTCCCGGTAACGTTCGGCGTGTTCCGGCCGCAGCCGGATCACGGACGCGACACGGCGGGGAGTACGGCGTTCGGGCATCGGCTATCCCTTGACGGCTCCGGCGGCGAGGCCGCTCATGATGTGCCGCTGCATCACGATGAAGATCACCAGGATCGGGATCACCGCGAGCAGCAGGGTCGGGAACACCTTCGTGTAGTCGGTGGAGTACTGGCCGACGGCCGCGTACACACCCGTGGTGACGGTGTAGACGCCGCTGCCGGGGCCGAGGATCATCTGCGGGCTGGCGAAGTCGTTCCAGACGCTCAGCGAGTTCAGGATGAACACCGTGGCGATGATCGGCCGCATCAGCGGCACGATGATCCGCCACAGCGTGTAGTACGTGCCGGCCCCGTCGATGGCCGCCGCCTCGTCCAGCGACCGGGGCAGCACCCGGATGTACCCGAAGAACACGAACAGCGTGAACGGGATCGTCGTGGCCGCCATGAACAGGATGAGGCCGGGCAGCGTGCCCATCAGCCCGACCGCCCGCAGCACGAAGATCACCGGCACCAGGATCACCTGCGTCGGGATGAACATGCCGGCGATGAAGAAGAACAGCAGCAGCCGGGAGACCGGCCTCGGCGTACGGGCCAGCGCGTACGCCGCCGGGGCGCACACCGCCATGGCGAGGGCGTTCACGCTCAGCACCAGCGCGAACGTGATGCCGTAACCCTTCAGAATGCTGAAGTCCGGGTTGTTCCAGGCGTCCACGAGGTACTGGAACGTCGCCGTGCCGAAGGCCGGCGAGAGCGGGTTGGCGAGGATCTCATGCTGGCTCTTGAAGGTGTTGATCACCAGGATGTACATCGGCACGAGCATGACGAGGGACGTCAGGGAGATGAACGCAACCCGGACGATGGCGGACGGGGAGTGTGTCTTTTTCATCCGATGGACTCCGCGTCGTCCTCGGCACGCCTGCGCAGCACGAGAACGGTGAGGGCGAGGACCGCGGCCGCCAGGATCAGCAGCACGGCCTGCGCCGAGGCGACGCCGATGTTCCGCTGGGGGAAGGAGACCGCGAGGATCGAGTAGGCGAGGGTCTTGGTGGACCCGGCGGGGCCACCTCCGGTCAGTGACACGACCACGTCGTACGTCTTCAGCAGCGAGATGCCCGAGGTGATGATCGCGACCGTCACCGTGGACGCCAGGGACGGCCAGGTCACGGCACGGAACGTGCGCCACCTGCCCGCACCGTCGATCCGCGCCGCCTCCAGCAGATCCGCCGGGACGGCCTGCAGCCCCGCCAGATAGAGGATCAGCTGGACACCGAACAGCGACCAGACGATGACGAGGATCATCGACCACAGCGCCCAGTCCGGATCGCTGAGGAACGGCAGAGCGTCCGTGCCGACCTTTTCCAGCATGGTGTTGACGACACCCTGGGGGCCGAGGATGGCCTGCCACAGGAAGCCGACCACCAGCGCGCTCAGCACATGCGGGTAGAACATGACCACCCGGCCGAAGGTGTTGAACCGGTTGGTGCGCTGCAGCAGCAACGCCAGGCCCAGCGCGGCCAGATTGACCACGACGGCACCCGCCACCGCCACCACGGCGGTGATCACCATGGTGTCGGTCATGTCGGCCGAGCCGAACACGGTCCGGTAGTTCTCCAGACCGATGAACTCCGGGACCCGGGTGGGGAATCCGTTGTACTCGGTGAAGCTGTAGTAGAACGCGTAGATCACCGGTACGACCAGCAGAGCGACGTAGATGAGCACCGCGGGGAGGACCATGCTCACGCCGGCACCGGCGTTGCGCCATCCCCGCGGCCTCGCGGGCGTTTTATCCATCGGTCAGCGGTTCTCGTCGACCCACTGGTCGATCGCCTCGGCCGCGTCGGCCGGGCTCGCCCCCGTGTACAGGCTCTGCGCGACCTCGGTGAACTTCGGGTTGAACCCGGTCACCGGCAGCCGGACGTTGCCCTGCCCCTCACCGACGGCCACCAGGGCCGGCGCCTCGTCGAGGACGCCCTGGATCTGCGCGTCGATCTCGGTCTGCTCCAGCCCGGAGTCCTTGCGGAACACCCCGTCGGAGCCGAGCTGCGCCTCGATGGCCTTCGGGTCGGTGACCAGGTACTCCACCAGCCGCTTGGCACCGTCCTCGTCGGCGACGCCCTTGCGGATCATGTACGGGTTGGCCATGGTGGCGCCCTGCGGGCCCGGGTGGGCCTGGCCGTCCGCCGCCGGCGGGGAGAACACGCCCACCTCGAAGGGCAGGTCCTTGGACTTGTTCAGCGTGGCGGCGAACCAGCTGCCGTTGGTGTAGAGCCCGACCTTGCCGGCGATGAAGTTGCCGTCCGCCTGCGAGGGGCTGAGCCCGACGTCGCTCTTGGCGATGTAGCCGGCCTTGATCCAGTCGGCGTACAGCTGGAACGCGGGCTTGTACGCGTCACCGGCCGAGAGCTTCTCCTGGTCCACCGCGGTCTGCCACTTCGGGTGCAGCTGGTTCAGCGTCGGGTGGTAGATCTGCTGCAGCTGCAGGCCGGTCTGGTAGTCGCCGGCGGTCTGCATCGGCGTGTAACCGGCCTTCTTCAGATCGGCCAGATCCTCGGCCAGCTCGTCCCAGGTGGTGGGCGGCTGACTGATCCCGGCCTTCTCGAAGGCGCTCTTGTTGTAGAAGACGAGCGACTGCGTCTGGGTGCCGACGCCGACCGCGTAGTGCTCCTCACCCATCGCGTACTCGTCGAACATGGGCGTGTCCGTCGCCCACGCCTCACCGCTGAGGTCGATCAGTTCGGGCGCCGTGTCGTCGTCCGGGAAGACCGACTGGATGACGTCGGGCGCGGTGCCGGCGGCCAGCTGCTGAGGGAAGGACTCGGCGACGGACTTGCCGGTCGGGCCCTCGATCTTCACCTTCAGCCCGGTCTTCTCCTCGAACGGCTCGACCAGCTTCTCCCAGTAGGCCTGGTCGAGGTTGTCGGTGAGGTTGACCAGCATCCGTATCTCGCCGTCCTCGCTCCCGGAGGAGCCGCTGCCCGACGAGCAGGCCGCCACGAGGAGCAGCGGAACCACGGCCGCGAGCGTGGCACCGCGCACGGTGCGCCCTCTGTTGACTGACGTCATTGTCATCTCTCTTTTCCTCGAAGGGGGAAAGCCGGCGGTACGGTCACTCGTCACAGCCGCCCCCGGTAGGGCAGGGGGCCGACGCTGGTGATGTCGGTGGGCGCCTCGCCGCCGTCGACGCGGTGGATGCCTTCGTCGGAGACGAAGAACTCGGGAACGTCCGGGTAGCGCAGCTCCTCGGGCAGCGGTTCCCGGTCGGTCCAGGCGAAGAACTCGCGCGCGAAGACGGGCCGGTCCTTACGGCCGTAGAGGTGCAGGTCACCGGCGGTCAGCGGGCTGCGGACACACCAGTGGACGCCTGACTCGGCCCAGAACGCGCGGTCGCTGACCAGCACCGACTGCCGCTCTCGAGGGGCGAGCACCCGGTCCCAGAAGCCGTCGCCGGGGCCCAGTCTGGCCATCAGGAACAGCAGGTCGTGCGCGTGCCAGGCGGTACTGGGCGCGATGTCGGCCTCGTTGTGCCAGCCGCTCGCGGAGGCGAAGTAGCCGGCCGGGGTCTGGTAGCCGGCGTAGGTGGCGAGGCAGGCCCCGGTGAACGCCTCCAGCTCGGCGTCGGGGCCCTCGGCCAGCACCTCGTGGATGCCGTACAGGGTCAGGCCCATGCCGGCGATCAGCATCGGGGTGTCCGTCTTCAGCGCGCGCCCGCCCTGGACGTACCAGTAGCGGTGGTAGCGGACCGCGCCGGTCTCGTCGGTCCAGGCCGAGCGGACCACATGCCGGCACAGTCGCCGCGCCTCGGCGAGGAGCTCCGGGTCGCCCTGGGCGCGGTAGCCGAGCACCAGGGGGACGATCATCAGGCCGTAGTACTCGGCCGGTTCGAGGATGCCGCCCTCGGCCCGGTCCCGCACGGTGCGGAAGGCGCCGGCGCTGTCCGCGTCCGGCACGCCCCGGTGGTGGAAGAGACGGACCAGTTCGGCGAGGTCCTCGGGGATCTCGCCGGCGTACGTCCTGTCGTCGCTCAGCTCGGTGTAGAGCTGCTTGACCCAGACCCGGGCGTACTCCTGGTTGCAGGTGCCGTCCTCGCCGGGCCGGCCGCCGCCGTAGATCTCGCAGGCGTCCAGATTGCGCCGTACGGCCGCGAGAACGGCGGCCACCTCGTCGGCGGGCAGCAGATGGCCGGCGTGCCGCAGGGCGAGCAGCATGCCGAGGCTGCCGACCGCGTTGTGGATGAGACCGGTGGTCGCGGACTCGCCGACCTGGAAGCCGATGTGCCGGTACTGGCCGTCGGGCTGTGTGGTGGCGGCCTGGTACCGCAGCAGCCTGCGCAGCAGGCCGACGCCCCGTTCGTCCGGCTGCCGGGCGAGGGCCTGGGCATAGGCGCCGACGGCCGGGCCCGCGAAGGTGGTGTGCCCGCTGGTGAAGTCCACGAAGCTCGCCGGGTTGGTGCCCCACACGCTGTGGTTGTGGAAGCCGTTGATCGCGCCCTCCTCCGTCACCCAGCTGTGCAGCCAGCCGGCCAGCGCGGCCGTGTCCGGCGTGGTGGTGCGGTGTTCCATGACGTTCCTTCCGGAGCGGTTCACACGCCCGCTTCACGTGCGGTGTCGAGCAGGGTGGCGTCGATGCGGTAGAAACGGGCGGCCGTCCCGCCGAGTACGTCGGCCCGGTCGACGGGCGCCAGCGGCGCGAGGAGTTCCCGGACGGCCTCCCAGGCGCGGGTGTAGCCCCCGGCCAGCACGGAGATCGGCCAGTCGCCGCCGTACATCAGCCGGTGCGGCCCGAACAGCTCCAGCGCGTCCTCGACGTACGGGCGCACCCCGTCGGTGGTCCAGGAGCCGAGGGGGCCGCGGGCGGAGTAGAGCCCGGAGAGCTTGGCGTGCACCTGGGGGTGGCGTGCGGCGGCGGCGAGGAGCCCGCGCCAGCGGGTACGGTCCCCGGGGCCGCCGCCGACCGGCGGCTTGCCGAGATGGTCGACGACCAGCCGCAGTCCGGGATGCCGCGCCGCCAGCTCCGGTAGGTGCGCCAGGGCCTCGGGTGACGAGGTGACGTAGTCGAAGGTGAGACCGTGCTCGGCCAGCAGGGCGAGCCCCCGGCCGACGTCGGGGCGGACGATCCAGTCCGGGTCGAACTTCTCGTGGATCAGGGCGCGTACACCCACCATGTGCGGGTCGCGGCGCAGTGCCGCGAGCCGGGTCGCGGCCCGGCCGGGATCGTCCAGCGGCAGCCAGGCGACCACGCCGACGATCTCCGGGTGCGCGGCGGCGGTCGCCAGCATGTGGTCGGTGTCCGCGTCGTGGTCGGCGGCCTGTACGAGGACGCTCGCGGTGACCCCGGCCGCGCGCAGCTCCGGCCGGGCGTCGGTGAACCGCATCGCGCGGTCGATCGGCGACAGCGCGGGCCCCAGCCAGTCGTAGGGGGCGCGGGTCGGGTCCCAGACGTGCAGGTGGGCGTCGATGACGGTCATCCGAGTCTCCTGTCGGCACGGGCCCCAGAGCCGTCGGGCACCAGGTCCAGGTCCGCCAGCTCGTCCCAGAGCGCGTCCGGTACGGCGGCCGCCAGGCGCCGCGCGTTGGTGCGGGACTGGCCGGCGTCGCGGGCGCCGAGTACCACGGACACGACCGAGGAGTGGCGCAGCGGATGGGCGATGGCGGCCTCCGGCAGGGTGACTCCGTGACGTTCGCAGACGTCCGCGATGGCGGCGGCGCGGTCGGTCAGCTCCCGGGAGGCGGGCAGATAGTCGTAGGTGGCGTCGGCCGGCGGACGGGGCGCGGCCAGCAGTCCGGAGTTGTAGACGGCGGCGGCGACGACCCCCACACCGCGCTCCTCGGCGAGCGGCAGCAACTCCTCCTGCGCCGAGTGGTCCAGGAGGGTGTGCCGGCCGGCCACCATGACGAGGTCGACGTCGCAGCGGCGGACGAACTCGGCGAGCATCGGTGCCTGGTTCATGCCCACCCCCACCGCCTTCACGAGCCCCTGCTCGCGCAGTTCGACGAGGGTGTCGACGCCGGTGGTGGAGGCCTCCCTCCAGTGGTCGTCGGGGTCGTGGAGGTAGACGACGTCGACGTGGCCGAGACCGAGACGCTCGAGGCTGCCCTCGAAGGAGCGCAGGACGCCGTCCCTGCCGAAGTCCCAGGCCCGGCGGAACGCGGCCGGTACGGCGAATCCTCCGTCGTCCTGCCGGTGGGCTGTCTCCGGGCTGGGCTCCAGCAGCCGGCCCACCTTGGTGGAGACGGTGAACTCGCCGCGCGGCCGGTGCGCGAGCGCGGCACCGAGTCGCCGTTCCGACAGCCCCAGTCCGTAGTGCGGGGCCGTGTCGAAGTAGCGGACGCCGCTGTCCCAGGCCGCGTCGACGGCACCTTGGGCGTCCTCGTCGCTGGTCGTCCGGGCGAGGTTGCCCAACTGGGCCGCGCCGAGGCCGAGTTCCGTCAGCGCGGGGCCGCGTGAAGACGTACGGGAACGCATCGGCCTCACCGCACCCTCGTACGCGCGGAGGCCGCGAGGTCCTCCGGGTGGGCGAACGGGCGGCCCGACACGAACCGTTCCACCTCGTCGGTGACGGCGTCGCCGACGCGGCGCAGTTCACCGCCCAGGGAGCCGGCCAGGTGCGGGGTGAGCACGACGTTGTCCAGCGTCCACAACTCACTTCCGGGGTCGGGTGGTTCGGGGTCCGTGACGTCGAGTACGGCGTCGATGCGTCCCGTACGCAGTTCCGCGATCAGGGCGTCCTGGTCGACGACGCCGCCCCGCGCGGTGTTGATGAGAGTGGCGCCGTCCCGCATCGACGCGAGCCTGCCCGCGTCGATCTGGTGGTGCGTCTGCGGGGTGAGCGGCTGGTGCAGGGAGACCACCCGGCTGACGGCCATGAGTTCGTCCAGCGGGACCGGACGGGCACCGAGCTCCCCGGCCTGTTCCGGAGTGAGCGTGGGGTCGTACAGGAGGACGTCGAGGTCGAAGGGGCGCAGCAGGCCGAGGACGGCGCGGCCCACGGTGGAGGCGCCGACGATGCCCACGGTCTGCCGGTAGTTGCCGTGGTCCGGCTGCGGGGCGAAGTGGTCCGGTGCCGTCCGGGAGGCACGGTAGGCGCGTTCGGTGAGGATGACCCGCTTGGTGGCGAGCAGGATCATCGCCAGGGTGTACTCGGCGACGGGACCGGAGTTCGCGGCACGGGCGTTGGCCGCGACCACACCGCGGGCGGCGAGGTCCGCCGGATCCTCCAGGCAGGTGGCGGCGACCCCGCCCGCGTAGATCACGGCCCGCAGCCGCGAGAGTTGGCCGGCGCGGACGACGGGTGCCTCCCAGCCTGCGATGAGGATCTCCGCCTCGGCCAGCGCCTCGCGTGACCGCCGCGAGTCCGGTTCGGCGACGACCAGTCCGGTGTCGATGTCGGTGGCACGCCGGAGCCGGTCCAGGGCGTCGGCGTCGAAGAGGGCGCCGGTCAGCCGCGGGTTCATGGCGAGGACGGCACGGGGTCGCGTCACGGCGTGCTCTCCCTTTCTGTGCGCCCGACGGGCGTAGGGCGGTCGGTGGCGCCGGTTTCCGGTGTGAGGCGCAGGCCGGCGCTCCGGGGCCGTACGTGCGGGCCGTCGGGCCGGGTCCAGCCGGCGCCGGCGCCGGCGCCGAGTCCGGCGAAGGCCGGCTCGTCGACGGAGATGCCCAGACCGGGGGTGTCGCCGAGGACGATGCCGCCGTCCGCGAGCACCTGGTCCACGGTGACACCCACCGGCATCCCGGTGTCCTGCACCTCGGTGGCGAGATGGTTGGGTACGGCGGCGGCCGCGTGGGCCAGCGGGTTGGCGTGGTAGCCGACGGGGCTGACCGGCAGGTCGTGGCCGTGGGCCAGTGTGGCGACCCGCAGGAAGTGGGTGATGCCCCAGACGCCCGCCGTCTGCACCACCTGCAGCGCGTCGGCGGCCAGCAGGGGACGGAACTGTTCGAGCCCGGTGAGGTTCTCGCCGGTGGCCACGGGGGTGCGGCCGGCGCGGGCCACGGCCCGGTTGCCCCGTACGTCCCAGCGCCGTACCGGCTCCTCGATCCAGGCGAGTTCGACCCGGTTCTCGATCCGGGCGAGCAGCCGGACCGCCTGGTGCCTGCCCCAGGTCTCGTTGACGTCGAGCATCAGGGCGGGGGAGCGGGTGTTGCCGCGCAGTACGTCGGCGACAGCCTCCAGGCGCCCGATGTCGCGGTCCGTGTCGAGCCCGCCCTTGATCTTGGCGCCGGTGAAGCCGCGTCCGGCCCAGCCGGAGTAGAGCGCGACCAGCTCCTCGTCGCCGAGCGCGATGTCGAGGCCCGACGCGTAGCCGGGCACGAAGCGGTCGGCGGCGCCGAGGGTGCGCCACAGCGGTTCGCCCGCCATCTTCGCCTTGAGGTCCCACAGCGCCATGTCGAAGGCGCCGATGGTGCCGAAGACCGAGCCGGAGTGACCGCTCTTGAAGGTGTGGGCCAGCATCCGGTCGTAGAGCGCGGTGACCGCCCGCGGATCCTGGCCCTCGACGGCGGGAAAGATCCGCGCGGCGTCGGTGTGGGCGCCCAGCCCCACCCCGGTGAGACCGCCGTCGGTCTCGACCAGCAGCACCGGAACCTCGGTGACACCGCCGGTGACCACACCGTTGGCGTCTCCCACGGGGCGGCCCCACTGGTGCACCGTCCCAAGGCTCCGGTAACCGGTGATCTTCATCTGCTCCCCCTCTGTGTCCTCGTTCGTGTCCCGTGCATGCGGCAGTGGCGGGGAGCGTGCCGGTGCATGCGTGGTGACGGGGAACCGCGTGGTGCGGCGGCTGTCGGGGCGGGACTTGTCACGCCCCCTCAACGCAGTCGTAACGTATCATACAAGTGATGACTTGAGGGGGCGCGATCCGGGATTCGCGAGGCCTCTCAGGCCTCGCCGCCTCAGTCCGCGGCGAGTGTCTGGCGCTGGCGTCCCAGGCCCTCGATGTCGATCTCCATGACGTCGCCGGCCTTCAGGTACGGGAAGCGTCCGGAGAGCGCCACGCCCTCGGGGGTGCCCGTGTTGACGACGTCGCCGGGGTCCAGGACGAGGTACTGGCTCAGGTCGTACACGAGCTGCGCCACCGAGAAGATCATGTCCGCGGTGCCGGAGTCCTGGCGCGGCTCGCCGTTGACGAACGACCGCAGCCGGAGGTTCTGCACGTCGGGCACCTCGTCGGCCGGGACCAGGTGAGGGCCGAGCGGGTTGAAGGTCGCGGCGGACTTACCCTTCGACCACTGGCCGCCGGAATGCTCGAGCTGGAAGTCGCGCTCGGACACGTCGTTCGAGACGGTGTAGCCGGCGACATGCTCGAGGGCCTGATCGGGGGAGTCCAGGTACTGGGCCCGCTTGCCGATGACGACGGCGAGCTCGACCTCCCAGTCGGTCTTCACCGAGCCGCGCGGGATCCGCACCTCGTCGTACGCGCCGACCACCGTGTTCGGCGGCTTGAAGAAGATCACCGGACGGGTGGGCGGCTCACTGCCGGACTCGGCGGCGTGGGCGGCGTAGTTCTGGCCGACGCAGACGACCACACCGGGCTTCGCCACCGGCGGCCCGACGCGCAGCCCTTCGGCGTCCAGTACGGGGAGGCCGCCCTCCGTCAGTGCCCGCCGGGTCCGCGCGATGCCGTCCGCCGCGAGGAACGCGCCGTCGATGTCGTGCGTGAGCGGGGTCAGGTCGCGGGTGACGCCCTGGTCGTCGATGACGGCGGGGCGTTCCCGGCCGGGCTCTCCGAGTCGTACGAGTCGCATGATGCGCCTTCCTGTGCGGGAGACCGAAATATCGAACGAATGTGCGTGCAAGGTGATATCCGCGGACAGTATCGGTGTACAGTCCGGCCAGTTGTCAATATGCTGCCGATCTGTCAACTGGTTGACGACGAAGGGGAGGGCATGAGTACTCGGGACGGATCGGTATGGGCCAGCGCCGCACCGGCGCCCGCCGTTCTCAGAGCGGGGGCGATACTCGAGGCCTTGGCACAGGCCCGCGGCCGGACGATGACGCCCGCTCGGCTCGCCGCCGCCGCAGGGGGTATCCCGCGCGCCTCCGTCGTCAACATCTGTGCCGCCCTCCACGACCTCGAGCTGGTCAGAGCCGTGGACGGCGGATTCGTGCTCGGCCCCGGACTGCTGCGGCTGTCCCAGGCCTACCTCGACGCACTGGACCCGGTGCGGGCCTTCAGGGAGCAGGTGGGCCGCCTCGGCGACCGGGAGGAGACCCTCCAACTGGCCACCACGGAGGGCACGGACGTGGTCTATCTCGCCGTGCACGAGGGCACGGTGCTGATGCGGCCGACCAGCAGGACGGGCGCGAGACTGCCGGTGACCTGTACGGCGCTGGGCAAGGTGATGCTGGCCGGCCGCACCGACGACGAGGTGCGAGAACTGCTCGCGGACCGCGTGCCGTTCGAGTCCCGTACGCCCTGGTCGATCACCACCCTCGACACGCTGCTCACCGAACTGCGCACGGCACGCGCGAACGGCTACGCGGTCGACGACCAGGAGACAGCCGAGGGCATCGTGTGCGTCGCGGTCGCCGTTCCCGAAACGGCGACGGACGGCCGCCCCTTCGCCGTGAGCTCGTCCCTGCTCAAGTCCCAGGCGACCCCCGGCCGGGTGGCCGCGGTCGTCGAACTGATCGGCACCGTCGTCCGGCGCATGGACGGCGGGCGCGAACAGCTTCCCGGCGACGCGTGACCGCGGATGCGGGACTCCGGGTCCGGCCGTCGGGCCGGTTCGGCGCCGACGTACGGACCGTGCGCGGTCGGGTCGGAGTCCGGCCCGTGCGCCGGGCCGCCGTCCGGCGGCAGGGGCGGCGGGTGTGAAGGGTGCCTCGGTGACGCGTGACCGCGTCCGCCGGCGCAGGGTCCGGCCGCCGGGCCGGGCCGCCGTCGGGCGGCGGGGCGGAGGGCTTCCTCGGTGACGTCCGGCCGTGCGCCCGTCTCAGGGGCCGGCCGGTGTACCGGGCTCCGGCAGGTACCGGAGCACCTCGCCCGCCGCGTGGTCGGCGAACATCGGGCCCGCTGCCTCGGGGTCGCCCGAGCGCAGGACGTCCAGTAGTTCGGCGTGGTGTTCGGCCATCGCGGTCCAGCCGCCCACATAGCGCGGATCGCCCAGCACGTGCAGCTCCCACAGACTGGACTCGATCATGCGCCACAGCCTGATCAGCGCCGCGTTGCCGGTGGCCTCGCAGACATGGCGGTGGAAGGACATGTCGGCGTCCCGGAACGCCCCGATGTCACCCTGGGCCGCCGCCCCGCGCAGCCGCTCGACGTCGTCGGCCAGCAGCCGGTCGTGCTCGGCGTCCAAGGCGCCCGTCACCCGGCGGGCCGCGTACTCCTCGAACATGACCCGGATGTCCCGCACGTCCTGCGCCTGCCGCTCGGAGATCCGCGCGACGTAGGTGCCCCGGTGCGGCTGGGAGACGACCAGCCCCTCGTGCGCCAGCCGCTTGATGGCCTCGCGCGGCGGCGCCTGACTGGTGCCGAAGCGGCGGGCGATGTCCGACTCCACGAGCCGCTGCCCCGGTTCGAGCCGGCCGCTCACGATCCAGCCGCGCAACTGGGCGTAGACATGGTCGGAGAGCAGCTGACGCGGGACACGCGCCAGGGGAGGTTCGCCCTTCTCCCGCTGGGCCTCCGGACGGTTCCGGGGCGGGCGCGGGGCCTGCGGCCCGGGCAGCCTCGCCTGCTGCTCCCGCCAGATCCGGGCGACCGTGGACTGCGACAGGTCCAGCGTCTCCGCCAGGGCGCGGGTGGACGGCACCGGCGATCCGCCCCCGGCCTGTTCGAGTACGCCCGCGATGTGCGCCTCAGCCTGGCGCCGGTCGGTGCTCCGCGGCCGTCCGGAACGCGGGGCGTCCCGCAGCCCCGCCACGCCCCCGCTCAGGAACCGCTCCCGCCATTTGGCGACCGTGGCGGGACTGAGCCGCAGCTGCAGGGCGATCTCCGCGTTGTCCAGCCCCTCGGCACACGCCAGTACGACACGGCTGCGCGTCCGGAGCGCCCCCAAAGGCCGCTGGGAGAGGGCGACCAGGGCCGCCCGGTCCTCCTCGCCGAGCCGGGGAAACACCGGCGGATCGGGAACGGTCATACCGCCGCCCTTCCATGGATGGAGAGACTTCTGACTCGGACGGCCCGGGAACCCCGCCCCGCCGACAGTAATTTATCGTTCACGTCCGCGTATTGACGGCCCATCGGGGCGAACATATTAACTATCGTTGCTCGATCAGTGACCCACTAGTCTGCGTGCGACGGCGTCGGGATCGAGCGTGAGCTCTCCGGGCGCGTGGGCCGGTGCGCCGGTCGTCGCGAACGACGACCGGCCGGTTTCGGAATTCCGGCCACGTGAAGACGCCCGACCCGACATCACACCCGTCCGCGGCAAGGAGGCCCCATGCCCTTCATCCCCGTACGAAGAAGAACAAGACTTCCGCTGCTCCTCGCGGCCGGCGCCCTGCTGGTCGGCGGGACGGCGCTGGACGTCCCGGACGCGAAGGCGGACGCGGCCCAGTGCAAGGCGACCGAACTCTTCGTGGCACCCGACGGCAGCGACAGGGCCAAGGGCACCAGGAGCCGCCCCTTCAAGACCGTCGAGAAGGCCCGGGACCACATCCGTGACAAGGGCCTCAACCGCCCCGGCCGGATGCGCTGCGACATCCACGTCAACCTGCGTGCCGGCGACTACCCCCTGAGCCGCACCGTGGACCTCGACGACCGCGACTCCGGCAGCGGCGGGCACCGGGTCGTCTACCGCTCCTACGACGGCCCCGGCAAGGCCCGCGTGACCGGCGCCGAACCCGTCACCGGCTGGACCGAGTACAAGGACGGCGTCTACCGCGCCGACGTCGGCACCGACCAGCCCTTCTACACCCTCTTCGAGGACGGGAAGCGCGCCACCACCGCCCGCTACCCCAACCGAGGCTCCGACGACACCTGGTCCCCGTACCTGACCTCCGTACTCTCCGAACCGGAGAAGGAGGCCGTCCACCAATGGCTCTACTCCAACCCCGGTGAGTGGGACGCAGACTGGAACCTCGACAACGCCCAGGTGGTGATCTGGTCCGGCGGAAGCTGGAGCTGGTTCACCGACACCGTCCCGATCCGGGACTGGAACGCGGCGAAGAACCAGATGACGCTCAAGCACTGGACCCGCTACGCGCTCATCAACTCCCGCGGCGGCTCACGCTACTTCCTGCAGAACTCCTTGGACTTCCTGGACCAGGCCGGCGAGTACTACATGGACTTCAAGAAGGGGCAGCTGTACTACAAGCCGAAGGGTGACATCGACGACGTCACCGTGCTGCGTCCCACGGTGAAGACGCTGTTCAACCTGGCCGGCGCCGGCCCCGACCGGCGCGTCGAGGACATCACCCTCGACGGACTCGCCCTGCAGTACAGCGACTTCGTCGACTGGTACCGCTCGGGCTGGATCAGCGACGGCGACTCGGGCGACCGGCACAAGTACCCGGAGTACGACCGCCAGATCGAGATGCCCCGCAACCGCTTCGGCGCCGTCACGGTCACCAACAGCGAGGACGTCACCCTCTCCCGGCTGCACATGTCGGACACCGGCTACCACGCCGTCTACGCCCTGTTCGCCAACGATGGACTGACCGTCCGCGACAGCCTGCTGGAGAACATCGGCGGCGACGGCATCAAGGTCGAGGGTCCCTACCCGGGCGAGGGCAACACCTCCAACGGCCATCTGCTGACCAACAACTACATCACCCACTACGGAGAATTGGTCCCCGGTGACGCCTCCGGCATCGAGCTGATGAACACCGGCCACAACACGGTCAGTCACAGCCACATCAAGCACAGTGCCCGGTACGGCGTCAGCCTCGAGGTCCGCCCCGAGGTCGCCCCCGACGACAACTACGCCCGTGACAACACCTTCGAGTATCTGCGCATCGACGAAGCCGGCCTGGACAGCGGCGACATGGGCGCCTTCTACACCTACGGAGTCAGCAACGTCGAACCCCACACGGTCGACAACCATGTGCGCCAGGTCGTCATCGGCGACGTCATTCCCGACGCGTCGATGCCGGACAGCGGCACCCGCGGCATCCACATGGACGCCGGCGGCTGCGGCTTCGCCTTCGAGGACATCGAGGTCGGGAAGACCACCGACCAGTCGTATCAGAGCTACCAGTGCAACACCGTGGAGAACGCCAACTGGGAGGACGGCTACGACAAGTCCCGTATGGAGTACGACAGGATCGGCGTCACCGCCGGCTTCCCGTACCCCTTGCCGGAGGGCGACACCCAGTGACGGGTGACTGATCCGGCCGGTCGTCGCGGCGCCGAACGGCCCCGCCACGACCGGCTGTTCGCGCCGCCGTCAGCGGACGGATCGAACCCTCCGCGACCGGATACCTCGTGCCATGCCGTGCATGCCGACAGCGGCGGCACCCGCGTGTCCTCCGGATTTCCGCTGCGGGATCATGACGCCATGGCTCTCTCCTCGGCACCCCGCCCCCGCTCGGACACCACTGCGGCACGGACCCGTGCCACGGCGGCCGTGGCCGCGCTCGTGACCGTGTGCGCGGGACTGGGCCTGCGGGCCGTGACGACGGGGGAGGTGGCGAAATACGGCGGTGACGCCCTCTACACCCTGCTGATCCTCAGCCTGGTCGTCCTGGCGGCACCGAGGGCGACGCCCCTCAAGGCCGCCGGTGTCGCGCTGGCCGTCAGCTGGGGCGTCGAGTTCCTGCAACTCAGCGGCCTCCCGGCGGACCTCTCCCGGCACAGCACCGCGGCCCGCCTGATCCTCGGTTCCACCTTCAACGCACCCGACCTCTTCTGGTACGTGATCGGCGCGATCGCCGGCGGGCTCGTCATGGCCGCTTCCGCTCGGCATGCGGGCGGACGCCCCGCATAGCACGCTGGTGACATGGCGAACGACCGGTCGATCGTGATCTACCCGCCCGGCGAGGACGGCGGCCGGCGCGTCCGCGCGGGCGAGCGGTTCCTGGGCATGGCGTACGGACCACTGGACGTCGTGGAGTTCCTGCGCCTCGCGGGCCTGGACAACGCCGACGACGACTGGCTGCGCCGCTCCGAGCAGGTGGAATGGCGAGGCGGCGGCCCGGACACATGGAAGACCCGCACCTGAGCGAAGGGGACCCGGCCGGCCCTGGCGAGGCGCTACGGCCCCGCCAGGGGACGGGATCAGCGGGTGAAGGTGACCCGGTGCTCCTTCAAGGACCCGCAGTTGGAGCCGTACACCTGGACGTACACGTTGTTGATGCTGCCGCCCCAGTCCACGCAGTGGCCCTTGCCGTAGACGTAGACCGGTCCCGCGTACGACGTGAAACGGCCCGCGTCCTGGGCGTTCTCGTCGGTGTCGGTGACATAGATCCACGCGGACATGTCAAGCCTGGTGCCGGGGTTGGTGCGGATGGTCGCGACGCAGTTCTCCCCGTTGGCGGCGTTGTACGTCAGGTAGACGGTGCCGAGGGAGCCGACGGCCGCCGAGTTCACGGTCTTGTAGGCGCTCCCGCAGACCTTCTGCGGTGTGGTGTTGGGTGCGGCCGAGGCCGGCGACGCCAGGGCGGTGGTGGCCCCCAACGACAGGGCGGCCAGGGCGGAGGCGGCCAGGACAGAACGGCTGAGTCTCATATTTCCCCCTTGCGACTCTTGGAGCGGTTGCTCCTGACTGGTGTGACCCGCGGCACGCGCGAATGGTTGTGCCGTGTTCGACGGCGAATGCCGGGTCCACGTCACGTGGGGGTTTTCGCCGGGTGTGTCACAGCCGGGGCCCCGGCCCGGTCTCAGTGAGTGCACAGCCTTTCGGAACCACCGTGCTGAAGGAGTCCACATTGAGTGACAGCATTCTGGAACCCGCCGCCCGCGCGTTCGCCGTCGCCGCCGCCGAGCCGCCGCCGCTGTACGAGCTCGGCGTCGAAGGCGCCCGCAAGCTGCTCGACGACGTGCAGGCGCAACCCGTCGAGAAGCCCGACGTGGACGAGAAATGGCTCACCGTCCCCGCCGGGGCGGGCGACGTACGGGTGCGCGTCGTCAGGCCCGCCGGGAGCACCGGTGTCCTGCCCGTGATCCTCTACGTGCACGGCGGCGGCTGGATCCTCGGCGGCGCCGGCACCCACGACCGGCTGGTGCGCGAACTGGCCGTCGGTGCGAAGGCCGCCCTCGTCTTCGTCGAGTACGACCGCTCCCCGGAGGCGAAGTACCCCGTCGCGCTCGAGCAGGCCTACGCCACCGCGCGGTGGATCACCGCCCACGGCGCCGAAGAGGACCTCGACGCCTCCCGGCTCGTCGTCGCGGGTGACTCCGTCGGCGGCAACATGGCCGCCGCCCTCACCCACCTGGCCAAGCAGCGCGGCGACGTGACCTTCCTGCACCAGTCGCTGTACTACCCCGTCACCGACGCGGCCCAGGACACCGAGAGCTACCGCACCTTCGCCGACGGCCCCCACCTGACGGCGAAGGCCATGGAGTGGTTCTGGGACGCCTACACCACCGACCCCGCCGAGCGCGCCCGGATCACCGTGTCCCCGCTGCGCGCGACGCCGGACGACCTGAGGGGTCTGCCGCCGGCGTTCGTCGTCGTCGACGAGAACGACGTACTGCGCGACGAGGGCGAGGCCTACGCCCGCAAGCTCCTCGAGGCCGGAGTGCCGACCACGAGCATCCGCTACAACGCCACCCTGCACGACTTCATGATGCTGAACCCGGTCCGCGGCACCCAGGCCTCGACCACGGCGATCGAGCAGGCCGTCCACGTCCTGCGCAAAGCCCTGCGAAACGGCTGACCGACCCGTCACCACCGGTCAATACCCGTCACCACCCGACAACACCAGGAAAGGCCACTCCCATGAGTGCACAGCAGCCCACCATCGTCCTCGTCCACGGCGCCTTCGCGGACTCCTCCAGCTGGAACGGCGTCGTCGACGCCCTTCAGTCGCACGGCCACCGGGTCGTGGCCGCGAGCAACCCGCTGCGCGGACTGGCCACCGACGCCGAGTACGTCAGGCAGCTCGTCGCCTCCGTCGACGGACCGGTCGTCCTCGCCGGACACTCCTACGGCGGCGCCGTCATCAGCAACGCGGCGAAGGGACTCGCCAACGTCAAGGCCCTCGTCTACGTCGCCGCCTTCATCCCCGACGAGGGCGAGAGCGCCCTCACTCTGGCGGCCAAGTTCCCCGGCAGCACCCTCGGGGAGGCGCTGCGCCCGGTGCCGGTCACGCTGTCGGACGGCAGCCAGGTCACGGACCTCTACATCGAACAGGGCACGTTCCACCAGCAGTTCGCCGCCGACGTCCCCGAGAGGACCGCGCTGGTCATGGCCGCGACGCAGCGGCCCGTGACCGATGCCGCGCTGGCCGAGAGCGCCACCGCCCCGGCGTGGCGGGACATCCCGTCGTGGGTCCTCGTGGCCACCGAGGACCGGAACATCCCGCCGCAGACGCAGACCTTCATGGCCGAACGCGCGCGGGCCAAGATCGTGAGCGTCACCGCCTCCCACGCGGTGAGTGTCTCGCACCCCGGCGACGTGGCGCGCCTGATCGACGAGGCCGCGCGGGCCGCCGCCTGAGGACCGGTACGCCGTCACCCCGGAGGACTTCATGGACCCGGACAAGCAAGCAGCTCGCGGTCTGGCCGACCTCGAGGCCTATCTCTACCGGGAGGCGCATCTCGGCGCCGCCCGGCGGCGGGTCGCCGCGTTCACCTCACGTGCGGACGGGCTGACCCATGAGCAGTGCGGCGACATAGAGCGCTGGTATCTCGACGAACAGCGTCATGTGGCCCGCATGGTGACCCAGCACATCGCCGACAGCATCAGCACGGCCGAGGAACACCACCGCGTCCGGTTCGGACGCTGGCTGCGCGGCACGCTCACGGCCATGACGCTGATCACCGTGGCCATGGCCGTGTGCGCGGTCGTGGCGGTGGGCATCGTGGCCTGAACCGCCCCCCACCGCCACCACTGATCCCGGCCGACGGCTGCGCCGGATCGCGCACGGTCTTGGAACGGTCCGCATACGTGAGATCAGCCCGGATTCCGCACACCCGTGCCGGCCGCCCGACGACGCGAAGCCGAAGACCGCCGCACCGCTTCCGGGCGGCCGGCGGTCACCGTGCGTACCGGCGGATCCGGTAACCCGGCCCGGACGCGGAGACCCGCAAGCCCCCGTCCTCGACGACCTGCCACCCGGCGTCCAGCGCGGGGGCGTAGGTGTCGCCGTCCACCGTCACGTCGACCTCGGTCACCGAGAGCGTCGTGGCGTACGGCAGGGCGGCACGGTAGATCTCGCCGCCGCCGATCACCCACACCGTCGTCGCGGACGCCTCCGCCGCGAGCCCGATCGCCCGGGCGACGGAACCGGCGCGCTCCGCGCCCTCCGCGGACCAGCCCGGATCACGCGTCAGCACGATGTTGCGCCTGCCGGGCAGCGGGCGGAAGCGCGCGGGCAGCGAATCCCAGGTCCTGCGCCCCATCACCACCGGATGTCCGAGCGTGGCCGCCTTGAAGTGCGCCATGTCCTCGGGAAGCCGCCATGGGATGCCGTCGTCCGCGCCGATCACACCGTCCTGGGTCTGCGCCCAGATCAGCCCGACGTTCACACCGCCACCGGCGCCTTGATGGCCGGGTGGTGCCGGTAGCCGGCGATCCGCACGTCGCAGTACGCGTAGTCGAAGAGCGACGACGCCCGGCGCAGCTCCAGCGCGGGGAACTCGTACGGGGTGCGCGACAGCTGCTCGGTGACCTGCTCGACGTGGTTGTCGTAGATGTGGCAGTCGCCGCCCGTCCAGATGAAGTCGCCCGGCTCGAGACCGGTCTGCTGCGCGACCATGTGGGTGAGCAGGGCGTAGCTGGCGATGTTGAACGGGACACCGAGGAAGAGGTCGGCGCTGCGCTGGTACAGCTGGCAGGAGAGCCTGCCGTCGGCGACGTAGAACTGGAAGAAGGCGTGACAGGGCGCGAGCGCCATCCTGGACAGCTCGGAGACGTTCCACGCGGACACGATCATCCGGCGGGAGTCCGGGTCGCGGCGCAGCGTGTCGAGCACGTCGCCGATCTGGTCGATGTGCCGGCCGTCCGGGGTGGGCCAGGACCGCCACTGGGCGCCGTAGACCGGGCCGAGGTCACCCTTGGCGTCCGCCCACTCGTCCCAGATGGTCACGCCGTGCTCCTGGAGCCAGCCGACGTTCGAGTCGCCGCGCAGGAACCACAGCAGCTCGTAGACGATCGACTTGAGGTGCACCTTCTTGGTCGTGACCAGCGGAAACCCCTGGGAGAGGTCGTAGCGCAGCTGGTGCCCGAAAATGCTTCGGGTGCCGGTGCCCGTCCGGTCGGCCTTGGGCGTTCCGGAGGTGAGCACCAGCCTCAAGAGGTCTTCGTACTGTGTATCGGCCACGGAAGGCGAGTCTACCGGCCGGCCGGCGAAGCCTGGTCGGACGTGGCCCCGACGGTGGCCGGCGTGGTCCCGCCGCGGGAGAACAGGCCCGACAGGGACAGGGAGCCGGGGCCGAAGAAGACGAGGAGCAGGAACCCCCAGCAGAACAGCACCGGTGACAGACCGCCGTTCTGCAGCGGGAACAGGCCGTCCTTCTGGTGCTCGGTGAAGTAGGCGAAGGCCATGATCCCCGAGCTCAGGAACGCCGCGCCGCGGGTTGTGACGCCGAGGAGGACGAGGGCACCGCAGACGAGCTCGATCACGCCCGCGTACCAGAACGGCCAGTCACCCGCGGGACTGGCGTCCCGGTCCAGCACACCGAAGACCGTGGCGGCGCCCTCGCTGGTGAACAGCAGGCCCAGGACGATGCGGAACAGCCCCAGAACGAGCGGTTGGCCGCCGGTCAGCCGGTCGTTCAGGCGAGTGGTGCTCATCGTCGCGTACTCCTCGGTTCGTCCGGTGCGATACGGCGGCCCGGGCCCCGCGCGAGCGGGGGACCGTCCGTTCCCTTCTTACGCGCGTACAGCCCCGCCGGTTCAACGAACCGAGGGAGGACTGTACTTGCCCCTTCCACCGAGGCTCCCGGACGGCGAAGATGGCGTGACCGAGCCACGGGGGGCGAAGGCTGATGCTGGCCGACGAGTACGGGTATCAGGTGTCGCGGCGACCGGCCGCGGCCTGGGTGGGGGCGAGACTGCGCCGCTCGCGGAAGACCTGTCTGCGGATGGCGCTGTTCGGCACGGGGCTGTTGGCCCTGCTGGTCACGATGGTGTGTCTGGTCGCGGCCTCCGCCTGGCCCTTCGGCACGAACGCGGCCATCGTGGTCGCCGCCGCCGGGCTCGTGTTCGGGAGCTTCTTCGGGCTCGGCGGCTGGCTGATGTACGCCAATGACGCGGCTCAACTGCGCATCGCCGCCGCGCATCCCTTCCAGGCGTGGCCGTGTCAGCTGGAGCGGACGGCCGACGGAAAGCGCCTGATCCTGCTGCTGGCGCCGGACGGCAGAGTGGTCCGGGAGCTGGAGTCCACCGTGCCCGAGCAGATCTGGCTGAGCATGCGCGACGGCCGGGGCATGCTGTGGATCGCCGGGGACCTCCGCATGGAATGCCTGGTGGCGACGCCCGGAGCCCAGCTGACGTGGCGTGCCGAGGGACGGCCGTACGGGATGTCCTCGGGGGCCCGGGGGTCCGGCGGCCTGCGCGCGGTCGAGGACGAACTGCTGCGTACCGTCGCCGGCGAGACCTTCGGCAGGCTCCTGGGAGGTTGACCCGGCACGCCCATGCGGCACTGCCTTTCACCAACGTTGTTATGGAGAGTGTGTGCAGAAGGTGCCCCGCCGGATGTCCGGCGGGTGTCACGGCGCATGCGCCCGCAGGACCTCTGCTAGGTTCGTCGGGCATCTACTACAGGGGCGGCACACACAGGTGTTGACCGGATCTCAGGGCGGCCCGGCACGGTCACGCGTGCCGCGAGGTCCCGCGTCCCGACGATCCCCTCGCTCTCGTGTCGTCCACACCGCCGGCGAACAGTGTGTTCCGCCTGCCCGGAATCGGAAACCTCATGAGAAAAGACACGACATCCCGCCGGAAGCACGCCCTCCGGCGACGGCCCCTCGTACTCGGCGCGGTGGCCATAGCGGTGGCGGGCGCCGTCACCGTCCCGGTGGTCGCGCAGGCGTCGGGGGAGGCCCCCGCCGCCGACGCCGCGCTCCAGCAGGACTTCGCGGCCGCCGCCGAGGAGTACAAGGTGCCCCGGCAGGTGCTGCTGGCGGTGGCCTACCAGCAGTCCGCATGGGACACCCACCGAGGCGGGCACAGTGCGTCCGGCGGATTCGGACCCATGCATCTCACCGACGTCACACCGGAGATGATCGCGGGCGGCGCCGCCGGCATGGCGGGCCGCCCGGAGGCCGGCAAGCTGGCCGGGGGCGAGGCCCGGCACACACTGCGGACCGCGGCCGAACTCACCGGTCTGCCGGCCGGTGAACTCCGTGAAGACCCCGGCGCGAACATCCGCGGCGGCGCGGCCCTGCTGGCGTCGTACCAGAAGGAGCTGCACGGGACGACGTCCGACGATCCGGACGACTGGTACGGGGCGGTCGCCCGCTACAGCCATTCCACGGTGCGCCAGGGCGCGACCGCGTTCGCCGACCGCGTCTTCGCCACCATGAGGAAGGGCGCCGCCCGCACGACGTCCGACGGCCAGCACGTGAAGCTCGCCGCCGACAGCGGGATCGCCCCGGCCACCACGCAGGTGAACAAGCTCGGCCTGCCCTCCGCGCCCGACACGGACACCGAGTGCCCGCCCACGCTGGACTGCGCGTTCGTCCCGGCCGCCGCGAGCAACGGCCAGGCCTCGGACCGGCCGGCCAACGGCATCCGGATCGACCAGATCATCATCCACGACACCGAGTCGCCCTACGAGTCCGCCATCGCCACGTTCCAGGACCCGGCGAGCAGCACCGCCGCCCACTATGTGGTGCGCTCCTCGGACGGCGCGGTGACCCAGATGGTGCCCACGAAGAACCTGGGCTTCCACGCGGGCAACTACTCCACCAACCTGCACTCGGTCGGCATCGAGAACGAGGGCTACGCCGCGCACGGCGCGACCTGGTACACCGAGTCGCAGTACCACGCCACCGCGGAACTGGTGAAGTACCTGGCCGAGCGGTTCGACATCCCGCTCGACCGGCAGCACATCATCGGACACGACAACGTCCTGGCCCCGGCCGACCGGTTCATCCACGACCAGCACTGGGACCCGGGCCCGTCGTGGAACTGGGAGCGCTTCATGGCCATGGTGGGCGCGCCGTTGAAGGGACGGCACGGCGTCGGCCCGGTCGGCTCCGCCGTGACCATCGCTCCGGGCTTCGACCGCAACAGGCAGACCGTGGAGGTGTGTCCGCAGGACGACGGCAGCGGCGCCACCGAGGAGTGCGCGGACGTGCGTCAGGCGGCGAACTTCGTCCGGCTGCGGACCGAGCCGCGTGCCGACGCGCCGCTCTTCGGTGAGCAGACGATCCACCCCGACGGCCCCGGCACCGACCGGATCAGCGACTGGGGCGCCGCGGCCCAGGCCGGCCAGCAGTTCGTCGTCGCGGGCAAGCGGGGCGCCTGGACCGCGATCTGGTACAGCGGCAGCAAGGTGTGGTTCCACAACCCGCACGGCCGCAACACCGTTCCGGCGCGCGACGTCACGATCGTCGAGCCGGCCGGCACCGGGGCGCTGAAGGTATACGGCACCGACTACCCGGACGCCGCCGAGTATCCCGACGGCCTGTCACCGTCGACGCAGGCACCGCTGAGTATGTACACCGTGCCCGCCGGGCAGGCCTATGTGTCCACGGCGGCTCCGGCCCCGACGGACGACTTCTTCCCCTCCAGCGGCAAGGTCGTCTTCGGCGCCAAGAGGATGTACACCATCCAGTACGGCCACAAGACCGCGCTGATCTACGCCGACGGCGTGACGGCAGAGCAGCACTGACCCGTACTCCACGGGGGACTTGGGGGGTCCGGCGGCCGTGGCCGCCGGACCCCCCAAGTCACGTCGCTTCGCGTTCGGTGACGTGCTCGCCCACATGGTCGGCCACGGCCGCGGACAGCAGCGCCGGCAGCAGGCCGGGGAACCGCGCGTCGAGCACCTCACGCCGCAACGTCACATAACACCGTGTGCCCTCCTGGCGGGTCCGGGTGACACCCGCCTCGCGCAGCGTCTTCAGATGATGGCTGAGCGTGGACTTGGCCACCGGGGCGCAGAGCTGACCCCACCCGCGCTCGGCACCGTCGGACAGTACGCGCACGATGCCCAGTCGTGTCGGATCGCTGAGGGCTCCCAGCAGACGCGGCAGGGTGATCTCGGTGTCGGCGGGGGACGTGTGGTCGGGCATGCCCGTCATGTTACTCGCCCGTTCGGTAAGAGCGGAGACGCCGTCACCGCTGCCCACTGTCTGACAATGTTGTGCCCAGTTTGACGATGTTGGCAACGGTTCCCTAATGTTCTATGTGCAACGAACATCGAACGAAAGGGATCCCATGACCACCGACTCAGCCGACCGCACCTTCTCCGGGCAGGTCGTGATCGTCACCGGTGCCGGGACCGGCATCGGCCGGGCCACCGCCATCGCGTTCGCCGAAGCCGGCGCGCGGGTGCTCGGGGTGGGCCGCCGGGAGGAGCCCCTGAAGGAGACGGCGGCGGCACACGAGCACATCGACGTCCTGCCCCTCGACATCCGCGCCGGCGGAGCTCCCGCCCTGGTCGTCGCCGAGGCCGTACGGCGAGGGGGCCGCCTCGACCACCTGGTCAACAACGCCGGTGCCACGGCGGTGATGCCGCTGGCGGAGACGGACGAACAAACGATCCTCGACCTGCTGGCGCTCAACGTCGTCGCACCGAGCCTGCTCGCCCACGAGGCCCTGCCGCACCTGCGCAGGACCTCCGGGACCATCGTCAACGTCTCCAGCACCTACGGCCACCGCCCCATGGCAGGCGGCGCCCACTACGCGGCGACCAAGGCGGCCGTCGAGCAGCTGACCCGCAGCTGGGCCCTGGAACTCGCGGGCGAGGGCGTCCGGGTCAACGCCGTAGCCCCCGGCCCCACCCGCACCGACGTCATGCTGCACGCCGGCCTCAGTCCCGAGGCCGCCGACGACATGTACGCCTACGAGCGCGACCGCATCCCCACGCACCGCATCGCGGGCGCCGACGAGATGGCCCACTGGATCCTCCGGATGGCCGAACCGGCCGGGCGCCACGCGACCGGTCAGGTGATCACGGTCGACGGCGGCCTGGAACTCGTCTGAGGCCGTGGGGTTACTGTCGACGCATGAGCGAAGACTCCCAGCGTTCCGTGGTCGTCGAGCGCACCGCCACCGGCCATTACGTCGCCACCAACGTCCGCGGCGGCACGATCGGGTTCGGTACCGCCTCCGACGACGGCCGCGACACCGAATTCACCCCGGTGGAACTGCTGCTGGCCGCCATCGGCGGCTGCACGGCCGCGGACGTCGACGTCGCCACCAGCCGCCACGCCGAACCCGACGCGTTCTCGGTCTCGGTGAGCGGCGACAAGATCAGCGACGAACTCGGCAACCGCATGACCGGCCTCGAGGTCACCTTCCGCGTCACCTTCCCCGACGGAGAGGGCGCGGACCGCGCTCGCGCGATCCTGCCCCGCGCGGTGACGACGTCCCACGACCGCCTCTGCACGGTCAGCCGCACCATCGAGACCGGCACCCCCGTCACCGTGGTCGTCGAGAACATCTGAGCCGGCCGGCCGGCGGACGCCGCCGACTTTGCCCGCTCTTTACAACCCGGCTCCGCGCTGTCTCGTCTCTTCGCACGATCCATGACCAACCCGCCCGGTCACCGGGCGGGCGGACCGACGAAAGAGAGCGATCCATGCGCCGAACTGTCCTTGGTGCCGCGGCACTCGCCTGCACCGCCGTGCTGGCGAGCGCCGTGCCCGCCTTCGCCGACGGGCCGTCGCCCGTCACCGAGGCCACCGTGGTCCCCAGCGAGGCGGCACCGGCCCCGGTCGACGCCACCGAACCGAGCCCGGTTCCGGCCGCGACCGACTCGTCGGACCGGTCGGAGGCCCCCGGCGAGGTCACCGTCGTACCGAGTGGCGCCCCCGACACCGGCGTCGCGGCCCCGGAGTCCACAGCCCACGGCACGCTGATCGGCGGGGGTGCCGCCGCGGTGCTCGCCGCCGGCGGCGCCGTGTTCGTCGTACGGCGCCGGCGGGCGACCACGGCATGACGCCGCTCTCCAGGCGTGCCTTCGCCGCCGCGGCCACGGCCGCGCTGCTCACCGGCTGCGGCGGCGGTCGGGGGACCCCCCGGTCCACGGCCGGACACCCCACCGGCACGACGCCGTCCGCGCGGTCCTCCGCGAAGCCGGCGCGTGCGCTGGGGCGTTCGGTCCCGGTCGGACTGGCGATACCGGCCATCGGGGTCGACACCCCGGTGATACGGCTGGGTCTGGCCCCGGACCGTACGGTCGAGGTGCCGCCGATCGCGGCGGACGACCGGGCGGGCTGGTACCGCCACTCGCCGACGCCCGGCCAGACCGGTCCGTCGGTGATCCTCGGTCATGTCACCGTCGGCGCCCACGGGGACGGTGTCTTCCGTCGTCTCGCCCGTCTGCGCCGGGGGGACACGATCACGGCACGCCTGGAGAACGGCACGGCGGCGGTGTTCGCCGTCGAGGAGGTCCGGACGGTCGCCAAGGCGGACTTCCCGACCGACGCGGTCTACGGTGCCGTGGACCGTCCGGAGCTGCGGCTCATCACCTGCGGTGGCCCCCGCAGCGGCGACGAGTACCGCGACAACGTGATCGTGTTCGCGGCGCTGACCTCCGCGAGCCCTTGATCCGCGGCCGGATCCCGGGCGGGCGGGCCGTGTGTCCTCCCGGCCCGGGATCCGGTCCGTGAGCGGTTCCACGACATGACCCCTGGAGAACGTTGAAACGGTCCCGCGAGCAGGCAGCGTCCGAACTCTTCGCCGCCCTCTACCCGCGCCTCGCCGGCTGGTGCCGCCGGCTCGTCGACGACGACGAGACAGCCCACGAGATCGCCTCGGAGGCGTTCACCCGGCTGTGGGCCCGCTGGACGTCCGTGGCCGAGCCGCGCGGCTTCCTCTATGTCACCGCGGCCAACATCGTCCGGGATCACTGGCGCAGACTCGAACGCGAACGCAAGGCCGTCCACCGTGTCACCACCGAGACGGCGGTCCGCCCGCACACCGAACAGTCCGACCCGTCCGTACGCCTGCTCGTGCAGTCGCTGCCGGAACGGCTGCGCGTCCCGATCCTGCTGCACTATTACGCCGACATGCCGGTCAGGGAAGTGGCGGCGGTGACCGGACGCAAGGAGGGAACCGTCAAGGCCGATCTCCACGCGGCCCGGGAACTGCTCCGCGCCCATCTGAGGAGGAGCCTTGATCACACACGCTGACGAGGGACCGGAGTTCGAGCCCGACGACCCGCTCGCCGTCATCCTCCGCCCCGGCTCCGACTACCTCGGCCCGCCCCCCGGCCGGTACGAGGAGATCCGCCGCGGAGCGCTGCGCCGACGGCTGCTCCGCGCCGCTGCCGGGGCCGGACTGACCTGTGCCGTCGCCCTCCTGGTCGGACTGCCCCTGCTGTCGTCGGCCCCCGACGAGCCGGTGTCCCCGACGGTCCCGCTCGCCCCGCCGGTGCCCGCGACCAGCGCGACCCCCACGCCCACGCCCACGCGGCCCGTGTCACCGGAGCCCGCAGAGGACCTCACCACCCCGCGGGTCCCGACCGACGCCCCCGGCGTCACGGCGAGCGACGTCGCGCCCGTACCCCAGCCGCGGTGAACCCTCGCGACCGAGGTTGATGCATGTTACACGTATATGCATAATGTGCTTATGGACAAGCGGGATCCCGACACTCCGGACGTCTCCACCGAGGAGTTGACGCTCGCGGTGGAGCAGATGGTCCGCTACGTGCGTCGCGGTACGACGGCCGGTGGGCTGAGCACCGCCGCCTCGTCGCTGCTCAGCCGGCTGGGCCGCGAAGGCCCTCAGCGCCTCACCGGACTGGCCCGTGCGGAGAAGGTCTCGCAGCCGGGCATGACCCAGCTCGTCACCCGCCTGGAACGGTCCGGACTGGTGCGGCGCGTGGCCGACGGCTCCGACGGCCGGGCCGTACTGGTCGAAGCCACGGATGCCGGCCTGGAGGTGTTCCGGCAGCGCCGGGCCGAACGCGCCCAAGCCCTGCAGCACCTCATCGACGAACTGCCGGAAACCGAGCGGGACGCGGTGCGGGTAGCGCTCCCCGCGCTGGCGCGCGCGATCCATCGGCGCATGACGCGGTCCTGAGCCCGCCCCCCCCACCGAGCCCGGTCCCCCGGGTACGACATGGAAGGAGCGGTGATGACAGCACCGCACGACAAGGCGGCCGGCCCGTTCCGGCAGCCGAGGGCCGTCTGGGCCGTGGCGTTCGCCTGTGTGATCTCGTTCATGGGCATCGGGCTGGTCGACCCGATCCTGCCCGCCCTGGCCGAGAACCTCGATGCGACACCCAGTCAGGTGTCCCTGCTGTTCAGCAGCTACCTCATCGTGACCGCCGTCGCCATGATCTTCGTCGGCTGGATATCCAGCCGCATCGGCGCCAAGCGCACCCTCGTCATCGGCCTGGCCGTCATCGTCGTCTTCGCCGCCCTGGCCGGCGCCACCGGCTCCATCAACGGCATCGTCGGCTTCCGGGCCGGCTGGGGACTGGGCAACGCGATGTTCATCGCGACCTCCCTCGCCGTCATCGTCGCCTCCGCCAGCGGCGGATTCGCCGGCGCCATCATCCTGTACGAGACCGCGCTGGGCCTGGGTATCGCCGTGGGCCCCCTGCTCGGCGGCTTCCTCGGCGACCTCAGCTGGCGCGGCCCCTTCTTCGGCGTCGCCGTGCTCATGGCCGTCGCGCTGACCGCGACCGTCCTCCTGGTCCCCGCCACACCGAAACCCGAGCACCGCACCTCGCCCATCGCCCCGCTCAAGGCACTGCGCCACCGTTCCCTGCTGACCATGGGCATCGTGGCACTGATGTACAACTGGGGCTTCTTCACCATGCTGGGCTACGCGCCCTACCCAATGGAACTGGACGCCACCGCGCTCGGCCTGGTCTTCACCGGCTGGGGCCTCCTCGTGGCCCTCTTCAGCGTCTTCGGCGCACCGCGGCTGCAGGCCCGCTTCGGCACCGCTCCGACGCTGTACGCCAACCTCGCCGCCCTGGCCGTGATCATGACCGTGATCGCCATGGGCGTGGACACGCCCACCGTGGTGATCGTCGCCGTCATCGTCAGCGGCGCCTGCATCGGCATCAACAACACGCTCACCACCCAGGCCGTCATGCTCGTCGCCCCGGTCGAACGCCCCGTGGCCTCCTCCGCCTACGGCTTCCTGCGCTTCATCGGCGGCGGCATCGCCCCGTACGCCGCCGGCAAGCTCGCCGACGCCGCCGGTCTGTCGCTGCCCTTCTACGTCGGCGCGGCCTCCTTCCTCCTCGCCATCCCGGTCCTCGCCACCGGTCACCGGATGCTGCGCGAGGCCGAGACACGGCCCGCCGACCCGGAGCCCCTCGCCCCCGCCCTCACCGCCGTCGGTGCCCCCGCCGCCTCCGGCACACCCCGGGTGATCGTCGCCGTCGGGTCGCACGAGAGGGCCGCAGGCATCGTCGACGCGGCGGCTCGACTCGCCCGCGACACCGACAGCCCCCTGGAGATCGTCCACGTCCAGCGGACGGCCGTGGTGGAGGAGCAGGCCGTCGACACCGAGAGCGACGAGCAGGCCCGCGCCGCCGTCACCGCCCACCTCGGCCGGGTCACCGCCGCGGGAGTCACCGCCACCGGCCAGATCCTCACCAGCGTCGGCGACCACGCCGCCGCGGGCCGCGCCCTCGCCCGGCACGCGGCCTTCGCCGGCGCCCGGACCGTCGCCATCGGGCGCTCCCCGCGCGGCCCCCTCGCCCAGTTCGCCGACGGCGGCTTCACCAGCGCCCTCACCCACGCGGCACAGTGCACCGTCGTCCTGGTGGACCCCGACGAGGAACCCCGGCCGCTGACGGCGGCGGGCCTGGCCCAACTGCGCGACGGGACCGACTGATCCGTCCACCCGCCGCGCACCGGTGAGGAGCGCGGCGCACGGACGGCCATCGGTGAAGCACCGGTGAAAAAACCCTGTGGAAGCGGTGTCAGGGGGGTCCCTTATGCTGCACGCGGTGATCACGCGGGCCCAGGGGAGGGTGCGGCATGCTCGGCAGACTGTTCGGCAGGGACACGGAGAGAACGACGGAGGATCCGCACGTCCTTCCCGCGCCACGCAAGAAGAACGGGATGTACCGGCTGCGCGCACTCGGCGACACCCGGGTGCTCGCGCTGGTGGAGGCCGCCGACGCGGCCGACTGGCCGGCGGTCGAGAAGGCGCTGGCCCCCTTCGACCTCGGCCACGACCACCAGGTCCTCGGCGAACTCGCCGGCCTGGACGGCGTACAGGACCGGATCGGCCGGGCCGTCGAGGAGGACGGGGAACACCGGGCGGCGGCCCTGCTGATATCCGGGGCCCGTCACATCCGCTGGGGCTGGGAGGCCCGCACCAGCGCACGCGCCGCACAGGTCACCCAGGAACAGTGGCGCGTGTTCCACGAACGGCTCGAGACCGCCGAGGAACAGCTCTTCCAGGCCGCCGAACTGCGGCCGGAATGGGTCACGCCGTGGAGCGAACTCCTCACCTCCGGCCGCGGCATGTCGCTCGGCGGTGACGTCAACCGGACCCGGCGCGACGCCGCGCTGCGCCGCGACCCGTTGAACCTGGACGCCCACCTCGCCTGGATGACGCAGCTGCAGCCCCGCTGGGGCGGCGAGCCGGGACAGGCCCTGGCCTTCGCACAGGACGCCTTCTCCCGCGCCCCGCAGGGCCACCGCCTCGGCTGCGTGCTCCCGATGGCGTACATCGAGGAATGGGTCGAGTCCGACCGCGGAGACCACCTCGAGACCGACGAGATCCGGGCGCGACTGCGGGAAGCGGCGGACCACAGCATCCTCCATCCCGCCTACCTCTGGCGTCCGGGCTGGCAGCAGGACTTCAACATGTTCGCCATGGCACTGTCCCTGGCCGGTGAGAGCCACACGGTCCGGCGCGTCTTCCGCACCCTCGACGGCGCCTTCACCGAGTGGCCCTGGACCTTCTTCGCCGAACCCGAGAAGCAGTTCGCCCGTCACCAGCGCCGCGCCTGACCGCACCCTGCCCGCCCCGCCCGTCGCCCCTCCCACCCCGGACTGTCCGATGAATCTGCCCGAAACGCCCCCGACCCCGGCCCGCACCGACCGCACCTTCCAGGTGGACCTGCGCGGTCTCGTCGACCTCCTGTCCCACCACCTCTACTCCAGCCCCCGCGTGTATCTGCGCGAGCTCCTGCAGAACGCCGTGGACGCGCTGACCGCCCGGCACACCCTCGAACCGGACGCCCCCGCCGGCTCGTTCGGCATCCGCCTGTACGCCGACGGCGCGCAGGTACGTGTCGAGGACGACGGCGTCGGACTCACCGAGGCCGACGTCCACACCTTCCTCGCCACGATCGGCCGCAGCAGCAAGCGCGCAGAGAAGATCGCCGAGCAACGTGCCGACTTCATCGGCCAGTTCGGTATCGGACTGCTGTCCTGCTTCCTGGTCGCCGACGAGATCCACGTCCTCAGCCGCTCCGCCCGCACCCCCGACGCGCCCGCCGTGGAGTGGCGGGGACGCGGCGACGGCAGCTACACCGTCCGCGTCCTGCCCGCCACCGCCCGGCCCCGCCCGGGCACCACCGTCACCCTCACCCCCCGCAGCGACGCGGGCGAGTGGACCCGCCCGGGCCAAGTGCATTCACTGGCCCGGCACTTCGGCTCCCTGCTGCGCCACCCGGTGACCTTCGACGACGGCACGGGCGCCGCCTCCGTCAACCCCGAACCCGCCCCCTGGGCCCGCACACATCCGACGCCCGGAGCCCGCTCCCGCGCGCTGGCCGCGTACGGCAAGGAGGTCTTCGGCTTCGAACCGCTCGACACCATCGAGCTGGACCTGCCGGCCGTCGGCCTGAAGGGCATCGCCTGCGTGCTGCCCGAGACGGTGCCCGCCGGACGCCGTCACGGCCACCGCGTGCACGTCAAGGGCATGCTGCTGTCCGAGCAGGCCGAGGAGATCCTTCCCGAATGGGCGTTCTTCGTCCGCTGTGTCGTCGACGCCGAGAGCCTGCGCCCGACCGCGTCCCGAGAGGCCCTGTACGAGGACGACACCCTCGCCGCCGTGCGGGACGCCCTCGCCGAGCGGCTGCGCGCCTGGATCGCCCGTGCCGCCGCCAGCGACCCCGGCCTCCTGCACCGCTTCCTCCAGGCCCACCACCTGGCCGTCAAGTCCCTCGCCGTGCACGACGACGAGATCCTGCGCATGCTGCTGCCCTGGCTGCCGTTCGAGACCACCGACGGGCACACCACCCTCGACGAGTTCGCGCGCACCCACCGCACCGTGCTCGTCACCTCGAGCGTCGAGGAGTTCCGGCAGGTCGCGGCGATCGCCTCGGCCGCCGGACTGGGCGTCGTCAACGGCGGCTACACCTACGACCGTGAACTGGTCCACCGGCTACCCGAGATCAGGCCCGAGGCAAGCGTCGCCGACCTCGACCCGGCCACCCTCACCGCCCACCTCGACCCCGTCGACCGGGAGACGGAACTGGCCGCCGCGGCCTATCTCGCCCAGGCCCGCGACGCCCTCGCCGTCTTCGACTGCGACGTCGCGCTGCGCACCTTCCAGCCCGCCTCCGCCCCCGCCCTCCTCGTCGACAGCCGCGAGGCCCGGCACGAGCGCACCCGCTCCCGGCTCGCCCGCGAGCAGGAGGGCGGCCTGTGGGGCGACATCCTCGGCGCCCTGCACCAGGAGGCCCCGCGGGCCCAGCTCATCCTCAACCAGCTCAACCCGCTGGTCCGCACCGCCGTCGCCATCGACGAGCCCGAACTCGCCCGTACCAGCGCCGAGGCCCTCTACGGGCAGGCCGCGCTGCTGTCCCGGCGACCGCTCAGACCCGCCGAGTCGAGCCTCATCAACCGCTCCTTCCTCGACCTCCTCGCCCACGCCCTCCGCAAGGACAGCTGACGATGCCGACCACACCCCTTCCCCGGAGCACCCACGAGCTGTACCAGGCGCTCCAGGAGAACCACGAGCGCCCCTACGGCCGTGCGCGCACCGTCACTGCGGAGGAACTCGCCGAGGCCGCCGAACAGTTCGAGGAGCCCGTCCCACTGATCCGCGCGCTCCTCGAACTCCAGGAGGCGTACACCTACGGCTCCGAACCCCGTAAGTCGCCCGTCGTCTTCGCCCGGCTGCTCACCCTCTTCGACGAGCAGCCCGACCTCTTCGACGAGCGCCTGCGCCACACGCTCTTCTGGCGCTTCAAGTGGGTGGCCAACGCGCTGCGCGCGCTGCCCGAGATACCGCTCGCCAGCCTGCGCCAGTGGCAGACGGAGATGCGCGACCGCTACGAGAAGGCCGGCTACGGCCTCCAGCCGTACTACGGACAGGCGTACCAGCTCGCCTCCCACATCGGCGAGGACACCGCCCTCGCCTACGAGCTGTGGGCCGGCCGCACCCGCACCCGGCTCAGTGACTGCGAGGCCTGCGAGATCTGCGAGCGCGCCCTGTACCACCTGACGGCCGGCGACGACGAGGGGGCGCTGCGCGCCTGGGATCCCGTCCTGCAGGGCAAGGAGAGCTGCCAGGAGGAACCGGCCCGCTCCATTTCCCACGCCCTGCTGCCCCTGCTGCGGACCGGACGCATCGACCGGGCACGCGAACTGCACCTCGCCGGCTACCGAGGCTGCCGCCGCAACCCCTCGATGGCCGGGGAGATCGGCCGGCACCTGGAGTTCTGCGCGCTGACCGGCAACGAGGCACGCGGACTCGAACTCCTCGCCGAGAACCGGAGTCTGTTCGACGAGGTGGACTCGCCGCGCGAGCAGCTCGACTTCCTCACCGGCGCGGAGGTCCTCCTCCAGCGCGTCGAACTCCTCGGCCACGGCGAACTGCCCGCCGCCGGGTTCGCCGGCCGCACCTGGACGGTCACCGGCCTGCGCGCCGAGGTACGCGAGCGCGCCGACGACCTCGCCGCCCGCTTCGACACCCGCAACGGCACCACCGCCCACGCCGGCCGCCGCGGCGCCCGCCTCGACCGTGAACCGCTCACCGACGCACTCGAACTGACCCTGCGCACCCGCGGCCTCGACGACGTCACCCCGGCCGCCGCCCCCGCCGTCACGCCCGCCACCGACGAGCCGCTGCCCGAACTCATCGTGCGGGCACGCACCCTGGACGAACAGGGGGACCCGGACTCACGGGCCTGCTGGGCACGACTGCGCACCCTTGTCGCCGCCCGCGACTACACCCACCCCGACGACCCCGCCGTGGGCCCGCTCGTCCGGTTGCGCGCCGACCTGCTGGACGACGAGGCGGCCCAGGCCGGCGAGAAGAACGACCACGCCGAAGCCGCCGCCCTCTACGAGGAGGCTGCGGGCCTGTACGACGACGCCGGGCAGCCGGCGTACGCGGCGGTCGCCCGCGGCTGCGCCCTGCTCGCCACCGGGCAGATCCCCGATCCGGACGACGACGGCGAGGAGGCGAAGGCCGCCGCGCTGACCGCCGCCCACGCCGCCGTGACCGCGCTGCACGAGCGGACGCCCGGCCTCCCCCCGTACCTGGAGGCCCGCCTGCTGAGGCTGCGGGCCACCGCCCTCGGCCTGCGCCTGCAGACCTCGGGGGACGAGGAGCACATCGCGCCGGTCCTCGCCGAGACGGACCTGCTGCACACCTTCGCCACCCGGCACGACATCGCCACGCAGATCTCCGGGGCCCTGCTGCTGCGCGCCACCACCTTCGCCCTGTCCGGCGATCTGCCCGCCGCGCTCGCCGGGACCGACGACGTCCTCGACCGGCTCAGGACGCACGGCCCCGCCTGGCACCTGCCCCGCACCCTCGGCCTGCGCGGCAGGCTCCACCTCGGACTCCAGGACCCGCAGGCCGCGTACGCGGATCTCACCGAGGGCCTGCGGCTGGCCGCCGGCCGGCCCGCCGACACCAGCGGAGCCGCCCGCCTCCACAACGACATGGCCGGGGCCTGCCTGCACCTGGGCCGCCCCGACGAGGCACTGCGCCATCTGACCCGCTCGGCGGAGCTGGACCTGCGCCACGGCGTACGGTTCGACGCCTTCTGCACGTACAGCAGCGCGGCCCGGCTCAGTCTCGACCTCGGCCGGGTCGAGGACTGCATCGCCCTGCTGGACTCCCTGCTCGCCGAACCGGACGTCACCACCGGCGAACTGGACGACCGGCTCACCGCCCAACTGCGGCTCACCCGTGCCCGCGCGCTGCACACGGGGGAGGACCTCAAGGCCGCCACGGCGGAGTTCGTCGCCCTCGCCGCCGAGTCGGCCGGCTGGGACGACGACCCGGGAAGCCACGCCATGATCGCCGCGGAGACGGCCGTACTCCTCGGCGAGTCCGGTGAGTTCGCCCGTGCCCGCGAGGCCGCGGACCAGGCGCTCGCCGCCCACGCCAAGGATCCGCGCTACGAGCAGCTCAGCAACTGTCTGCGCGAACTCGCCCGTCTCCAGGCGGAACGCCAGGGCCCGGACGGCCTGGCCGGCGCCCGTGCCTTCCTCACCGACGCGGCCCGGGTCGCCCACGAGGCGGGCGCCGCCGGGTACGAGGCGCAGGGCCGCCCCCTGGACGTCGCCCTCGCCTACGAATACGGGCGGGTCCACGCGTACGCCGGTGAGTACGCGGACTCCCTGACGTCCCTGGAGGAGGCGCTCGCCCTGATCGGCGAACCGGGGCAGGCGCAGGACCAGGAGCAGGCCGGCTCGTGGGCGGAATGCGTCCGCCTCGCGGGTGTCGTGGAGGGCGTCTACCTCGAACGCCCCGCCCCGGCCCTCACCCGCCTGGACGCGGCGATCGCCCGGTTGACCGCACTGGGCCACACCGAGGATGCCGAGTCGCTGACCTCACTGGCCGCCAGGCTGCGCGACGAGGACTGAGCTGTCGACGGGGGTGCCCAGACGGTCGGCCAGGGTGGTGAGGGCCTGCCCGAGGGGCAGCGCGACCCGGGTGACCGCGTGCCGGTCGCCCCGGGTCGGGTCCCGGTTGACGATCAGTACGGGCTTGCCGGCGTCGGCGGCCTGACGCACGAACCGCAACCCCGACATCACCGTCAGCGAGGAGCCCAGAACGAGAAGCGAGGAGGCCTCCCGGACCAGTGCGCGGCAGTGCTCGACCCGCGCCGGCGGCACGTTCTCACCGAAGAACACCACGTCCGGCTTGAGGACACCGCCGCAGAGCGTGCAGGGCACCACCTGGAAGTCCCCGACCTGCTCGTCGGTGAGATCGGCGTCACCGTCGGGATTGATGCCCGCGGCCACCGGCTCGAACCCCGCGTTGGCCTCCTCCAGCCGTCGCGCGAGTTCGTGGCGCGGACCGAGAGCACCGCAGCCGAGGCAGACGACCCGGTCCAGGCCGCCGTGGAGCTCCACCACGTCCGCACTCCCGGCGGCCTGGTGCAGACCGTCGACGTTCTGCGTGATCACCCCCGAGAGTAGACCCTGTCGCCCGAACCCGGCCACGGCCCGGTGCCCCGTGTTGGGCAGGGCACGGCGGAAGGTGCGCCAGCCGAGGTGGCTGCGCGCCCAGTACCGGCGCCGGGCCTGCGCGCTGCCGGTGAAGTCCTGATACGTCATCGGCGTATGACGGCTGAGGCTCCCGCCCTCACCCCGGTAGTCGGGGATGCCCGACTCCGTGGAGATCCCCGCCCCGCTGAGCACCAGCACACCGCCGCTGCCCAGCGCGTCGGCGACCGGCGCGAGATCCGTGGTGCCCGGCGGCAGGTCCGCTTCGGGGGTCCATCTCAAAGTGGGGCGCATCCGCATGCCGCAAGGGTACGGAACGAGGTCAGCGTCCGGTCGACCCGTCGATCAGCTCACGCAGGATGTCCGCGTGCCCCGCGTGGCGGCCGGTCTCCTCGATCATGTGGGCGAGCGCCCGGCGGACGCCGGGGGCGGGGCTCCTGTCGAGCACCTCGTTCGCCCGGGCGACCGTCTGCCGGTAACGGGTGACGACGTCGGCCACGCTGTCGCCGGGAGCGGCCCGGAAGGTGGCCGGCCAGTCGGTGACCCGTTCCCCGAGGAAGGTCGCGCGCTCGACGAAGGTGAGGTGGTGGAGCAGCCCGAGCAGATTCGTGCCCGACGGCACCGCGGCGGTCCGGACCTGCGGTTCGGGCGCGTCCTCGACCTTCGCGGCGACCGAGGTCCGCAGATAGTCGAGGAAGCCGCGCAGGACCTCGCTCTCGCTGTTACCGGTGCGGGGCGGCGGGGTGTCGTGGCGCATGGTGTCTCCCTGCCGGACCGCGCGGCGGACGAGCAGCAGATGGTCGGTGACCTCGGCGGTCCGCCCGTCCGGTCCGGTCGCGATCCGGCGGGGCGAGTCGGCCCGCTCGACCGTCCACTCGGCCGGGTCCAGGGCGAGGTCCGCGGCGACCTCGCCCGGGGCCGGGTGGCGGACGTCGGGGCCCTGGTCCCATGACCACGGGGCGGTCGATCCGTGGTCGACGACCAGCAGCCGCCCGCCCGGCCGCAGGGCGTGCGCGGCCTGGCGCAGCACGGCCGCCCGGTCCAGCTCGAGGGGCGTGTGCAGATAGTGGGCGCAGACGAGATCGAACCCGCCGTCCGGGAACGACTCGCGCAGGTCGTGCCGCCGGGCGGTGATCCGGTCGTCCAGACCGTGGGCGACGGCGAGCGAGGCAAGGCGCCCGACGGCCACGCCCGAGACGTCGACGGCGGTGACGCGCCACCCCTGCCGGGCCAGCCACAGCGCGTCGCCCCCGGCCCCGCACCCCAGATCCAGCACATCGCCGCCCGGCAGACCGGCGACCGCCTCGGTGAGCCGCACGTTGGGCCGTGGCTCGGCGGCCGCGGGCCGCGCCCCGTGGACGTCGTCCCAGAACCCGACCGCGTCGGTGGAGACGGCCCGCGAAATCGACCCGATCGCCGACTCCATCGGCCACTCCCGCCGCAGGGGTCCACCCCCTGCGGGTCAGGGCTGGTTCGTCAGATAGCCGCCCATCGACGTGAAGTACCGTGTCGCGGGCAGTTCCCGGCCGTCCTCCGTCCGTACGCGCGTGATGGCCAGGCCGCGATTGCGGCCGGTACGGGCGTCGGCTCCGGCGACGATCACCACGCCGTCGCCCTCGCGGTAGAAGATCCGGCCCGGAGTGCCGCCGTAGTGTCCCGTCGAGACGACGGCGGCCAGCACCTCGAGGCGCGCGCCCTTGTGGAAGGTGAAGGCGCTCGGATACGGCTCCGACTGGGCACGCACCAGACGCTCCAGGTCCTCCGCCGGCCAGGACCAGTCGATACGGCTGTCCTCGATGGACCGCTTGTGGAAGAAACTCGCCCCGGAGCGGTCCTGCCGGGTGAACTCCGTCCGGCCGGACGCGATCAGGTCCAGCGCGCCGATGGTGACGGGGGCGATGAGGGCGACCGTCTTGTGGAAGAGGTCGGTCGCCGTGTCCGCCGGCCCCACCGGCACCGCCTCCTGCCGGACGATGTCGCCGGCGTCGAGCTCGTCGTTCATCATGTGCGCGGTGACGCCCACTTCGGGCTCACCGTTGACGAGGGCCCAGATCAGCGGAGAGAAGCCCGCGTACTTCGGCAGCAGCGAATCGTGCACGTTCAGGGTGCCGTGCCGCGGAAGGCCGAAGATGCGCGGAGGGATCCACGTACGCCAGTTGTTCGCCACGATGATGTCCGGGTCGGCCTCCTTGAGCCGCTCGAACAGTTCCTCGTCGTCGGGCCGGTTGCGGATCACGACCGGTACGCCGTTCTCCTCGGCGAGGTCGGCGACCGAGTCGCTCCAGATCTTCTCGTACGCGTGCTCGCTCCTCGGGTGTGTCACCACCAGGACCACGTCGTGCTCGGAGTCCAGCAGGGCTTGCAGGGTGCGATGCCCCCAGGTCTGGTAACCGAACATGACGACCCGCATGTGGTTCCTCCTCGTGCCAGGAATGGGCCAGGACAGTAAAGCAAGGCTTACCTAAGCGGTCAACGGGGCTCATGGGGGCGTGCGTTGACGGTCCGCCAGCCGCCAGGTGTCCGTTTTGCGCTATGGACAGCCTTCCGAGCTGAGCTTAGCCTTACCTAAGTTTGGGGCGCGGTTCTTCGGCGTGCCCATCCTCCGTACTTCCCGATGCTCGACCAAAGGCGGCCTGCCCCGCACGGCCGCCGTCCGCACGATGGGAGTGACATGGCAGAGGCTCGTCCTGACGACGCCCCACTGGTCCACGACATCATTGGTATCGGCTTCGGTCCGTCCAACGTGGCCATGGCGATCGCACTCAGCGAGCACAACGCACGCGCCGGCGGTGAGGGGGCGGTCAGCGCCCACTTCTTCGAGCAGCAGCCGCGCTTCGGCTGGCACCGAGGCATGCTGATCGACGACGCGACCATGCAGGTGTCCTTCCTCAAGGACCTGGTGACGCTCCGGAACCCGGCCAGCGAGTACAGCTTCCTGTGCTACCTCAAGAGCAGGGAACGGCTGATCGACTTCATCAACCACAAGAACCTCTTCCCGCTGCGTGTGGAGTTCCACGACTACTTCGAGTGGGCCGCGGGCAAGGTCGACGACATGGTCTCCTACGGCCACGAGGTCGTCGGCGTCATGCCCGTCGCCGGTGACGACGGCGTCGAGTACCTGGACGTGACGGTCCGGTCGGGGGAGGGGCTCGCCGTCCACCGCGCCCGCAACCTCGTCATCGGCACCGGCCTGCGTCCCCTCATGCCGGAGAACACCGAGCGCACCGACCGCGTCTGGCACAACTCCGAACTGCTCGCCAGGGTCGGCGAACTGGAGGGCACCGCCCCGACCCGGTTCGTCGTCGTGGGCGCCGGACAGAGCGCCGCCGAGAACGTCGCCTACCTTCACCGCCGCTTCCCCGAGGCCGAGGTCTGCGCCGTCTTCGCCCGCTACGGCTACAGCCCGGCCGACGACAGCGGATTCGCCAACCGCATCTTCGACCCCGCCGCCGTCGACGACTACTTCACCGCCCCGGACAGCGTCAAACGCCGGCTGATGGACTACCACGGCAACACCAACTACTCCGTGGTGGACATCGATCTGATCGACGACCTCTACCGGCAGATGTACCAGGAGAAGGTGCTCGGCACCGAACGTCTGCGCTTCCTCAACGTCTCCCGGCTCACCGACGTCACCGAGACCCCCGACCGCGTCGAGGCCACCGTCACCTCCCTGGTCACCGGGGAACAGACCCGGCTGGACGCCGACGTCGTGGTCTTCGCCACCGGTTACACACCCGCCGACCCCGTCGGTCTGCTCGGTGAGGTCGCGGACCGCTGCCTGCGCGACGAGGAGGGCCGCGTCCGCGTCGAACGGGACTACCGCATCGCCACGGACCCCGGTCTGCGCTGCGGCATCTATCTGCAGGGCGGCACCGAGCACACCCACGGCATCACCTCCTCGCTGCTGTCCAACACCGCTGTCAGGGTCGGCGAGATCCTCGACTCGCTCCTCGACCGGGGCCTCAAGTCCGCCTCGGACGAAGCACGTTCGGTCGCCGATGGCACCGCCCGGTAACGTACGTCCGCATGAGCACGACTGCGGTGGGTCCCGCCGCTCCCGGGACCATCACCGGTCCCCGACGGCGGCGGGTCACGGGACTGGGCGCGCTGGCGGTGCTTCTCGTGATCGCGGGGGTCGTGTCGCTGGCCGTCGGCGCCCGGGCGCTGACCCCCTCGGAGGTGTGGCACGGGCTGTTCGCGGCGCCGGAGCCGGACCAGCGGCTCACCGAGATCAGACTCATCGTGCGCACCGTGCGGGTGCCCCGTACGGTCCTCGCGATCGTGGCGGGCGTCGCCCTGGGGGTCGGTGGCGCACTGATCCAGGGGTACACGCGCAACCCCATCGCGGACACCGGCCTGCTGGGCGTGAACTCCGGCGGGTCGTTCGCCGTGGTGACGGCGATCGCCGTGTTCGGGCTCTCCGACCCGTTCCAGTACCTCTGGTTCGCCTTCCTCGGGGCGGCGGTCGCCGGCGTGGTGGTGTTCGGACTGGCGAGCATCGGCCGGGGGGCCGGCAATCCGCTGACGCTGGCCCTGGCCGGGCAGGGGGTCACCGTGTTCCTGGCGGCGATGACGACCGCGGTCGCGCTCTCGGACCAGAATTCCCTGAACGCGCTGCGGTTCTGGAACGCCGGCTCCGTCGCCGGAGTCGGCTTCGACGTCATCTGGCCGGTGACCGCGTTCATCGCCGCCGGGCTGGTGCTGGCACTGACCACGCTGCCCGCCGTCAACCTGCTCAACCTGGGCGACGACGTCGCGCGCGGCCTCGGCGTCAACATCGCGCTGACCCGCACCGTCGGCATCGCCGCCATCACCCTGCTGGCGGGCGCGGCGACGGCGGCCTGCGGCCCCATCGCCTTCGTCGGGCTGATGGTGGCCCATGTGGCCCGCTACCTCACCGGCCCGGACTACCGCTGGCTGGTGCCGTACGCCGGTCTGCTCGGCGCGGTCGTCCTGCTGGTCTGCGACATCGTGGGGCGTCTGGTCGTGCGGCCGGGCGAACTCGACGCCGGCATCCTCGTCGCCCTGCTCGGCGCCCCGTTCTTCGCGGTACTGGTGTGGCGCGGAAAGTTCAGGAACGCGTGAGCGGGGCCGGGGTGAAGGTGAACGGGGCGGACGGGAAGGCGTCGTCGACGCCGGGCGTGCGGTTCGGCGGGGTGTCGTTCGTGTGGCGGCCCTGGCTCGTGCTCGTCACGCTGCTGCTGGCGGCCGTGACGTTCCTGTTGTTCTGTGTGTCCATCGCCGTGGGGGACTTCCCCATCGCCCTGCCCCAGGTGATGGCCACGCTGGCCGGCCGGGGCGAGCAGGTCGACGAGTTCGTGATCATGGACCTGCGGATGCCGCGCGCGCTGGCCGGGCTCGTCGTGGGCATCGCGCTCGGCGTGTCCGGCGCCATCACCCAGTCCATCGCCCGCAATCCGCTGGCCAGTCCGGACGTGCTCGGGATCACCGGCGGCGCGAGCGCGACCGCCGTCTTCCTGGTCACCGTGTCGGGCGGGACCTCGGCGGCGATCATGAACTCCGTGGGTCTGTCCGCGGCCGCGCTCCTCGGCGGACTCGGCACCGGGCTGCTGGTGTACTTCCTCGCGTGGCGGCGCGGCATCGACGGCTTCCGGCTCATCCTCATCGGCGTCTCGGTGAGCGCCGTGACGGAGGCGATCACCTCCTGGCTGCTGGTCACTGCCGACATCAGGGACGTCGCCCAGGCCCAGGCCTGGCTCGTCGGCTCGCTGGACGACCGGTCGTGGGACGAGGTCCGGGTGGCCCTGTGGGGCACGCTCGTCCTGCTGATCGTGGTCACGGGCGTGGCGTTCCAGTTCAAGCCGATGCATCTCGGCGACGACGTCGCCGCGGGCCTGGGCGTCCGCTACTCGGCGGTGCGCGCCGTGCTGCTGCTGTGCGCGGTCCTGCTGGCCGGCGTGGCGGTGGGCGCGGCCGGTCCCGTCCCCTTCGTGGCGCTGGTCGCGCCGCAGGTGGCGATGCGACTGGCACGGTGCCCCACCCCGCCGATGGTGGCCTCCGGGGCGTTCGGCGCCCTGCTGCTGATCGGCGCGGACCTGATCGCGCGCACGGCACTGCCCTTCACCCTTCCGGTCGGTGTGGTCACCGCGGCGATAGGCGGCCCCTTCCTCGTCCATCTGCTGGTGCGTGCCAACAGGCGCGGATAACGGGTAAAGAAGCAATGCACGAATCGACGAGGAGGGCCCTGTGGCCACTCGGTCCATGACCAAGATCGCGACGAAGGTGGACGCAGCCTCGCGGCTGACGGCCGACGGTGTCACGGTCGGCTACGGCGCGCGCACCGTCATCGACGGTCTCGACGTGTCCATCCCGTCCGGCGTGGTCACCACCATCATCGGCCCCAACGGCTGCGGGAAATCGACCCTGTTGCGGACCCTCGCGCGGCTGCTGAAGCCGACGGGCGGAACGGTGGTGCTGGACGGCGAGGACATCGCCGGACTCAGGACCAGGGACGTGGCGAAGAAGCTCGGTCTGCTGCCGCAGGCGCCGGTCGCCCCCGAGGGGCTGACGGTGGCCGACCTGGTCGCGCGGGGCCGCCATCCGCACCAGAGCTGGCTGCGGCAGTGGTCGTCGGACGACGCCGGGGTGGTGGAGCGCGCCCTGGCCATGACCGGCGTGTCCGACCTGGCCGACCGCGCGGTCGACACCCTGTCCGGCGGGCAGCGGCAGCGCGTCTGGATCTCCATGACCCTGGCCCAGGGCACCGACCTGCTGCTCCTGGACGAACCGACGACCTATCTGGACCTGGCGCACGCGGTCGACGTACTCGACCTGGTCGACGACCTGCGCGGGTCAGGGTGCACGGTGGTGATGGTGCTGCACGACCTCAATCTGGCCACGCGCTACAGCGACAACCTCGTGGTGATGCGCGAGGGCTCCGTCCTCGCCCAGGGCCACCCGCGCGACGTCATCACGGCCGAGCTGCTGCGGGAGGCGTTCGGACTGCGGGCCAAGGTGATCGACGATCCGGTGGGCGACCGGCCCCTGATCGTGCCGATCGGCCGTACGCACGTTCAACTCGCCTAGTCCGCAATAACGTTATACCGGTTAGGCTAGGCTTGCCTTATCTCCATGGGGTACGGTTTGCCTGCCCTCGGTCAGGGGCGCAGCGGACAGCGCACGAGCAAGGGGACACCGGATGCTCCACCACAGAACGACGCGTACGAGACCATGGCGACGAGTGGCGGCGGTCCTGTCCGCGGCGACGCTCGGGGTCGGGCTCCTCGCGGGATGCGGCTCCGACTCGGGCGCCTCGGACAAGGCGGCCGACACCGGTTCGACCGCCGCGGGCGGCGCCTTCCCGGTCACCGTGGAGCACGCGTTCGGGTCCACGACCGTCGACAAGGCCCCCGAGCGCGTCGTCACCGTCGGCTACACCGACGACCAGACCGCCCTGGCGTTCGGCGTCAAGCCGGTCGGCATGACCGACCAGTACCCGAACCCCACGGGGCAGAGCCCCGACATCAACACCCAGTGGCCCTGGGTGAAGGACAAGTGGGGCGACACCAGGCCCGAGGTCATCATGAAGAACGGTGACGCCGGCCCCAACTACGAGAAGATCGCCGCACTGCGCCCCGATCTGATCATCGCGGTCTACTCCGAGATCGACCAGGCCGGCTACGACAAGCTCTCCAGGATCGCTCCGACGGTGGGCCGAACCAAGGCCGAGAAGGAACTCTTCAGCGCACCCTGGCAGGACAACGCCCTGCACATCGCCAAGGCCCTCGGCAAGGCCGAGGAGGGCGCGAAGATGGTCGAGGACATCGAGGGCAAGCTCGACACGGCCAAGAAGGACCACCCCGAGTTCGCCGGGCAGTCGGCCGTCGCACTGTCCTGGTACGAGAACTCGGTGGCGCCCTTCACCTCCACCGACGTACGCGGACGCCTGGTGTCGGGCATCGGCTTCACCTACCAGACCAAGATCGACGACATCGCCGGCGGCAGCTTCTACACCAAGCTCTCCCCCGAGCGCGTGGACCTCGTCGACGTCGACCACATCTTCGTCATCAACGACAAGGCGGACACCGAGGCGCTGAAGAAGTTCAAGCTCTTCGCCAACCTCGACGCCGTGAAGAAGGGCAACGTGTCGTATCTGCTGGACAGCGAGGGCCCCGCGGTCGGCGCGGCCATCTCGCAGGGCACCCTGCTGTCGATGCCGTACGCCGTCGACGAGCTCGTCAAGTCGGCGGCCGAATGAAGACGGCCGGCCGCGCTCCCTGGTCGCGAGCCCCGTGGGCAGCGGTGTGACCACGACCGCACCACGCGTCGCCCCGGCCGCGCTGCGCACGGCGACCGGTCGCGAGGCGACCCGATGGGTCGCGGCCCACTGCCGCGACGTGCCCTGGCTGACGGCCGCCACCGTGTTCACCACGGTGGCCGGGGCGGCCCTCCAGGTACTCCCGGTCCTCCTGCTCGGCCGGGTCGTCGACGGCGTGGCCGACGGCGCGTCACGCTCGGTCCTCGTCACCATCGGCGTACTGATCGGGGCCGCCGCGCTGCTCGGCGCGGCGGCCACCGCGGTGTCGACCTTTCTGATCGGACGGCTGGGCGCCGATCTCCTCGCACGGCTGCGCGAGGGCGCCGTCCGTGCCGTCCTCGGCATGCCCAGCGCACGCATCGAGCAGGTCGGCAGGGGAGACGTCCTGTCCAGGGTCGGCGACGACGTCGCCGTCATCTCCAAGGGCATCCGTACGGCCGTCCCCACGGTGTTCTCGGCGGGGGTGCTGGTCGCCATCGCCACGCTCGGCATGTTCGGCCTGGACTGGCGGCTCGGGCTGGCGGGCGCCGGCGCGCTGCCCGCGTACGCGCTCGCCCTGCGCTGGTACCTGCCCCGGTCGGCGCCGCTCTACCGGGAGCAGCGCATCGCCCAGGCCGACCGCGCACAGGCCCTGATCAGCGGCCTGAACGGGATCGACACCGTCCGGGCCTACCGTCTGGAGGAGGCGTTCCGGGAGCAGGTGACCCGGGAGTCCTGGCGGGTGCGCGATCTCGGGATCGACGTCTTCCGGTTCTTCGGCCGCTTCGTGGGCAGGGAGAACCGTGCCGAGTTCATCGGCCTGGTCCTCATCATCGTCGTGGGGTACGCCCTGCTGGAGGCCGACGCCGCCACGCTGGGCGAGGTGTCCGCGGCGCCGCTGCTGTTCCACCGGCTGTTCGGCCCGCTGGGCCTGATCATGTTCACCTTCGACGAGGCGCAGAAGTCGGGCGCGAGCCTGACCCGGCTGGTCGGCGTCCTGGGCGAGCCCGCCGAGGAGCGCCTGGTGGGTGACGCGACCTCCCTGCCGGCCGGCACGGCGCCACTGCCGGTGACCGTACGGGGACTGACGTTCACCTATCCGGGTGGCGAGGAACCCGTGCTCAGGGACGTCGACCTGACCATCCCGGCGGGCGGTTCGCTCGCGCTGGTCGGGGCGACGGGCGCCGGCAAGACCACCCTCGCCGCGCTGGTCGCCGGCATCGGGACACCGCAGGCCGGGTCGGTACGCATCGGCCCGACCGACCTTGCCGGACTGGACGAGGCCGGGGCACGGGCACTGGTGAGCATCCTCACCCAGGAGACCCATGTGTTCTCCGGTCCGCTCGCCGCCGACCTGCGGCTGGCGGCACCGGAGGCGACGGACGCCGAGCTGACGGCAGCCCTGCGCACGGCCGGCGCGGGCGAGTGGGCCGAGTCCCTGCCCGAAGGGCTGAACACCCCGGTCGGCGAGGGCGGCGCACGTATGGACGTCACCAAGGTCGCCCAGATCGCCCTGGCCCGGCTGGTGCTGACCAGGGCGCCGGTGGTGGTGCTCGACGAGTCGACCGCCGAGGCCGGCAGTGAGGGGGCCGCCGAGCTGGAACGCGCCGTGCTGGCCGCCTGCGAGGGCCGGACCACCCTGTTCGTGGCACACCGGCTGACCCAGGCGATGGCGGCCGACCGGATCGCCGTGCTGGACGCCGGACGCGTCGTCGAACAGGGGCGGCACGAGGAGCTGGTGGCCGCGGACGGCCGGTACGCGCGCCTCTGGCAGGCATGGCGCGAGGGTAGTTAGGTAAGCCTAAGTCAGGTTGCTTGCTCTCATTTCCTTGGAAAGGGTGCTGAGTCTTCGATGGAACCGAGCGCTCGTCTCGTACGGCTTTCCCCCACCCGCCTGACCGATGTGCGCCGGCGGACCGGCGACTACTCCGACAGGACGATCACCCGGGCGTGCGCCCTCGCACTGTCGTACTGGGCGACCGGCCAAGGACCCGACGGCATCGATCTCACCCCCGCCACCCTGTTCGCCGACGTCCTCGGCTGGGTCGACAACGGCGGTGCCCCGCCGACCGGTTGGGCGGCCGGCGCCGACGGCCGCAGCATCGCCGTCCCCGACGGTGTCGTCACGGCCGACGCGCAGCTCGCCCTGGACGACCTGGCCGACTTCCCGGACCGGCCCCTCGGCACCATCGCCCCGGCCGGCGCGGACGCACGGCTCGGCCTCCTGGCCGAGTGGAACGACACCCACGCCGACCGGGTGCGCCCGACCATCGTGGAGCTGTTCCTCGACCAGGCGGAGTCCAGGCCGGACGCCGTGGCCGTCGTCGACGAGCGGCGCTCCCTGACGTACAGTCAAGTCGCCGCGTACTCGGCCCAGTTGGCCCACCACCTCAAGGAACGGGGGCTCACCGCCGAACAGGTCGTCGGCATCTCGCTGGGACGCTCGGCCGACCTGGTGATCGGGCTGCTGGGCGTCCTGCGCGCCGGCTGCGCCTTCGTGCCGCTCGATCCACAGTGGCCCGCCGCACGCCGGGCCGTCGTCATAGCTGACGCCCAGGTCGTGCTGCAGCTCAACGACTCGGGCGAGCACGACCCGGCCGAACCGGACGCCGTGCCCGTCGACCTCGGCGACTGGCGCCACGGCTCCCACCCCACGGACGGACCCGCGATCACCGTCCCCGGCGACGCCCTGGCCTACGTGATCTTCACCTCCGGTTCCACCGGGCGGCCCAAGGGCGCGATGATCCGGCACGAGGCGATCAGTGAGCGCCTGCTGTGGCAGTCCGCCGAGATCCTCGGCTTCGGCCACGACGACGCCTCGCTGTTCAAGGCACCCCTGTCCTTCGACATCTCCATCAACGAGATCTTCCTGCCGCTGGTGACGGGCGGCCGGCTCGTGGTGCTGCGGCCCGGCGGCGAACGCGACCCGCACCATCTGCTGAGCGTGATCGCCGAACAGCGCGTCACCTTCACCTACCTGGTCTCGTCCATGCTGGACGTACTGCTGGAGATCGCGGGCGACTCGGACCGGCTGGACAGCCTGCGGCACGTGTGGTGCGGCGGCGAGGTACTGACCCCGGAACTGTACGAGCGGTTCCGCACCAGGCTCGACATCCCCCTGTACCACGGCTACGGCCCCGCCGAGACCACCATCGGCGTCTCCCACGTCATCTACCGGGGTACGGCCGAACGCCTGTCCACGTCCATCGGCAGGGCCAACCCCAACACCCAGCTGTACGTCCTGGACGACGAACTGCGCCCGGTCCCGGTCGGCGTCGGCGGCGAGCTGTACGTGGGCGGCTTCCTCCTGGGCCGCGGCTACGTCGGCGCGCCCGGCCTGACGGCGTCACGGTTCGTGGCGAACCCCTTCGCGGACGACGGGTCCCGGCTGTACCGGACGGGTGACCTCGCGCGGTACACCCCGGACGGGACGCTGGACTTCCTGGGCCGCGCCGACAACCAGGTCAAGATCCGCGGTATGCGGCTGGAGATCGAGGACGTCGAGGCCGGCCTGGCGGAGCACCCGGACGTCCGGCACACCTGTGTCGTCGCGAGGAAGAACACCGCGGGCGGCACCTATCTGGTGGGCTACGTCATCCCGGCCGGCGGCCGCGAGGATCTGCGGGCGGACGAGGTCAAGGCGTGGGCCGCCGAGCACATGGTCGCGTACATGGTGCCCGCCCACATCGTCGTCCTGGAGGAGTTCCCGCTCACCGCGAACGGCAAGCTCGACCGGGGCGCGCTGCCCGAGCCCACCGTGGTGACCGGCGTGATCGTACGGCCCACCACCGACGACGAGCGCGCGGTGTGCGCCGCGGTCGCGGCCGTGCTGCGGCTCGAGGAGGTCGGCGTCGACCAGGACTTCTTCCAGCTCGGCGGCGACAGCATCCTCGCCATCTCACTCCTCGGCGCCCTGCGTGAGGCGGGGCTCCACGTCACGGCGCGGCAGATCTTCACCCACCCCACCGTGGGCGCGCTGGCCGCGGTGGCGGGCCGTGAGGACCCCACCGTCGTGGACCACCGCGACATCGCGACCGGGCCGGTGGTGGGCGCGCCCATCGTGCAGTGGCTCGGCGAGACCACGGACGCGATCGACGGGTTCGTCCAGTCGGTCGTGCTCAACACCCCGCCGGAGCTGACCGCCGACGCCCTCGACGCGATCCTCACCGCCGTGATCCGGCAGCACGCCATGCTGCGGGCCCGGCTGGTGCGCGGCGACCGCTGGAGCTTCGACATCCCGGAAGCGGACGCGGCCGTCGCGCCATGGCAGGAGAGCGACCGCCCCCTCGACGAGTGCGTCACCCTCGCCACCGAGGGGCTGGACCCGGACGGCGGTGTGATGCTGCGTGCCGTCTGGCGTCGCGCGGCTCGACAACTGGTCCTGGTCGCCCACCACGTGGTGATCGACGGCGTGTCCTGGCGGGTCCTGATGGACGATCTGGCCACCGCCTGGCGGCAGTCGACCTCCGCCGCGCAGATCGAACTGCCCCCGGTGGGTACGTCGTTCCGCCGCTGGACCCAACTTCTCGAGCGCGCCGCCTTCGACGCGGACAGCGCCTACTACCGGCGTCCGCTGCCCGCGGAGGACCAGCCGGTGGGCAGGCGGCCGCTGTCCGCCGCCGACACCGTCGCGACGGAACGCCTGCGGACCGTGTCGGTCGGCCCCGAGGTCACGGCCGAGCTGCTGGGCGGGACGCCCGCGAAGTTCCACGCCGGCGTCAACGACGTCCTGCTCACCGCACTCGCCGTCGCTCTCGCCCGCCTGCGCCGCGACCTCGGACAGGACCAGACCTTCGCGCACATCGAGCTCGAAGGCCACGGCCGCGAGCCACGGTTCGTCGCCGGTTCGGCCGGCTTCGAGCCCGAACTGTCCCGCACCGTCGGCTGGTTCACCACCCTTGCCCCGGTGGTCGTGGACCCCGGCGCGGCAACCGACTTCACCGCGCCCGCGTATCTGACCGCCGCACTCAAGAGGGTCAAGGAAGACCTCGCCCGGGTGCCGGACAACGGCGTCTCCTACGGAGCCCTGCGCCAGCTGACCGGTACCGCCTTCGACGCGCCCGCGCCGCAGGTGCTCTTCAACTACCTGGGCCGCTTCGACGCCGGTTCCTCCGAGGACTGGCAACTCGCGCACACGACCGGCGGGCTGGGGGAGCGGCGCGACCCGAGGATGCGGCTGCCGCGTCCCCTGGAGTTCAACGCGATCGCCGAACCCGCCGCCGGCGGCGGGTACGAACTGGTCACCACCATCTCCTGGCCCGACGGCATGTTCACCGACGAGGACATCGCGGCCCTCGCCGACCACTTCCGGGCGGCCCTGACCGGACTGGCCGCACTCGAGCGGGGCGGCCACTCGCCCAGCGACTTCGCCATGGTGCCGCTGACCCAGGCCGACGTCGACGCCCTGGACGGGCCGGAGCTGGGGGACATCCTGCCGCTGACCCCGCTCCAGGAGGGCCTCTACTTCCACTCGGTCTTCGACGAGGACTCGGCGGGCGCCTATGTCGAGCAGCAACTGCTCACGCTGCACGGCGAGGTGGACGCCGGCCGGCTCGCGGCGGCCGCCACCCGGCTGCTCACGCTCTACCCGAACCTGGCGGCACGGTTCGTGGCCCTCGCCGACGGCCGCGTGGTCTCCGTCCTGGAGAGCGGCGCCGAGGCCCCGTTCACCGTCCTGGACCGCCCCGGCATCACCGACGACGAGATCCACGACTATGCCGAGCGGGACCGCCGCACCGGGTTCGACCTGGCCACGGGTCCTCTGATGCGCTACACGCTCGTCCGCGGCGGTCCCGGCCGCGACGTCCTGGTGCAGACGGTCCACCACATCATCGCCGACGGCTGGTCCGTGCCGCCGATGCTGCGCGCGCTGCTCGCCGAGTACCACGCGCCGGGCACCCGGTACCCGCTCGGCGGCTTCCCGGACCATGTACGCGGACTCGCCGGACGCGACGCCGACGAGAGCGACCGCGTCTGGAGCGACCAGCTCGGCGGCCTGCCGGGCCCGTCGCTGATCGCCCGGGGACACACCCCCTCCGACCGGTTCGCCGACATCGCCGTACACCCCGAGACCGACATCGACGCGGCGGCCCGGTCGGCCGGCGTGCCGCTCAGTGTGGCGGTGCACAGCGCCTGGGCGGTGACCCTGGGCGGCCTTCTGCACGGCGGCGACGTGGTGTTCGGCTCCACCGTCTCCGGACGGGACGCGGACGTGCCCGGCATCCAGGACATGGTGGGCCTGTTCATCAACACCATCCCGGTACGGGCCCGTTGGACCGGCACCACCACGGCGCGCGAACTGCTGGCCTCGGTACGGGAACACCAGAGCGCGGTGCTGCCGCACCAGCACGTCTCCCTGGCGCGGATCGGCCGACTGGCGGGAGCCGGCTCCCTGTTCGACACCCTGGTGGTGTTCGACGTGGGGACCGACGTGGCGGCACTGCGGCGCCCCGACGACACGCTCGTCATCGGCGGCATCCTCAACGAGGGTGCCCCGCACTATCCGTTGACCCTGGTCGTCGAACGTACCCCCGACGGCCGTCCCCGCTTCAACCTCATCCACGACGGCGAGGTGCTGGGCGAGACCCGCGCCCGGAAGATCCTGCGGGCGTTCACCTCGACACTGACCGGCCTGCTCACCCGCCCGGACGCCCTGATCGACGACCTCACGGCGGCGGACGCCCGGCTTCCCGAGCCGATCACCCCCACCTCCCTGGGCGAGCTGTTCGACACCGCCGCGCGTCGCGACCCGACCGCCACCGCCGTCACCCAGTGCGGCCTCGACGGCGGAACCCGGTCCCTGACTTACGGCGAACTGGCATCGGCCAAGGACGAGTTGGCGGACACGCTGCGGGTGGCCGGGGTCGGGCCGGGCAGGCGGGTCGCCGTCGCCGTCCCGCGTTCCGTCGAGCAGGTCGTCGCCCTCGTCGCGATCGTCAGCGCCGGCGGCGCGTATGTGCCGCTGGACCCGGCCCACCCGGACGAGCGGCTGGAGTACATCCTCGCCGACGCCGCCCCGCAGGCGGTCCTGGTGGAGCGCGAGCAGCGGGACCGCTTCGCGCGGCTGCTGGACAAGGCGGGCGTACCGGCCCGGATACTCGTGCGAGGGGAAGAGGCACCGCCGGTATCCGTCGCTGCCGTGACGACGCCGAGCTGGCACGATCCCGCCTACGTCATCTACACCTCCGGATCGACCGGCCGGCCCAAGGGCGTCGTCGTCCCGCACTCCAGTGTGGTGACGCTGCTCGCCCGCACCCGGCCCGCCATGGGATTCGGCCCGGACGACGTATGGGTCCAGTTCCACTCCTTCTCCTTCGACTTCGCCGTCTGGGAGCTGTGGGGCGCGCTGGCCCACGGCGGAGAGCTGCTCCTCCCGGAGTACGGGCTGACCCGCTCCCCGGTCGACTTCCACCGGCTGGTACGCGAGCGCGGAGTGACCGTGCTCAACCAGACCCCCTCGGCGTTCTACCAGTTCATCGAGGCGGACCGGCACGCCGGCACACCCCTGCCCGCACTGCGCCGCGTCATCTTCGGCGGCGAGGCACTGGACCTCGGACGGCTGCGCGGCTGGGTCGAACGGCACGGCACCACATCGCCCGAACTGGTCAACATGTACGGCATCACCGAAACCACCGTCCACGTCACCCACCGGGTGCTGACCGACGGCGACTTCGGCTCCGGCGACGACGTCAGCCCGATCGGCGGCCCGATCCCCGGCTTGGTCACCCATCTGCTCGACGACCGCCTCCACCCGGTGCCGCCGGGCCGGGTGGGCGCCATCTACGTCGCCGGCGACCAGGTGGCGCTCGGCTATCTGGGCAGGCCGGGGCTGACGGCCGGCCGTTTCGTGGCGAACCCGTTCACCGGGGACGGCTCCCGCATGTACCACACGGGCGACCTCGCCCGCCGCACCCTCGACGGCGAGCTGGAGTTCATCGGCCGCGCCGACGACCAGGTGCAGCTCAAGGGTTTCCGTATCGAGTTGGGTGAGGTGGAGGCCGCGATCAGGGAACTCGACGGGGTCGTCGACGTGGCCGTCACCGTGGCGGACGGCGGCGACCACCTGGTCGCACACCTCGTGGGCCGGGTGCCCGGCGACCTCACCGAGCGGCTCTCCGCGAAACTTCCCGTGCACATGGTGCCCGGCAGGGTGCTCCCGGTCGACGCGCTGCCGCTCACGGTCAACGGCAAACTGGACCGCAGGGCGCTGGCCGAACGCGCCACGCGGGACGACACCCCGCTGCCCGGCACCGCCGGCCCGGCACTCGGCGCACTGGTCGACATCTTCGCCGGTACCCTGCCCGGCTCCGAGGTCGACGGTGACACCGACTTCTTCAGGGCCGGGGGCGACAGCATCGTCGCCATCACGGTGGTCAACCGGGCCAGGGCACTGGGCCTGACGATCGCACCCCGGGACGTGTTCCTGCACCGGACCCCGCGAGCACTCGCCGGTCACCTGGCGACGACCGCGCCCCGGCCCGCCGCGACGTCCTCTCCCGCCCACCCGGCCGACGGTCCGGTCGTCCCCACGCCGATCATCCTGCGCCGTCGTGAACTGGGCGGATCACTGGCGGGGTTCGCCCAGGCCAGGGCGCTGACGGCCCCGGAGGGCACCGGGTTCGCCGACGCCGTACGCGCCGCGAACGCCGTAGTGGCCACGCACCCCGCGCTGCGGCTGAGGCTGCGCACCGAGCACGGGGTGTGGGCCCTGAGCACCGAACCGGCCCGTGAGGTCACCGTCGTGGCGACGGACACGACCGACGCGACCACGGCGGCGAACGAGGCCGCCGGACGGCTCGACCCGGAGTCCGGGAACGTGGTCGCGTTCACCTGGCTGGAGGCCTCCCGGACGCTGGTCGTCACCGTCCACCACCTCGCCGTCGACGCGGTGTCCTGGCTGATCCTCCTGGACGACCTCACCACCGCGATGCGCGGCGCACCCCTGCCCCCGCCGACCACCTCCTACGCCGAATACGCCGAGGCGCTGATTCTCCACACCGCCCGCGCCGTCGACGACCTCGGCCACTGGCTCACCACACTCCAGGCGCCCACACTCCTGCCCGCCGTCGAACGGCCGAGGGAGATCGAGACCGTCCTCCCGCCCGAAGCGACCGGACACCTGACCCGCACCGCGCCCACCGCACTGGGCGTCGGGCTCACCGAGCTGCTGTGCGGCGCCCTGCGCACCGCGCTCACCCGCGTCCAGGCGACGCCCACGGATCTCGCGATCGAACTGGAGCGGCACGGCAGGGTCCCCGCCCTCGACCACCACGACTACACCCGCACCGTCGGCTGGTTCACCGCCATCGCCCCCGTGCGGCTCACCGCCCACACCGACCCCGTCGCGGCGGCGCGTGAAGTCGCGGAACGCCAGCCCGACGAGCGTACCCACGTCGCCTACGGCGTGCTGCGGTACCTCGACCCGCAGACGGCCCCGCTCCTCACCACCCGCCCGCAGGTCCTGTTCAACTACCTCGGCAGGGGCAGCGAGTCCCAGGCACTGCACCTCACCGGCGGCGAGCAGAACACGCCGTACGCCGTCGAGGTCAACGCCTGGCTCGACGACGCCACCGGCAGCCTGCGTGCCGTCTTCACTCTCGCCGAGGGCATCCCCGACGAGATCACCGCACACTGGCTGAGCGCGCTGCAAGCCGTCGCGCACACCTCCGCGACGGCCGAGCGCACCGCACCGGTGACCCCGCTCCAGCGCGGCCTGTACTTCCAGGCCCAGCTGGCGGGCACCGCCGGACACTATGTGGCACAGAACTGGTTCACCTTCGACCGACGGCTGGACACCGGCGCGCTCGCCGAGGCCATGACGCATGTGATGTCCCGGCACCCGGCCGTGGGCGCCGGCTTCACCACCGACGACGACGGCAACCCGGTCCAGGTCCTCGCCGCCGGCCGGCGCGTCGACGTCCACACCGTCGAACTGGCCACCGACGCGGACATCGACGCGCTGCGTGCCCGGGACCGCGACACCGGATTCGACACCGGCGCACCGCCCCTCGTCCGGCTCACCGTCGTACGCCTGCCCGACGGCCGTGACGGACTGCTGCTCAGCTACCACCTGCTGCTCTGGGACGGCTGGTCACGCGAGACCGTCCTGCGCGACCTGTTCGACGCCTACCGGTCCCTCCTCGCCGGCGAACCGCTCGACCCTGCCCCGGCCACACCCGGCTTCGAGGAGTACGCCCGTGCCCTCGACGCCAGGGACACCGCCGCAGCGGAACGCTTCTGGGCGGAACACCTGGCCGGACTCACCGGCCCGACCCTGCTCGCCGGACCGGCACCCTCCCTCACGGACGAACTGCCGCGCGCGCTCGTCCACACCCTGTCCGCCGAACGGTCCGACCTGCTCCGGGACGCCGCACGTGTGCACGGCGTCACCCTGAACACCGTCCTGACCGGTGCGTTCGGCCTCCTCCTGGGCTCCCGCACCGGCCGCAGCGACGCCGTCTTCGGTGTGACCGTCTCCGGCCGCGAGGGCGAAGGGCTCTCCGGCATCGTGGGCGTGCTCCTCAACACCGTGCCCCAGTGGACACGGCCCCGCCCCGGCCACACCGTCCGCGAGTACCTCACCGCCGTGCAGGAGGCCCGCGTCGCCGCGATGGAACACGAGCACCTCGGCCTCGGCGAGATCCAGCGGGCCGGCGGCCACGGCACCCTGTTCGACAACCTCTTCGTCCTCCAGAACTTCCTGGACATGGAGGCGTTCGCCGAGATGAACGCCCGCCACGGCATCACCTCGGTGGAGGCCGACGACTCCACCCACTACCCCTTCACCTGGGTCGTCACCCCCGGCGACCGGCTCACCGTCAAACTCGAGTACCGCGACGACGACACCGGGAACGCCCGACGGCTGCTCGACGACTACCTGCGCGTCCTCGACGACCTGGCCCGCTGCACCGGACCGGTGGGCGCCCTGCCGGGCCCGGCACCCCGGCCCGAGCCCGCGCAGCGCACGGACGTCGGCACGGACACCGTCGTCGACCGCTTCGATGCCGCCGCCGACCGTGACCCGGAACGCGTCGCGCTCGTCGCCCACGGCTCCACCATGACCTTCGCGCGGCTGCGGGACCGCAGCCGCGCGGTGGCCGGGGTGCTCGCCGCACGGGGCATCGGCCCCGAGACGACGGTGGGCCTGGCGATACCCCGGTCCCTCGACTCCATCGTGGCGCTGTTCGCCGTACTGCGCACCGGCGCCGCGTACGTGCCGCTGGAGCTGGACCATCCCGACGAGCGCATCGCCGCGATCGTCGCGGACGCCCGCCCCGACGCCGTCCTCACCGTGAGCACCGTGTCGCCCCGGCTGGCCGGACTCACCGGCGAGCTGATCGAACTGGACCGCCCGCTGCCCGGGGCGGAGCCGTACCGCACCTTCGCGCCCGACGACCCGCACCGGCTGCGGCACCCCGCCTACACGATCTACACCTCCGGCTCCACCGGGAAGCCCAAGGGTGTGGTGACCGAGTACGCCGGGCTCACCAATATGCTGATCAACCACCGACGCCGCATCTTCGAACCCGTGCTGGCGGACCACGGCCACCGCGTCTTCCGGATCGCGCACACCGTCTCCTTCGCGTTCGACATGTCGTGGGAGGAACTCCTCTGGCTCGCCGACGGGCACGAAGTGCACGTCTGCGACGAGGAGTTGCGCCGTGACGCACCCCGGCTGGCCGAGTACTGCCGGGAGCACGCCATCGACGTCGTCAACGTGACCCCCACCTACGCCCAGCAGTTGGTCGCCGAGGGTCTGCTCGACAACCCGGAACGGCGCCCGGCACTGGTGCTGCTGGGCGGCGAGGCCGTCACCCCCGCCCTGTGGCAGCGGCTGACCTCGACCGGGGGGACAGCCGGCTACAACCTGTACGGGCCCACCGAATACACCATCAACACCCTCGGTGTCGGCACCTTCGAATGCCAGGACCCGGTGGTGGGCGTCGCCATCGACAACACCGACGTGTACGTACTGGACCCGTGGCTGCGGCCCCTGCCGGACGGAGTCCCCGGCGAGCTCTACGTGTCCGGCATCGGCATCGCCCGCGGCTATCTCGGGCAGCCCGCCCAGACCGCGCACCGGTTCGTCGCCTGCCCGTTCGGCGCGCCCGGCGAGCGCATGTACCGCACCGGCGACCTCGTCCTCCGGCGGCCCGACGGCAATCTGATGTACCTGGGCCGCACCGATCAACAGGTCAAGATCCGTGGCCACCGGGTCGAACTGGGCGAGGTCGAGGCCGTGTTCGCGGCTCACCCGGCGGTGCGGTTCGCCGCCGCGGTCGCCCAGCCCGACCCGCGGGTCGACGGCGCCCACCGGCTCGCCGCCTACCTCGTGCTGGACGGCTCCGACCTCGCGTCGGTCGCCGCCGAGGTGGGCGCCGCCCTGCCCGACTTCATGCGCCCCACCCACTACGCCCAGGTCGACGTCATCCCGCTCACGGTGAACGGGAAGGCCGACACGAAGGCCCTGCCCGAGGCCAGACCCCTCGGCGCCCTGACCACGGCCGGCGAACGCGGCCCCGAGACCGACACCGAGATCACGGTGTGCGAGTTCTTCGCCGAGGCGCTGGACCTGGACGACGACGAGGTCAGCGCGGTCAGCGACTTCGTGTCCCTCGGCGGGCACTCCATGCTCGCGGTCCGGCTGATCGGACTGCTCCGCCGGGAGTACGGTCCTGTCGTCACCATCCGTGATCTGCTCACCCTGCGCACACCGGAAGCGATTGCCCGCCATCTCGATGACCACAACTGACCAGCAGCGGCCCTTCACCGGGTCCCATGTCCTGCGCACCGCACTCCGCCGCAACACCGGCGCGATGGCCGGCGGCACCGTCCTCATGGGCCTGTACCAGGCCGGTGAGACGGCGTTCCCCATCGCGCTCGGCCTGATCGTCGAACACGCGCTGCGGGACCGCAGTCCCGCCGCGCTCGGCTGGTCCGTGCTCGCCCTCGCGGTGATCATCACGACCGTGTCGCTGTCCTGGCGGTTCGGGATGCGCGTCCTGCAGAAGGCCAACACGACGGAGGCGCACCGCTGGCGGGTGAAGGTCGCCGCCCGCGGACTCCAGCCGGTGGCGCGGGACGTCGGCCTCAAGTCCGGGGAGGTCCTGACCATCGCCACCGAGGACGCCGACCAGACCGCCGACATCATCGAGGTGGTGCCCCTGCTGATCAGCTCACTGGTCGCGCTCGTGGTCGCGGCCGTCGCCCTGGGGCTGGCCGATCTCCGGCTCGGCCTGCTGGTGATCGTGGGCACCGCCGCGATCCTGTCGGTCCTCAGTGTGCTGTCCCGGCGGATCGGCAGCAGCACCAAGGAACAGCAGGCCCGGGTGGCCCGCGCGGGTGCCAAGGTCGCCGACCTGATCGTCGGCCTGCGCCCGCTGCACGGATTCGGCGGCAACCACGAGGCGTTCCGCGCCTACCGAAAGGTCAGCACGGAGGCGCGGCTCCAGGCGATCACCGTCGCCAGGGTGAACGGCGCGTACGCCGGCACCGCACTGGCCCTCAACGCGGTCCTCGCCGGCGCGGTCACCCTGCTGGCCGGCTGGCTGGCCTTCGACGGCCGGATCAGCATCGGCGAACTCGTGATGGCCGTTGGGCTGGCGCAGTTCATCATGGAACCGCTGAAACTGTTCTCGGAGATGCCCAAGTACGTGATGATCGCGCGCGCGTCGGCGGAGCGGATGGCCCTGGTGCTCGCCGCGCCGCCGGTGACCACCCCGGGCACGGAACTCCCGCCCCCGGGCGGGGACATCGAGGTCGACGGTGTGCAGTACGGCTCCCTGCGCAGGCTGAAGTTCCGGGTGCACGCGGGTGAGTTCGTGGCGATCGCCTCCTACCGGCCCCGGGCGGCCGCCGACCTCGCGTCGGTCCTCGCGTTGAATGTCCCGCCGGACGCGTACGAGGGTGCGGTACGGCTCGGCGGGCGCGAACTCGGGGAGCTGTCGGTCGAGGCCGTCCGCGCACAGCTGCTGGTGAACCCGTACGACGGCGAGATCTTCGCCGGCACCCTCCGTACCAATATCGACCCCTCGGGCACCGGCAAGCGGATTGCCGAGGCCGTGGAGGCGTCCATGCTGACCGACGTCGTCGCCCTCCACCGCGAAGGGCTCGACCACGGTGTCCGAGACCGCGGCGCGAACCTCTCCGGGGGGCAGCGCCAACGGCTGTCCCTGGCCAGGGCGTTGGCAGCCGACACCGATGTCCTCGTGCTCCAGGATCCGACGACGGCCGTCGACGCGGTCACCGAACAGCTCATCGCACGCAACATCGCCCGACTGCGCAGGGGCCGCACCACCGTCGTGATCACCAGCAGCCCGGCCCTGCTGGACGCCGCCGACCGGGTCCTGGTCCTGGACGACGGCGTCGTCACGGCCGAGGACACCCACCGCAACCTCCTCGCCACCGACGAGGACTACCGCAGGGCGGTGGCCCGGTGACAGGACCTAGGCGAGCGCCCAGGCGACATCCCTGAGCAGGGCGTGCCGCCAGCCCGCCCGGTCGTGGTGCGACGCGGACCGTGAGACCCGCACGGTCGCGCCGGCCCGTTCGGCGAGGGTCTCGGTCAGCGCGCAGTGCGGCAGCATACGGGTCTCGTGTTCTCCCACGTCGAACGCGACCCGCAGACCGGTCAGTCCGGGGCGTTTCCGCAGTCGCGCGGCGAGGCTGCCGCCGACCGGGCCGCCCAACGGGTCGGCCCGGTCCGGGGCATCCGGTGTCCACCAGAACGCCCCCGACTGGCAGGCCACGCGCGACACCAGCTCCGGGAACTCCAGGGCCGCGTACAGCGCGCTCAGCCCGCCGAGGCTCTGTCCGGCGACCACGAGCCGGCCGGGGTCGGCGGGCACGCCGGACTCCGCCACCAGCGGCAGCAGTTCGTCCCGGATCCCCTCCCACAGCTCGGAGCGGCACGCGAACTCGGCCTCCCGGTCCCTGGCGGGCAGGAAGACGAGGGTGACCGGGGGCATCTCGCCATGGGCGACGGCCGAGTCGAACGCGGACATCGCCGGGTGCAGATACAGCCAGTCGTCCCCGTCGAGCAGCAGCACCACCGGCCCACCGCCACCGGCCGGATGGACGCGTACGGTGCGCCGCCCGCCGAGCCGTTCACTCGCCCAGCGGATCCGGGTGCTGGGGAGGGGCAGGACACCGTCGGCACCGACGGCCGGCCAGCGCGGCTGCTCCGGGGCGTCCGGCGTCGCCGCGATGGACCGGTCACCGCCCGCGCCGACCGGGTTGAGCGGATCGGCGTACGCCACGTCGTCCACGAGGAACTGATACGTCACCCGCAGCCGCGCCGGCATCCGCACCTCGGCGTACCAGCAGTCCGTGTCGCCCCACCGGCGCAGCGGCACGGGATCCGACCAGCTCTCGAAGCCGATGCTCGCGGCGGATCCCCGCCACAGGAACAGGGTCGACCACCCGCCCCCGTCCGCCGGCACCGACACGGGTGCCCTCACCCCCTCCCAGAACGCGTCTTCACCGGGGCTGCCGGACACCCCGAACTCCGCGAGGGGGCGCATGGACGTCTCCTTGTGAGGGGGAACGGGAAAAGCTAGGCTCGTTGCAATTAGGCGAGCCTAACCTAATGTTGACGTTCCTGGGAGGCACTCAGCATGAGCACGAACCCCTTCGACGACACCGACGGCCGCTTCCTGGTCCTGGTGAACGACGAGGGCCAGCACTCGCTCTGGCCGTCCTTCGCGGAGGTACCGGGAGGGTGGACCGTCGCCTTCGCCGAGAACACCCGGGACGCCTGCCTGGACTACGTCGAGTCCCATTGGACCGACCTGCGCCCCCGGTCCCTCACGGCGGTCACGGAGCGGCCCGCGTAACGTCGGACCGTATGGAATCACAGTCGCCGGGCACCGGGCGCCGGGCCCGTGACCTCGGTCTCGTCATCGGACACATCGCCCCCGGACCGTTCAACGCGATCACCGACGTGCCGGGCGTCCGCGTCGGCCACGCGACCGTCCGCCGGCCGCCCGCCGTGCACAGCGGAGTCACCGCCGTGGTGCCGGATGCCGTGAGCCCCCGCACCCCGCTTCCCGCGGGGGTCTTCACCGGCAACGGCTACGGCAAACTCATCGGGACGACCCAGCTCGCCGAACTCGGCACCCTGGAGACGCCGGTGCTGCTCACCTCCACGCTCTCGGCGTTCCGGGTCGCCGACGCCCTCGTCGGCTGGATGCTGGAACAGCCGGGGTGCGAGGAGGTGCGCAGCCTCAACCCGGTCGTGGGGGAGTGCAACGACGGCTTCCTGTCCGACATCCGTGCCCGGCCCGTCCGCGCGGAGCATGTCCGGGCCGCCCTCGACGGAGCGTCCGACGGGCCCGTCGCCGAGGGCTGCGTCGGCGCGGGCACCGGCACGGTCGCGCTGGGCTTCAAGGCCGGAGTCGGGACGGCCTCACGCACGCCGGACCTCTCCGGACGGCGCTTCACCGTGGGCGTCCTGGTCCAGGCGAACTTCGGCGGCACACTACGGATGTCGGGCCGTACCGTCCCACCGGAGGCCTTCGATCCCGCGGCCGACGGGGAGACGGGCTCCTGCATGATCGTGGTGGCCACGGACGCCCCGCTCGACGCCCGGCAGCTCACCCGCGTCGCCCGGCGCGCGGTCTTCGCCCTGGCCCGCACGGGCGCGGCCTACAGCCACGGCAGCGGAGACTACGCCCTCGCCTTCGGTACCCGGCCCGGCGGTGCGCCGGTGGCCGACACCGAACTCGGGCCGCTGTTCGAAGCGGTCCTCGACGGGGTCGAGGAGGCGGTGCTCAACTCCCTGCTCGCCGCGGAGACGACCACCGGCTTCGGCGGGCGGACGGTGGCCGCCGTCCGGGCGGACCGGCTGCGGTGAGGAGTGGCTTCGACGCCGGTCGCCCGGTCGGCGGCGGCCATGTGCCGGCACGGTGCCCTCAGGCGGCGTCCGAGGGCCGGCCCCGCCGCCCGCGCCGGGAGGCCGTCCGGCGACCCGTCCGTACGGGAGGTCGCGTTCACCGGGGCCGTGGAAGGTGGCGGACGGGACGACGAGGTGACGGAGCGTCTGCTCGACGCCGCCAAGTGAACTGTTCTGCCGTACGGGCGTCAAACGCTCGACCATGGCGGACGTGGCGGGGCGGGCCGGCGTCTCCCGGATCACCGTCTACCGCCGGTTCACCACCAAGGACCGGCTCGTCGAGCAGGTCGTACGGCGGGAGTTCCGGTGCCACCTCAACCGGTTCAAGGTGGACGTCCAGGACGCCGAGACCGTGCCCGACCGGGTCGTCCTCGGATTCGTGAGCTCCTTGCGGGCCATCCGCGGCAACCGGATCATCGGCGGTCTCATGGCCGCCGAGCCGGAGGCGGTCGTACCGTCCATGACCGCCGACGCGGGCCACACCCTGGCCGTGGTGCGGCGGTTCGTCGCCTCCCGAGCAAGGTGACCGACCTCGACGACGAGCGACCGCGCGCGGTGGCCCGGCGGTTTCTGGTGCCGATGCTCGAGCCGCCGATGAGAGCTCATGTTGGCGATGCGTCAATACCGTCCGGCTGCTCAGTCACCAAGGCTTGTCGGCCGAACAGCGAGCAGGACACAGGCTATTGACGCCAAGCCAATAGCCGTTCACTGTGAAGACCTTCAGGAGTCCGCTCACGCTTCGCGAGGGAGGAAGCCCGCCGTGGCCACAGCAGAACCGAGCCTGCGGCGCCGCGCGATCGACGAACTCCACGCCGCCGCCATCGAGTCGATGTACCCCCCGATTACGGAAGGACACCGCCACATGGGCGTTCAGCACCAGGACCGGCGACGCCGTATGGAGCCGGATGCCCGGCGGGCCGAGATCCTCGGCGTCGCGCGCCGCCGGTTCGGGGCCAGGAGCTACAGCACGGTGTCCCTCTCGGACATCGCGGCCGAAGCCGGTGTGGCCCGCGCCCTGGTCAGCCACTACTTCGGCAGCAAACGGCAGCTCTACCTGGAGGTGGTCCGGCAGATGATGGTGGTCCCGGCCTCCGTCTCCGAACGGCTGCCGCCCACCACCGCCGAGGAACGCGTGTCGATCTGCGTCGACCGGTGGCTCGAAGTCGTCGAACGCAACCGGGAGATGTGGCTCTCCGCCATCGGCCTGGAAGCCCTCGGCAACGACCCGGAGATCGACCAGATCATGCTCGAGGCCGACGAGATCGCCACCGACCGGGTCCTCGAGGCGGCCATGATGGCCGACATCACCGAGGGCCGGGAGAAACTCCGGGCGATGATCCGCGCCCACAGCAGCATGCTGAAGGCCGCCTCCCGCGAATGGCTGGTCCGCGGCACCCTCGGCCGGAGCGATCTGCACGTGATGCTGACCCGCACGGTGCTCCACCTCGTGCACACCGTGTTCCCCGCCCTGCGGGACGACTGAGAACACCCTGACAACCCGGCCAAGGAGACAAGAGCGTCATGCCCCGAGTCCTTTCAGACGAACGCCGCGACCTGGTCAAGACGATCGCGGACTTCTGCCGCCGCGAGTGCGGAACCAAGGAGCAGCGCGACAAACTCACCGACGACGGCCAGGAGCAGCACAACCAGAAGCTCTACGAGAGGATGGCGGCACTCGGCTGGCTCGGCATCGCGGTCCCCGAGGAGTACGGCGGCGCCGGCCAGGGCATGACCGACCTCTGCCTCTTCCTTCGGGAGACCTCCTACGGACTGGCGCCCATCAGCGGCTTCGGCACCACCGTCATCGCGGCGGCGGCGTACGAGAAGTTCGGCACCGAGGAACAGAAGCGCACCGTGCTCGAAGGCGTGGTCAACGGCCGTGTCGAAGCCATCTCGATGTCGGAACCCGGCGCCGGCTCCGACGTGGGCGCCCTCGCCTGCCGCGCGGAACGCGCCGACGGCGGCTATGTGATCAACGGCCAGAAGACCTGGTGCTCCAACGCGCACTTCGCCGACCACATCCTCCTCATCGCCCGCACGGGCCAGGGCGGCGGGAAGCACGACGGACTCACCCAGTTCATGGTGCCGACCGGTATCGACGGCCTGCAGATCAGGGGCATCGACACCATGGGCGGCAAGGACGTCAACGACCTCTACCTCACCGACTGCTTCCTGCCCGACTCCGCCGTCGTGGGCACTCCCGGCGAGGGCTGGGCCCAGCTCATGGCCGGACTGAACCTGGAGCGGATGATCCTCGCCGCCCTGATGCTCGGCGTCGCCCGGCGCGCCTTCGACGACACCCTCACCTATGTGCGCCAGCGCGAGCAGTTCGGCCGTCCCATCGGCTCCTTCCAGGTGCTCAGGCACCGGATCGCCGACATGGCGACCGAGCTCGCATGCGCACAGCTGCTCCTGGACGACGTCTGTGCCGCGATCGACGCCGAACCCGGCCGGGTGTTCGCCCGCGAGGCGTCCATGGCCAAACTCAAGTGCACCGAACTCGCCAAGCACATCACCCTGGAGGGCATGCAGATGATGGGCGGCTACGGCTACGCCACCGAGTACGGCATGGAAGCCCTGCTCCGCTCCACCGTCGTCTCCACGGTGTACGGCGGAACGAGCGAGATCCAGCGGGAGATCATCGGCAGGACCTACGGACTCTAGACACCCCAGGCGTCAAGGTGCGCCGGACCCCGCCCGGACCGCGCGAAAAGCCGGAGGCGGCCGGGCCGCTCACCGGCCACAATGACCGGCGTGACGTCACTCCACACCAACCCTCTCCTCACCCGGCTCGCCGGCTCCACGCGGATCCTCGTCGCGGGCGCGGGCGGCGGTTTCGACATCTACTCCGGCCTGCCCCTGGCGCTCTCCCTCCTGCACCAGGACAAGGAGGTCCACCTCGCGAACCTCTCCTTCAGCGCACTCGCCGGCCTGCCGCCGGACGACTGGGCCGCCGAGGACCTGGCCGTCGTCACGCCCGAAACCGCCCCGCACCAGAGCTACTTCCCCGAGCGGACACTCGCCCGGTGGCTGCGCGTCCACGGCTATCCGGACACCGTGTACGCCTTCCCGCAGACCGGGGTCCGCCCGCTGCGCGCCGCCTACCGGGCACTGATCGAACGGCACGACATCGACGCCGTGGTGCTGGTCGACGGGGGCACGGACATCCTGCTGCGCGGTGACGAGGCAGGCCTCGGCACACCGGAGGAGGATCTGGCCAGCGTGGCGGCGCTGGCCGCGCTGGACGGCGTACCGGACCGGTTCGTGGTGGCCGTCGGTTTCGGCGTGGACGCCTACCACGGGGTGAACCACGTCCAGGTGCTGGAGAACATCGCCGCCCTGGAACGCGACGGTGCCTACCTGGGCGCGTTCTCGATACCCCGCGCCACCCGGGAGGGCGCCCTGTACCTGGACGCGGTGGCACATGCCCAGGAGCACACCCCCGATCACCCCAGCATCGTGAACGGGTCCATCGCGGCGGCGGTGCGCGGCGCGTTCGGGGACGTCCGGTTCACCGACCGCACACGCGGCAGCGAGTTGTTCGTCAACCCGCTGATGTCCCTGTACTTCGCCTTCGACCTGCCAGGCCTGGCAGCCAGGTGCCTCTACCTCGACCGCATCGAGGACACCCACCTCATACGTCAAGTCCACTCCCGTATAGCCGAGTTCCGCGACTCCGTCGTGCCCCGCCCGCCCCGCACCTTCCCCCACTGAACCGGCGGCCGGAGCGCGAGTCGCGGGCTGTGCCGCCCTGCGGAACAATGGCGGGGCGGGCCGGCGCGGTGTGCCGGTCCGGGACCTTCGGGTGAGACCAGGTCTCACGGCCGTACGATACGAGGGAGACGCACATGTCCTCGAAGAGGCGCCGCAAGAAGAAGGCACGCCGCAACCATCCGGCCAACCACGGCAAGCGGCCGCAGTCCTGAACGTGCCCGTCCCGGGGGCGGCGACATCCGGCCCCGGGACGGTTCAGGCGGGCGGTCCGAGGGGGACGCGGAGAGCGAGCACCGCCATGTCGTCGCGGCCGTCACCGGGATGACGGTCCGCCAGCGCCCGCACGAACTCCGGCAGCGGCCGTGAGGCGTGGGCGACGGCGAGCCCGGCGAGCGCGGCCAGACCCTCGTCGATGGGATGCGCGGGGTGTTCGACGAGCCCGTCGGTGAAGAACAGCAGCACGGAACCCGGAGGCAGTTCCCGCGTGTGATCGGGCCGGGGCTCGCCGGTGCTCACCCCGAGCGGCAGGCCGGGTTCGGCGTACAGGTACTCCGTCTCCAGCTCCGGGCCGATCAGCAGGGGCGGGAGATGCCCGGCACTGCTCCAGCGCAGCACCCACCCGGATTCCCCGGGCTCCACGCGTGCCAGACACGCCGTGGTGACGGGGATGTCCGCGGTGGCGTGCAGCGTGCGGTCCAGCTGGGTGAGAACCCCGCTGGGCGGGGTGCGGCGGTCGTAGAACAGCGCCCGCAGCATGCTGCGGGCCTGCGCCATCGCGGCGGCGGCACGCAGGTCGTGACCGCCGACGTCACCCATCATGACCCCCACCGAGTCGTCGGGCAGCACCAGGGCGTCGTACCAGTCCCCGCCGAGCCGGTTCGGCTCGGCCGCGGGCCGGTATACGGCGGCCGCTGCGAAGGCGCCCAGGTCGGACAGGGTGGGCAGCAGCAGCCGCTGGAAGGTCTCGGCGCTGTCGCGGACCTGCGCGAACAGTCGGGCGTTCTCGATCGCGATACCGGCGGCGCCGGCGAGGGCGACCACGATGTCCTCGTCGCCCCGGTCGAAGGGCCGCCCGTCCTCGCGTTCCGACAGGTAGAGGTCGCCGTAGATCTCGCCGCGGACACTGATGGCGACCCCCAGCAGGGTGCGCATGCGCGGGTGGCCGGGCGGGAACCCGGCCGAGGCCGGGTGTGCGGGGATGTCGACGAGACGCAGCGGCTCGGGATGGTGGATCAGATGACCCAGCACGCCCCGGCCGTGCGGGAACTCCACCCCGGACAGCGCGGCGCGCTCGTCCTCCGTGAGCCCCGCCGTGATGAACTCCTTGAGATGCTCACCGGACTCGTGCAGCACCCCCAGGGCGCCGTAGCGGGCGCCGACCAGTTCCATCGCCGTGGTGACGATACGGCGCAGCACCACCGACAGATCCAGCTCCCTGCTGATGGCCAGCACCGCCTCGAGCAGGCCCTGCAGCCGCTCCTTGGCATCGGTCGCGGCCCGCAACCGCGCACCGACCTGCTCCAGCCCCGAACCGGGCCGCAGGCCGGGGACCTCCGGCTGCCCTCCGCCGCTCACAGCGGATGCCTGCCCGGTGTGCTGAACTGGGCGTCACACGAGCGGTACACCCGGCCTCCCGACTCGACCGTGAGCGGACAAGGACCCAGCGTGACATGGTCGGGGAGCGCCGCCCGTCCATTACTCCGAACGCGGCACGCCCCGTCCGCCCGTGGTTGTCACAGCCCGGTCCGCTGCCCGGTCAATGCGATGACGGCGGCCCGCGGCGACGCCCCGGGCCGCGGCGAAGGGAGCGCGTATGTCCAGAGCAGGCGACCACCGATGCCCCGGCGGGCCTGTGCCGGGGGAGGGGCGCATGACGCCCCGGGAGCCCGAGCTCGCCGCCGCCGGTGTGTCCCTCGCGACGGAGGCCGCCCTGCTCGAGGCACGTGCGCGGATGCTGCAGGAGGCGCTCGACACCGTCGACGACCGCATCGGGGAACTGTCCGAGACGCTGCGGCGGCTGCACGATCCTACGGGTTCGGCTTCCAGTCCCGGGCGAGAAGCCCGAGCAGCACCTCGTCCATGAACTCGCCCATCACCCAGGCCGAGGCACGCAGCACACCCTCGCGGACGAACCCGTTGTGCTCGGCGGAGCGCAGCATCGCGAGGTTGTCCGACAGCGTCTCGATCTGCAGACGCTGCAGACCGCGCACGACGAAGCCGTAGTGGCACAACACCGCGACCACGTCCGTGCCGTAGCCCTTGCCTCGGGCGGACGGCAGCAGTCCCAGGCCGATGTGGGCGTTCCGGTTGTGGGTGTCGATGCCCCACAGGTTCGCGGTGCCTATCAGTGAGCCGCCGTCCAACTCCACGACGGAGAAGGGGACATGGCGCTGCTCCTTGTCGTCCACGAAGAGCCGGGGGTCCTTCGAACCGGGCGAGACCGGCCGCCAGGGTCCGGCCTCGGCCCGTGACGCGTTGGCCACGTCGTCGTAGAGCTCGGTGCGCAGGACCGGGATGTCGTCGTCGTGCCGGGCCCTGAGCCCGACCTTGCTGCCGCTCAACATGCGTGCTTCCTATCCGAACGGATCGGCCGGTGGCAAACGAATAAGTCCCGGTCGCCGAAGCGTTCGCGGCCGGCGCGTACGGCGTCGATCACCGCCGAGGCCACCGTGGAACCGCACCGGTCCGCCGAGCCGTTCGGCGGCGAGTGCCGCCTCACGGTCCCGACGGCCCGCCCGGGGCCGACACGGCTCCGCGGCGCGGCGGCGCGGCGGCGCACCTCGTCGTCGTAGTGCCCGATGTCCTTGCCCCGACGGGGGTCCGGGCCGCAGGATGCTGCCGGGCGGTGACCGACGCCGGGGAGGGACGGTGGACGTGGAGGATCCGCACATCCATGCCGAGCGGAAGGTGGTCCGCGGCGAAGCCGCCGTCCGTGACGTGATGGCGTCCGCGTTCGGCCTCGTCGGTGAGCTGCCGGGCTCCGTCACGGCCGGCTGCGGGCTGCGGGTGCCGTACGCGATGACCTCGGGGCGTCCGGACCGGGTCACCTGCCTCGCCTGCCGCGAGCACGCCGGGCGCGAACACCTGCGCTTCGCGCGGGAGGTCGAGCGTCTCAGCGGTATGCCCGGCTCGGTCATCGGCGCCGACCAGGGGAAACTGGCCGCGGACAGACATCGCGAGCTCGCGCGGCGCTTTGGGGAGAGCCCTCAGGGCCTTTCCGGCAATGCCCGTCTGCCGCGCGAACGCCGTGCACGTACTCTCGCCGCACCTGACGCCGCGCGTCCCGCCCTTCGGGCGGGCCCCGGGAATGTGACGACAGGACCTAGGGACGCATGACGATCTTGCCCACATGGCTCCTGCGGGCGAGCTCCTCCTGCGCCGCCGCGGCCCGCGCCAGCGGGAAGACCGCGGCGATGACGGGTAGTACCCGGCCCTGACGAGCCAGGTCCATGAGCAGACCGAAGTGCGCCGGCGTGTGCATCGCGGAGCCGATCACCTGCGCGTTGTGCAGATAGAGACGGCGTACGTCGAAGGCGACGTCGTACCCGCCGAGGGCGCCCGCGACGACCCACCGGCCCCCTTCGCGCAGCAGCGGCAGTCCCTCACCCACCAGCTCTCCGGCCACGACGTCGAGTGCGACGTCGACGCCCTTCGGGGCGGCCGCGCGGATCTGCCCGGTGACGTCCCCGGCGCGGTCGACGACCTCGTGCGCGCCCGCCTCGCGCACCGCGTCGATCTTGGTCCCGCTGCTCATCGCGACGACCCTCGCGCCACGCGCCCGCGCGAGCTGTACGGCGGCCAGCCCGACACCGCCGGACGCCCCCGAGACCAGGACGGTCTCGCCCTCCCGCAGCCGGCCCCGCTCGATCATCCCCAGCGCCGTGCCGTACGCCGTCGGCAGCGCCGCGAGCTGGTCGTCCGTGAGCGGCGACTCCGTCGCGTCGTGCACACGCTCCGCCGGCGCCGTCACATACTCGGCGTAACCGCCGTCGCGTTCGCTCCCCATCAGCCCCACCGGGTTGGCGTCCGGCCCGTCACCGTCGTAGATCGCCGGATCGACGACCACACGCAGCCCCACGAGGCTCCCGTCCACGCCCGCGCCGACCGCCGCGACCCGGCCCGCGACGTCCGCGCCCTGGATGCGCGGGAAGTCGAGAGGGCCCCGCCAGCCGGACCGGGCCGTCGGGGCTCCCGGACGGCCGTAGGCCCCCTCCCGGGTCCACAGATCGGTGTTGTTCAGCGCCACCGCACCGACCCTGACCAGCACCTCGCCCGGCCGAGGGGCCGGCACGGCCACCTCCGCGAGCTCCAGTACCTCCGGCCCTCCGTGCGCGGTGGCGCGCACCGCACGCATGATCCCGGGCGTAGTCATCGCCTCGACCCTCCATAGGTATACTGATCTGTGAACTACTGCCACCGTACACCGACCAGTGAAGGGCGTCCGATGCTCGAAGCGCGGCCCATGACGCCGGCCGGCCGCCGTATCGTGGCGGCCGCCGAGGAGCTCTTCTACCACCGCGGCATCACCGCGGTCGGCGTGGACCTGATCGCCGAGTACTCGGGCGTGACCAAGCGGACGCTGTACAACCGGTTCGGTTCGAAGGACCGTCTCGTGGCGGTGTATCTGGCGGAACGCGACCAGCGCTGGCGAGCGCTCGTCCTCGCCGCCGTCGACGCCTGCGACAGCCCCGTCGAGGCCGTCACCGCCCCCTTCGCGGCCCTGCGGACCTGGAGCGAGACCAACACCCGCGGATGCGCGTTCATCAACGCCCTGGCCGAGATCCCGGACCCCGCGCATCCCGCGTATCCCGTCGCCGCCGCCCAGAAGCGCTGGCTGCGGGACCTGTTCGAGGAACTCGCCACCGCGGCGCACCGCCCGGACCCCGCGACTCTCGCGGCCCGGCTCCTCGTGCTCCACGAGGGCGCCCTCGCCACACAGCCGCTCCTGCCCGACACCCTGTCGGCGAGTACCGACCTGGCACGCGCCCTCGTACGAGCCGACTAGGCATCGCACGGACCCCGGCATCATCTCTGGAGGCACTCCCGTGGGAACCGCAACAGCACGTCGTGTGGCACTCGTCGGAGGAGGCTTCTCGACCGATGAGGACGGGCTGCTGGACGACTGGCTGCTCACCCACGCGAGAAGACCCCGGCCGAAGGTGTGCTTCGTCCCGACCGCCAGCGGTGACGCGCCCGCGTACATCGACCGGTTCCTGCACGCCTTCACCTCACGCGACTGCGAACCGTCCGTACTGCCGCTGTTCCGGCGCGAGTTGGACGACGAGAGCCTGCGGACGTTCCTGCTCGCCCAGGACGTCGTGTACGTCGGCGGCGGCAACACGGCGAACCTGCTGGCGGTCTGGCGCGCCCACGGAGTCGACCGGCTGCTGCGCGAGGCCCACGCACACGGCACGCTGCTGTGCGGCATCAGCGCCGGCGCCAACTGCTGGGCCGACGGCTCGCACACGGACTCCTTCGGCCCACTGACGTACCTCCAGGACGGACTGGGCCTCCTGCCCGGCTCGGTGTGCCCGCACTACGACAGCGAACCCGGGCGCCGCACCTCCTACCGGCACGCCGTGGCCACCGGCACGCTGCCCGCCGGCTGGGCGGTCGAGGACGGCGTGGGAGCCCTCTTCACGGACGGACATCTCGAGGAAGCGGTCACCCGGAGCCGCGAGGCCCGGCTGTACCGGGTACGAGCCGACGCACACGACCAGGTCCACGAGGAGGCCCTGCCCTGCCGGCTGCTCGCGAACTGAGCGGCCCGGTTATTCGGTTGGCGCCCGCCCGCGCATGTGGTGGGATCAGGGGCAACGGGGGCGGCTCCCCGACGCGCATCCTTCTCACTCTCTCGAAAAGACCCGGCGCGTCCACTCTCCGCCCCCGTTCTCCCGTCCCTGGGCCAGAGTGAGGAGTCCCTGTTGTCCGCCGCCGAGTCCGTACTGCTGCGCCGCGTCCAGACCGTGTACGTCGACGTGACATCGCCGGTGTCCGGTGCGGGAACGGGACCGGCACTGCGCCGGATCGAGGCCGAACTCCTCGGTCGTGGTCACCTCCTCACTCCCGGCCTGCTCACGGCACTCGGCTCGTTGGCTCCCAAGCAGCTCGCGGCGGCGCACGCACGCGTGGTCGGCCTCGTCGACGACCTGCTCGGCTCCGACCGCAGCCACGTCCCGCTCTTCCGCCGCTTCCCGTACACCGTGCCGCGCGACACCGAAGCACTGTACGTCGACCGGATCTTCGCATTCCTGCTGCAACAGCCGGAGCAGCCCTGCGTGCTGTGCGGCGAGGCGCGCACGGTGTTCCCCGTCTCGCCCTGCGCCCACCTGGTGTGCCGGCTGTGCTGGGACGGATCCGATCACAGTGGCTGTCCCGTCTGCCACCGGCGGATCGACGCGGACGACCCCTTCCTGCGGCCCGTCCGTGCCGTCGGCGCCGCCAAGCCGCCGGTCCCCGGCCCGCTGCGCCTGCTGCGTCTGGGCACCGACCGGTCCGCCGACGCCACCGCCGTGGTCGACGCCCTGCTGGCCCGCCGCACCCCGCTCTCCCCGCAGGACCGCGACGACCTGCTGACACTGCTGCCCCTCGCCCCGGCCGGCCGGGGCCTGCTGCCGCGCGACATCCCCGTCCGGGAGACCAAGGCGATGGTGCTGGGCGCCCTGGTGAGCGAGGCACCGCAGGGCCTGTCACGGCGGAAACTGCTCGCCGAGCGGCTCACCACGGCCACCGACGTCCTGCGGCTGCTCACCGTGCTCTCCGGCGGCGACGCCGGACTGGTGACACCGCCGCGCCTCACCAGCCCGCCCCGCGCCCTGCGCGGCGAACTCCTCGCCGTCCTGGACGGGTTGCCGACGCCGTACCTCGTGGAGGACGTACTCCGGCACCCCACGGCATGGAAGCGGGCCGCCGAGATCCTGCACCCCTTCGAGCGGCATGCCCGGCACCCGCGTGCCGCCCTCGCCTTCGCGGTGCTGCGCGGCACCGCGGTGGACCCCGGCACCACCTTCGGCGCCGCCCTGCTCGAGACGGCCGCCGAGCACCCGGACGCCGTCCGTGTGGACGGCACCCGGATCCGCCCGGCCACCTGGGCCGGACGACTGGAGGAGAAGCTGGCCGGGGCGGACGCGCGAGGGGCCGCCGCCCTCGCCGGCGAACGGCCCGGCGAACTCGTGCGGCGCCTCGACCAGTTGCTCCGCCTGCACACCGACGACTCCCTCGATCCCGAGCTGGAGAAGGCCCTGGTGCGCGGGCTGCCGAAGGTGGGCCCCGGCCCGCTGCTGTCGGCGCTCGGAGCGCTGCGGGTACGGGCCGAGGACCGTACCGGCCGCCGCCGCGTGTTCTTCCCGCGCGGGGAGGTCACCCGGGCCCTGACCGTCCCGGAGCGACGGGCCCCGCTGCCCGCGGAGCTGGTGGCGGCGGCGGTCGCCCTGCTGAGGGCCGAGGTGCTGCGCCGGTTCGCCGCCGGGGAGCGGTACGAGCTGTCGGTACTGGATGCCGCTCTGAGCGACCTCACCGTGCCGTTCACCGAGCGGTCCACGGCGAGGGCCCTGGTCGCGGTCCCCAGGGGCAGTTGGCAGACCCTGCCCGAGGGAGAGGTGCTGCGACTGTTCCTGCACTGGACCGAACCGCGCGGCAACCGTACGGACCTCGATCTCTCCGTCGCGTTCTTCGACGCCGAGTGGACGTTCACCGGCCTGTGTGACTACACGAACCTGGTGCATGGCACGGACGCCGCCGTCCACTCCGGCGATCTCACCTCCGCACCGGCCCCGCACGGTGCCACCGAGTACGTGGACCTGGACCTGGAGCGGCTGGCGGAGCGCGGGGACGTGTACGCCGTACCGCTGGTGTTCAGCTTCAACAACGTGCCGTTCGAGGAACTGCGGGACGCGTTCGCGGGTTTCATGGCGCTGCCCGCGCAGGGCGTGCGGGGCTCCTCCTACGATCCGCGTACGGTCCGCCAGCGCTTCGACCTGGCCGGTGACTCGCGGGTGTGCCTGCCGGCGATCGTCGAGCTGGGCCGTCGCCGGATGCTGTGGACGGACACCCATCTGCCGTCCATGGGCGGCTTCCAGAGCGTCGGGTCGCACGGCGGCGGCGCGCTGGCCGCGGTGGCCCGGGACCTGTGGGACCAGTTCGGCTCCGGCAGCCGCACCACGCTCTGGGACCTCGCGGTGTGGCGGGCGACGGCGCGCTCCGCCGAGGTGGCCGTGACGTCCCGGGAGCCGGAGCCCGTACTGCTGAGGTACCGGCGGCGGCCGGACGAGGACGCGGCGGCGTTCGCGGCTCGGGTGTCCTCCATGGAGGACAGCGAGGAGTACCTGTCGCACCCCGACCCTGACGCGGCGGCGGCCGAACTCGCCGCCGGCAGACGGGTGTTCCTGGCGACGGTGCACGGAACCATCGGCCCGGCGCACGCCTCGGGCACCCTCTACCGGCTGTTCCCCGGCCCCGGCGACGCCACGGAGACCTTCGACCGGGTCACGGCCGGGGACCTGGTCGCCGAACTCGGCTGAGCCGGCACCGCCGGCAGTTGTGATGCCGTTTCTCCCGCTGCCCGCCGTCGTGTCCGGCACGACGAGCGGGCGCGTTCCGGTCCCTCGGCCGACCCGGCGGTCGACGCGTACAGCCACGCCCTCACGTACGGGTCGGCCCCGAGGGCCCCCTCGACCGCCGCTCCGGTCAGCGCGAGGCGAGGAGTTCCAGCGTGTCGATGACGCGGTTCGAGAAGCCCCACTCGTTGTCGTACCAGGCGACGACCTTGATGTGACGGCCGTCGACGCGGGTGAGGGCCGAGTCGAAGATGGACGACGCCGGGTTGCCCGTGATGTCGGACGACACCAGCGGATCCTCCGAGTACTCGAGGACACCGGCCAGCGGGCCGTCGGCCGCAGTGCGGTACGCCGCCAGGACGTCGTCGCGCGTCACGTCGCGGGCCACGGTCGCGTTGAGCTCGACGATCGAACCCACCGGAACGGGCACCCGGATCGAGTCACCCGACAGCTTCCCGTCGAGGTTCGGCAGCACGAGACCGATCGCCTTCGCGGCGCCCGTCGTGGTCGGCACGATGTTGACGCCGGCCGCACGGGCCCGGCGTGCGTCGCGGTGCGGACCGTCCTGGAGGTTCTGTTCCTGCGTGTACGCGTGCACAGTCGTCATGAACGCGTGCTCGATGCCCGCGAGTTCGTCCAGCACCGCGGCCAGCGGCGCGAGCGCGTTGGTCGTGCACGAGGCGTTCGAGACGATGGTGTGCACGGCGGGGTCGTACGTGTCGCTGTTGACCCCGTACGCGAGCGTGACGTCGGCACCGTCCGACGGCGCGCCGACGAGCACCCTTTTCGCGCCGGCGTCGAGGTGGGCACGGGCCGCCTTGGCCGATGTGAACCGGCCGGTCGCCTCGAGCACGATGTCCACGCCGAGCTCCGCCCAGGGCAACTGCGCCGGCTCGCGCTCGGCCAGCACCTTGATACGACGGCCGTCCACGACGAGGACGTCCCCGTCGACGGTCACCGGGCGGCCGAGGCGGCCGGCCGTGGTGTCGTAGGCGAGCAGCCGGGCGAGGGTGGCGGGCTCCGTCAGGTCGTTGACGGCGACGATCTCGAGGTCACTGTCGCGTTCCAGCAGTGCGCGCAGCACATTGCGTCCGATGCGGCCGAATCCGTTGATCGCGATGCGGGTCATGAGTGGTGTCCTTTCGGTTCCCCACCAGAGTCGCGTGCGGCGGCCACCCGGCACAGCGGCGCGATCGCCACGGTTCGAAAGGATCGCGCCACGGGCCTCGCGACGTATGTGTCAGGGCTCCTCACCCCGGGCGAAGGTGCGTCGGTACTCGCTCGGTGTGGTGCCGAGGATGCGCTGGAAGTGCAGCCGCAGATTGGCTCCGGTGCCGAGGCCGACGTCGGCGGCGATCTGCTCGACGCTCAGCCGTGACCGTTCCAGCAGTTCGCGGGCGCTGTCGAGGCGGGCCCGCATCACCCACTGCATCGGCGTGTACCCCGTGTCGTCAAGGAAGCGCCGCGAGAAGGTGCGCGGTGAGACCGCCGCGTGCCGGGCGAGTGTCTCCAGGGTGAGCGGCTCGCCGAGGCGGCGCAGCGCCCACTCGCGGGTGGCGGCGAACCGCTCACCGAGCGGCTCGGGCACACTGCGCGGCACGTACTGCGCCTGGCCGCCGCTGCGGTAGGGGGCGGCGACGAGGCGCCGGGCCGCGTGGTTGGACGCGGCCACCCCGAGATCGCCGCGCAGCATGTGCAGACACAGGTCGATGCCGGACGCGGCACCGGCCGACGTGAGCACGCTGCCCTCGTCCACGAACAGGACGTTCTCGTCGACCCGCACGAGGGGGTGCTTCGCCGCCAGCGCCCGCGTGTAGTGCCAGTGCGTTGTGGCCCGCCTGCCGTCGAGCAGTCCCGTGGCGGCGAGCGCGAAGGCGCCTGTCGAGATGGCGGCGAGCCGCGTGCCCCGCGCATGCGCGTCGATCAGCGCGTCCACGACGGCTCCCGGCGGATCCTCACGGTCGGGGAAGCGGTAACCGGGGATGAAGACGGTGTCGGCCCATTCGAGCGCGTCCAGGCCGTGCGCGACGGCGTACGACAGTCCGTCGCCCCCGGTCACGAGACCGGGCGCCGCCCCGCACACCCGCACCTCGTACGGCATGCTCGCCCGGGTCGTGAACACCTGCGCGGGAATACCGACATCGAGCGGCTTCGCGCCCTCGAGCACCAGGACGGCGACACGGCGACGACGGGAGGCTGACACGGGAGAAGGTTACGTGAGAGCGCACTCAGCGCCGGCGACCGTCGCTCCGGCCGGACGAGATCCTCCGTGAGATCCACCGCACCGTGCTACGCGGCAGATGACGGGTGAACCAGATGAGCACCCGGTACCGCAGGCTGGGCATAGAGATGACCCGCCCCCGGCGCACATCGCGCAGGCCCGTCTCCACCAGCCGGTCGGCGTCGAGCCAGAGGAAGCCCGGAATGCTCGACGAGCGGATCCCGGCCCGCTCGTGGAACTCGGTGCGGACCCAGCCCGGACAGAGCGCCGTCACGGTGACACCCGTTCCGTGCAACTCGTTCGCCAGGCCCTCCGTGAGCGTGGTCACGAAGGCCTTGACCGCCGAGTAGCTGCCCATCGTCACATGACCGGCCGTGCTCGACACATTGACGATGGCGCCCGCTCCCCGGTCCCGCATGGCCCGCGCCGCGGCACCGGAGAGGACGAGCACCGTGCGCCCCATCACCTCCAGCGCCCGGTCGTGCACCGTGGTATCCGGCGATGCCAACGGTGCGTGCACACCGAAACCAGCGTTGTTCACGAGCATGTCGACCGGACGGCCGGAATCCTCCAGCCGGGCGGCGACACGTTCGACGTCCGTACGGTCGGACAGATCCGCGGGGAGGACCTCCACGGTACGGCCACGCGCCCCGAGTTCGACCGCCATACGGTCGAGCCGGTCCCTGTCGCGCGCGACCAGGACGAGATCCCAGCCCCGGTCCGCCAGCGCGCGCGCGAACGCGGCCCCGATGCCCGACGTACCACCTGTCACAAGTGCGACTCCCATGCTGTCTACGATAGTGCCAACCTTCCCCACTGTTGGGCCGAGCCTTCCGCCCGTCCCCCGGAGGCGCACACATGTACCCACAGGACGGCCCGGCGAGCTTCGACATACGTGAGTTCGCCCGTACGGCACAGGGCAGCCGCCGCTCCGCGATCGACCTCGCGTCCCTGGTGGAGGAGCCGATGGGCGCCGACTCGGCACGTCTCCTGCGCGCGCTGCGGGACAGCGAACGGGCCACGCTGCACCGGATGCGCGACCTCCTTGTCACCGCCACGCACAAGGACGCCCGCATCACAGCGTTTCTCACCACATGGATGTTCGAGAGGTACTGGATCGCCGATGCCCTTGACACGGTGCTGGACGCCTCACCCGCCGCCCGGAACCTTCCCGCCACCGTGGGACCGGCCCGACGGGTCCGGGCGGAGCGCCGTGAGCGCCGCGGCCCGATCAGACGTTCCGTCGTCGCCGGCATCACCGGTACGCGGATCGTCGCCGAACACATGACGACCGGTCTGGTGGACGAGTGGATCGGCCAGGCCGCCTATCGGCGTCTCGCGGGGGCGTCCCCGGCCATGGAGTCGATCGTCGACCCCCTGATCGAGACCAAGAAGCGCCACATCCGCTTCCTCGCCGAGGAGGCGGAGCGCCTGCTCACCCACTCCGTACGCGCCCAGCGCGTCACCCGTCGCGCTCTCCGGCGTACGGCCTGGCCACTCGGTGCGGTCGACCGGTCCCACCACGAGCGCGCCTTCTTCGAACGCCAGGTCTTCGGCGACGGGGACGGACGGGCACAGGCACGCCGCATACGCGACCGGATCGCCGCCCTCCCCGGCATCGGCGCCGGGGTGGCGGCCACCGTGGAGTCGAGGCTGCTTCCGGCGCCGCACGGCGGGAAGTCCGGAGCGGACTGAGGCGTATCCACGGGACCGGTCAGGGAGTTGTCACAGATACGCGCGGTGTCTTGTCACCAGGGTCGAGTGAAGTGAACTGGCGGAAGATTCCCGGCGTACCGTGAGAAATCGGATGCAAGCGATCATGGTGCCCGTGTTCGGGTGCCCAGGCGAGGAGGGAACGTGCCGGATCCCGACGGTTCGGACGGAACACCATGTGCCACTGTCTGACCTCGCGCTTCTGTACCACGGGCCGGCCCGCCGCGGTCCCGTCCCGGACCGTGCCGGGCTCCGCCCCCGCGCTCTTCGGCATCACACCCGGTGCCGTGTCCACCATGGAATCGAGGCCCCTTTCGTGATACTGCAGAGCGCGAAGTCCGAACTCGGCGAGGCGCACGTCCTGCTGACCGGCGCGACCGGATTCGTCGGCCAGGCCGTCCTGGAGCGACTGCTCCGCGACCACCCCGCCACGCACATCCGGCTTCTCGTACGCGGAAAGGGCAGTCAGAGCGGACAGGACCGTCTCCGGCACCTGCTGCGCAAGCCGGTGTTCGACCGCTGGCGCGACGAGGTGGGCGCCGAGGAGGCGGGCCGTATCGTCCGCGAACGGGTCACCGTGCTGGACGGCAGCCTCACCGACCTGCCCGAACTGCCCTCCCGCCTCGATGTCGTCATCCACTCGGCGTCCACGGTCTCCTTCGACCCGCCCATCCACGAGGCCTTCGACACCAACGTCAACGGCGCCGTGAACCTCTACGAGGCCCTGCGCGCCGCCGGATCGGACCCGCACGTCGTCCACGTGTCGACCTGCTACGTCGGAGGGCTGCGGCGCGGCGTCGTGTCCGAGGCCAGGCTCGACCACGACGCCGACTGGCGCGCCGAATGGAGCGCCGCGACGAAGGCCCACGAGGGCGTCGAACTCGCTTCGCGAGAACCCGAGATGCTGGAGCGGTTCATCTCCCGCGCACGCGGCAGCCACGGCAAGGAGGGCCCGATCGCGGCGGCCCGCGCCAGTGAGAGCGCCCGGCGCGAGTGGGTCCGCTCCCGGCTCGTCGACGCCGGCCGGCGCCGCGCCCAGAGCCTGGGCTGGACCGACGTCTACACCCTGACGAAGGCGCTTGCCGAACGGGCCGCCGAACAGCTGTGGGGCGAGGCCGGACACCGGCTGTCCGTGGTCCGCCCGGCGGTCATCGAGAGCGCCCTGGAGCACCCCTTCCCGGGCTGGATCGACGGTTTCAAGGTCGCCGACCCGCTGATCTTCGCCTACGGCCGTGGGGAGTTGCCGGAGTTCCCCGGACTGCCCGACTCGATCCTCGACGTCATCCCCGTCGACTTCGTCGTCAACGCCATCCTCGCCGCGGCGGCCAACCCGGGGCCCGCCGACGAGCCCCGGTACTTCCACATCGCCTCGGGCGCGTCGAACCCGCTGCCGTTCCACCGCATGTACGAGAACGTACGCGACTACTACACCCAGAACCCGCTGCCCAAGGGCGACGGTTTCGTCAAGGTGCCGACCTGGAAGTTCGCGGGCGAGGGCAGATTCAACCGGGGTCTCGCACTGGCGGAGAGACGGGCCGACCTCCAGGAGGCCGCCCTGCGGCTGCTGCCGAACAACGAGCGCAGACACGCCCTGGCGGCACAGACCGCCAAACTGCGCGCCGGCGTGGCCACCCTGCGCAACTTCACCGACCTCTACCGGGCGTACGCGCGCACCGAGATCGTCTTCGACGACCGCAACTGCCGGGCGCTCAACGACGCCCTCCCCGCCGGGGTGCGCGAGGACCGGGGCTTCGACGTGGAGCGCATCGACTGGGAGGAGTACCTGCAGAAGGTGCACCTCCCCGCGCTCGACGAACTGACCGCCGCCCACCGCCGGCGCAAGGCCGCGGCCGCGGCCTCCCGCGTCCGGCCGAAGCGCGAACTGCCCCGGCGCACGGACGTGCTCGCCGTCTTCGACCTCGAACGGACCGTCGTCGACTCCAACATCGTCGAGCAGTACCTGTGGGTGCGCTCCTGCGGCGTCCGCGGGACCGCCTGGCCCAGAGAGGCCGTGGACCTGCTCACCTCGGTGCCCGGCTATCTGCGCGCCGAGAAGCGCGACCGCGGCGAGTTCATCCGGGCCTTCCTGCGCCGCTACCGCGGTATGCCCCTGACTCGTCTGGAGAGCGCGGCGGGGCGGGGCTACGCCGACACGATGCTGCGGCACACCAGCGCGGAGGCCGTGGCACGAGTCCTCGAGCACCGCGCGGCCGGTCATCGCACCGTTCTGGTGACCGGCTCCATCGCCCTGCTCGCCGCACCGCTCGCCGGACTGTTCGACGAGGTCGTCGGCAGCTCCATGCACACGCGGGACGGGACGCTCACCGGCTACCTCGCCAAGCCGCCGCTGGTCGACGAGGCGAGGGCCGCCTGGCTCCAGCGGTACGCCGAGCGGGGCGGCTACGACCTCACGGCGTCCTACGGCTACGGCGACAGTCACTCCGACCTGTCCTGGCTGGCACTGCTGGGCCGGCCCTCGGCGGTCAACCCCGACGCCGGACTGGCCCGCGAGGCCCACAGCAGGAGCTGGGACGTCCACCGCTGGAGGAGAGGCGGTGCGGCGGCCCGCCGCGAGGTCATCGCGGCGCGGGCGGCACTTCCGGCACCCACCGACGAGACGAGCGGCTGATGGCCTTCGACATCGACAAATACACGAAGAACTCCACCGGCGTGCAGTGGGCCGACCTCGACTTCGACGCGTTCGAGCGCGACCCGCTGCCCGAGTCGACCCTGCGCACCCTGCGCTACATGTGCGACATCGAATATCACACGGTCTGCTATCTGCGGGATCTGCTGACGACCCCGTCCCACAACGAACCCGCGGTGGGCGCCTTCATGACGATGTGGAACCGTGAGGAGTTCTGGCACGGGGAGGCGCTCGCCGCCGTACTCGAACGGCACGGTGTCCGCGTCGACTTCGACGAGCTGAAGGCGACCCGCCTCAAGCTCGGCTGGAAGGACCGGCTCGGCACGGTGAAGCAGACGGTGACGAGCCGGCTCGTCGGCCACGACTTCGTCGCCGTGCACATGGCGTGGGGCGCGGCCAACGAGTGGTCGGCGACCGCCGCCTACCACAGGCTCGCGGCGCTGGAGAGGCATCCGGTGCTCGCACCGCTGCTGAAGCGCATCGCGCAGCAGGAGACCAAGCACGTCGCGTTCTACGCGTCCCAGGCCCGGGAACGGCTCGAGGCGAGCAGGAAGGCCCGGATCGTGGCCCGGCTGGCGCTCGAGAAGGCCTGGGGGCCGGTGGGTTCGGGTGTCATGCCGGAGAGCGAGGTCACCCATGTGATGACGCATCTCTTCGCCGGGGCCGAGGGCCGCAAACTCGTCCGCGACATCGACGCGCACATAGCGAAGCTTCCGGGCATGGAAGGGCTGCGCATAGTCGAGACGTCCATGGACCGGCGCGGAATCTCCTCCGGAGACACCGTGTGACAACGGAGGGTACGACGCCGTACGGCCCACCCGACCGTGACTCACCCCGAAGGACGAGGAAGAACCGCAGCTCCGGGCCCCTCTGCGCGCCCCGCGGCCCTCGGCGGAACGAACGGAACACCATGCGCGACCGGTACACCTCACGCTCACACGCCGCGGCACGTTTCGTCGCGCAGCGGGGGCTGCTGAAAGCTGTCGTCTGGAACGTGACCAGGGTCACCGTATCCGGACGCGAGTGTCTGAAGGACGTCAGGGGCGGCGCCTTCGTGGTGGTCGCCAATCACAGCTCGCACCTCGACACACCGCTCATCATGGGCGCGTTGCCCCGCCCGCTGGCACGCCATCTCGCCGTGGGCGCCGCCGCCGACTACTTCTTCGACGTGTGGTGGCGACGCGGCCTCACCGCGCTGTTCTGCAACGCCTTCCCGGTCGACCGCACCGGAACCAACCCGCGCCGCGTGAGCGCCAAGTCACTGCTCCACCGGCGGGTGCCGATCCTGATCTTCCCCGAGGGGACACGCTCACGCGACGGATCGCTCGGCGCGTTCAAGCCGGGGGCCGCGGCGCTCGCCTCGTCGGCCGGGCTGCCGGTGCTCCCCGTGGCGGTGATCGGCGCCTACGCGGCCCACCCACGTGGAGCGAACTGGCCCAGGAAGGGCCGGCCGCCGGTCGGTGTCGCCTTCGGTCACCCCCTCATCGCCCATCCGGGGGAGTCGACACACGAGTTCACCGCACGCATCCGCGCGGCCGTGGTCAAGCTCCTGGAGGAGAACACCGAGCGCGTTCTCGGCCCGGCCCCCGCCCCGTCCCACGTACCGACAACCGAAGGAGAACGTCCGTGACCGCTCCCGCCAGCGCAGCCGGCACCGTCGATGTGAAGCACATGAAGTGGTGGGGCTGGGGCGTCGAGGGCGTCGGCTTCCACCACGAGGACAAGCCGGCGTTCGCACCGTTCGTGGAGAAGGCCATCGGCCTGGATCTGCGGCAGGCCGCGAGCACCGCGCGTCCCGACTTCGCGGACCTGAAGGTCCCGGATTCGCGGGCGCCGGAGAAGTTCGTCGACGCCCTCGGCGAGATCGTCGGCGACGGGAACGTGGCCGTCGACGACATGGCGCGCATCGTCCACACCTACGGCAAGAGCCTGCGCGACCTGGTCCGTGTCCGGGCCGGTGAGATCGCCCGCACGCCGGACGTGGTCGTCTATCCGGCCGACGAGGCGGAGGTCCGGGCAGTCGTCGACACGGCCGTCGACCTGGACGCCGTGATCATCCCGTTCGGCGGTGGCAGCAACATCGCGGGCAGTCTCGAACCGCACGCCGACGAGGACCGGGTGGTCGTCTCGCTCGACCTCGGGCGGCTCCGCCGGGTGCTGGACATCGACACGGACTCCGGTACGGCACGCATCCAGGCGGGAGCGCTCGGGCCCGACCTGGAGGCCCAGCTGAACGAGGCAGGGTGGACCCTGGGCCACTTCCCCGACTCGTTCACCCACTCGACGCTGGGCGGATGGGTGGCCACACGCTCGTCCGGCATGCAGTCGGACAAGTACGGCGACATCGCGGACATCGTCAGGGGGCTGCGTGTCGTACGGCCCGGCGGCGTCCTGGTGATCCGGCCCGTGCCGAGCGCGTCGACCGGACCGAGCGTACGGGAGATGGTCGTCGGCTCGGAGGGCCGTCTCGGTGTCATCACCGAGGTCACCGCGCAGGTCCACCGGCTCCCCGAGAAGCGGGACATCTACGCCTACTTCTTCAAGAACCTCGACCACGGCCTCGCCGCGATGCGGGAGATCGCCGAGAGCGACGCCGCGCCCTCGGTCACCCGTATCTCCGACGCCAACGAGACGGGCTTCTCCCTGGCGACCGGCAAGGAGGCCAAGGGCATCGCCAAGACGGCCCAGGCCGGCCTCATGGCCTTCCTGAGGAAGCGCGGCTGGAACCTGGACGAGATGTGCCTGTCCTTCATCGGGTTCGAGGGCGGCGCGGCGCACGCGAAGCGGCAGAAGGCGATCGTCGACCGGATCGTACGCGGACACCACGGTCTCGGCGTCGGCAAGGGTCCCGGCGCGCTGTACGACCAGAAGAAGTTCGACACGCCCTACATCCGGGACTTCCTGCTCGACCGCGGTGCCGCGGGCGATGTCAGCGAGACCGCCGCTCCCTGGTCGAAGCTGCGGCAGGTGCACGCGGAGGCGTACCGGGCGGCCCATGACGCTTTCGGGAGGATCGGCCGCCGAGGCTGGATCATGTCCCACCTCTCCCACTCGTACCACTCCGGCGCCTGCCTCTACTTCACCTTCGCGTTCGTCTTCGGCGACGATCCGCTCGGTGAGTACGACACCGTCAAGCGCGCGATCCAGCAGGCGTTCATCGACGCGGGCGGCACACTCTCGCACCACCACGGCGTGGGCCTGGAACACGCGCCCTGGCTGGAGCAGGACATCTCCCCGCAGGGCGTCACGGTCCTCTCCGGCCTCCTCGCCGCCGCGGACCCGGGCGGCAACTTCAACCCCCGCAAGATCGTCGTCTGAACGGGGACCGCGGGAATCGGGCAGCGCCTCCCGGGCGCTGCCCGCGCCGGGCCCTCGAGTCAGCTCGGGCGGCGCCAAGCGACGCCCAGCGCGCCGCACACGCCCTCAGGGTCCGGAAACGGCGCCTCCTCTCCCACCGCTTTGTCGAACCACGTCAACGGGTTGAAGATGTATCCGGTGAAGAGAACCCAGAATCCGCCCGAACCGTCGCCGTCGTTGTCGACGTCCAGTTTCACGCTTTCCCGCCAGGCGTGGTCCATGCACGAGGACACCTGGCCATGCTCGTCCAGGGCCGCGTAGCAGGTCGCGAGCAAGTACGTGAGCTCCCAGAGCCGGTGCATCTCCCACTCGTACTTGTGGGGCCGTATATAGCCCTTGTAGCGCTGTGCGCTCATCTGCGCGACCTGACTGCTGATGGCCCCTTCCAGGTGCGTGGCCGCGGAGTGGATGAACGAGTCCGGCGAGTTCGCGCTCCTGGCGCGTTCGAGTGCCAGGTTCGCGGCGTCCATGCCGGCCGCCGAGAGGGCCCGTGACATCGCGGTGTGGGTGATCACCCTGCGCACGGTGTTGCCCTGGGCCAGAAGGCTCATTACCTCAGCGAAAGGCATGATTCCCCCCGATTCGTGATTCGTCGGTCGATAACCCTAGAGGCCGAAAGAGCTCGGCTGTAAGGGACTTCATCATGATTTTTCCGGGGGAAAGGCGCGTCGCTCCGCGCGCGCTCCCCCTGCCGAGGCCGCTGGGACCGCTGAGCAAGACGTGCGGTCCGGGACGGCCCTCGGCCCCCTCGCGGGCGATCAGTCGAAGGTCTCGTCGGCCGGTGAAGGCGCGGTGTACGGGCGGAGGACCATGAGGGAGTCCGCCTCGGTCGCCACCATGGCGAAGGGGAAGCGGTCGAGTTCGAGGCAGAGGGCGACGTCGTCGGGGTGGGCTCCCCGGCGTACGCCCTGGGCCAGTTCGGCGGCGGCGCGTGAGGCGGCCGCGCGGTCGAGGAAGCCGGCGGGGTCCGTCTCGGCCCCGGCGGCCCTCCGCGCGATGTACTGGGCGCACGCCAGGTCCTCGTCGGCGCGCCCGTCCTCCCCGGTGACCACGAACGTGACGCTGTCGCACCCGCGTGCCCGCAGGAGCCGGGCCGTCGCCTCCGCCACCACGAAACCGGCGCACAGCACCAGCGACGCCTCCCTGACCGCGAGGGCGCCGACCGTCCCCGCCGTCGTCTTCTGCACCACGGTCCGTCCGCCGAGGTCGTAAGTCCGCAGCAGTGCCGGCGAGTTGACCGTGTCGAAACCGGGCGCGGGCGCACCGTCCTTGAGCGCCACCCAGTCGGGGTGGCGGGCCTTGAGCGCCAGAGCCTCGTCCGACGACCCGGCGAGCACGATCTCTTCCGCTCCCCGGGCAAAGGCCCAGGCCGCCACCGTGTACGCACGCATGACGTCGATCACGACCGCCACGGACGGGGGTTCGGCCAGCTCGGGAATGCCGAGGAAAAGGGACCGCATCCGGACATGATCGCGCACACCCCCGGGACGGTCACCGTCTTTTCTCCCTCACGGAGTCCGAACGGAATCCGTGACGCGCTATAGCGTAGGTCTTCCCCTCGCGCGAAACCCCTCGCGCGGCCGGGCTCGACCGGACCAGGACGGAAGCATGCCCGAAGAGATCTCGCCCACGGAACCGCCTTCCGGCACGGGCTCGTCGCCCGGGCTGCGGGCCTCCCACGCGGACCGGGACCGGGTGGTGGACGTACTCCGTGTCGCGGCGGGGGACGGCCTCCTGACCGCGGACGAATTGGACGAGCGCCTGGAATCGGCCCTGTCGGCGCGGACGCTGAGCGAACTGGCCCTGCTCACCACCGACTTGCCGGCCGCAGTGGAGGGTACGGCGGCGGAGGCCAAGGACTTCGTGCGGATCGAGCAGGTGTTCAGCGGCTCGGTGGAGCGGACGGGCCGATGGGTGCTGCCGCGACGGATGGAACTCGCCGTGACATGGTGCGACGTGACGCTCGACTTCACCGAGGCCGTGATCACTCAGGACACCGTGCGGATCGAGGTGGCCATGACGGGGAGGACCCTGACCCTTGTCACGGCGCCGGGCGTCGAGGTCGATGTCGACGGCTTGGCCCTGGTCCACTGCAAGCTCAAGGACCGCCGGGAGCGTACGTCCCCGGCCGCCCCGTCCAGGCTGCGCGTGGAACTGGTCGGCCAGAAGGCCCACGGCACGGTCGTGGTGCGACCCCCGCGCCGGACGTTCGGGCAGTGGCTGCTGCGCGGGTCCGGACCCGCGGACTGAGCGACGCAGACGGCGGACACCCGTTGCCCGCCCCGGCGAGCCGGGAGGCACCGGGCGTCAGCCCGACCAGTATGGTCACGCTGCCACCCGGCGAACTCCCGGAGCCCCGACGGACGTACGAAACCCCTACCGGAGCGTGATCGCGTAGATCTGCACCCGGGGATCGTTCTGCAGGCCGACGGACCGAACCGTCTTCGACGCGTCGAGGTCCGCCGAGGAGCCGAACAGGCGTACCGGCGGCCCGTCCACGCCCTGTCCGCTCTTGATGCGGTGCGGCATCTCCAGCGCCACGGAGCCGCCCTGCGGTGTCGAGCCGGCCCAGTCGCCCACGGTGACCGGCAGTTCGGCGGTGGTGCCGTCGGTGTAGCGGACGGTGAGCGTCGTCGTCACCGGGCCGTGGTGGGACGCGCCGACCAGGCGCAGCGTGCCGTAGGAGCCGGCCGGGAGCAGCATGGCCTGACCACGGGCCTCGACGAAGTTCGGGGCCGTGCCGGACGGAACGGGGGCGTCGTAGGTCACGCCGTCCCAGACGACCGGACCCGCCGCGGGCAGCAGATCACCGTCGTAGCTCCAGCCCCCGCCGTCGAAGTCGCCCTCGCCGGACGCCGCGACGGTCGCGGTGCCGTCGTGGTTCAGCTCCTTGCCGAGGTCGACGGCGCACTGCCCGTCGGTGTCCGCCGCACAGTGGGCCGCGTCGCGCACCTCGATGGTGGCGACCCGCTCCACGCCCTTCACGCCCTTCGCGTCCGCCGCGATCCGCACGGTGTACGAACCCGGCGCGGTGCCGGCCGGCACGGTCACGTCGACCGTCGCGGTCCGCTGGACCGGGAGCCGATGGGACGCGAGCGAGAACGGCTTCGAGGCCTTCACCTTCCAGCCGCCGGGCGCCTTCGCCTCCACGCCGACCCGCAGCGTGCCGGGGGACTGGCCCAGCACGTCCAGCTTCAGCCGGACGCTCTGCGCGCGGTCCGCCGTCGGCAGGACGTCGGAAGCGGTACGCAGCGACGCGTCGAGGTGCCGCCGGGAGTCGGCCGTCGCACGGTTCACCGACGGCGGCTCCGCCGCTTCGCCCGTACCCCATGCCGACGGCTTGCCGCTCATCTCGAAGGCGAGGGTTCCGCCCTTGGCGACCGCGTCCCAGTCCAGCCAGGTCCTGCGCAGGTTCTTCCCGTCGAACTCCGCCCGCTTCACATAGCGTTCGGTGTCGCTCGTGCCCGGCGCCCGCACGGTCAGAGTGCCGCCCTGCCGCTTCCCGTAGTCACCGATGCGGATGACCGCCGAGGGGAACTGCGGGCTGGAGACGGCGAGGAAGTCGCCGCCGTTCGTCGTCGGGTACAGACCGAGGGAGGAGAAGACGTACCAGGCCGACATGGTCCCCAGGTCGTCATTGCCGGTCATGCCGTCGGACCCATCGGTGAAGAGCGTCATCGCGGCCCGGACCACGGTGGCGGTCTTGGCGGGTGCGCCGGCCCACAAGTACATGTAGGGGGAGTGCAGATCGGGCTCGTTGTTCGGGTTGTAGGTCGGTTTCCCGTAGTAGTCGTACGGTGCCGAGATCCACTCCTCGCGAGCGGTACCGGCGGGGTCCCCGAGCAGCTTGTCGTACGCGAAGAAGGCGTCGAGCCGCTTCTCCGTCGCCTGCCTGCCTCCCATCAGGGACACCAGACCGGCCGGGTCCTGGGGGACCAGCCACTGGTACTGGTAGGCGCCGCCCTCATGGAACTGGTGGCCCGCCTCGACGGGATCGTAGGGCGTCAGCCAGGTGCCCTCGACCGTACGCGGCCGGAACTGCTGGAGGGACGAGTCCCACAGATTCCGGTACCACTGGCCGCGTGCCGCGAACAGCCGGGCGTCCGCGGAGTGCCCCAGCCCCTTGGCCATCAGCGCCAGCGACGCGTCCGCCGCCGCGTACTCCAGGGTCGCCGAGGCGGGATGACGGCAGTCGTTGTCACCACCCTTGTCCGGGCAGTCCTTCCCCGGCTCCAGCCCGCTCGGTATGTAGCCGCGCTCCTGATAAGCGGCCACTCCCGCACGGCCGTTGTAGGGCGAGTCGTCCGGCGGCGTTTCGAGCGCGTTCTTCCTCAGGAGGGCGTACGCCTCCTTCTCGTATCCCGCGAGCAGGCCCTTGGACCACGCCTCGACCAGGAACGGGGTCACCGGATCGCCGGTCATGATGTTGGTCTCGCTGTTGGCGAGCGACCAGCGCGGCAGCCAGCCGCCGTCCCGGCCGATCGCGACGACCGACAGTGCGACATCGCGGGCGACCTTCGGCTGCAGCATCTGCAGCAGCTGGTTCTGCGGCCGGTGGGTGTCCCACAGCGACAGGTTCTGGTACGGCGTGAACCCGGACGCGGTATGGGTCTTCCCGTCGAAGCCCGCGTACCGGCCGTCGACGTCCCCGGCGATGTTCGGATGCAGCTGCGCGTGGTAGAGGGCCGTGTAGAACGCGCGCTGCCGCTCGGCGGACCCTCCGTCGATCCTGACGGCGGCCAACTGCCGCTCCCAGGTGGCGTGCAGGGCCGCGCGGGTGGCGTCGAAGTCGTACGAGTCGTCCGTTTCCGCCGTCAGGTTCTTCCGGGCGCCCTCGATACCCGTGTAGGAGAGCCCCACCTTGACGACCACGTCGCGGTCGGTGCCGGCGTCGAAGGTCACCCAGGCACCGTTGCCGCCCTCACCGGCCGCGTCCCGCTCACCGGGTGCGGGGGTGGAGCCCCGCCAGGTGCCGTGCGTGGTGAACGGCCGGTCGAAGGTGGCCGTGAAGTAGACGGTGTGCCGGTCCCTGCCGGCGCAGAAGTTGCCCGCCTCGACCCGGCCCTCGACGGTCCGGTCGCCGACGACATGCACCTCCGAGTCGTACACCCGCTGGTTGGCCCTGCCCGTGTTGAACAGGACGTTGGCACGGTCGGTCGAGGGGAAGGTGTAGCGCTGCCAGCCCGTGCGGGGCGTGGCGGTCAGCTCGGCGTCGATGCCGTACGTCTTCAGTCCGACGCGGTAGTAGCCGGGTTCGGCGTCCTCGTCGTCGTGCGAGTACGTGGAGCGGTAGCCGTCGGGGTCGACACTGTCGACCGCCCCCGTCGTCGGCATCAGCGGCAGCTCGCCCATCACGGAGCAGCCGACGCCGGAGAGATGGGTCTGGCTGAAACCGTGGATCCTGTCCTGCTGGTAGTCGTAGCCGCCCTGGCCGCCGGTGTCCGGGCTGACCTGCACCATGCCGAAGGGGGCACTCGCGCCGGGGAAGGTGTTGCCGAAGTTCTGTGTGCCGATGAACGGGTTGACCCGCGAGGTGAGCTGGTCGTCGGCCGCCGCGAGGGCCGGCGCCGGGACCAGGGCGCCGCCCGCGACGAGCAGTGCGGCGAGGGCGGTCGAGGCGCGGGCGCGCCATCGGCGCAGAGGTCTGTGCATGGAAACGGTCTCCTGTTCCTCGCCGCTCATGTGCTGCGCGACACGAGCGGTGATCACCGAGCGACGGACGGAGGGGCACCTTGGATCGGTCGCACGAGCAGCGGTTCCCGGACGGAAGCGGACTAGATCACGGTCCTGACATCGTTGTCAAGAGTTTGCGCAACAAGGGGTGGCACGGCCGCGAGCCGGGCGGCCGGAGCGTGCGCGGCGCGAGGGGGCGCGAGCCCTCGGCCGCCCCCATTGCCGACGGCGACACACCTCGCTATGTTAATCGAAAATCACATCCGTGCGGCAGGGATCACCACAGTCCGGTCGTGCAACCAGCAAGTCTGCGAAGGAATCTGGCACCAACCGGCCCATCAGGGAAGCAGGTAAGTCAATGGAGAACCTCAGCAGGCGAAAGGCGCTGTCACTGGGCGTCGCGCTCGGTCTCGTGAGCGTGGCCAGTCCTGTCCCCGCGTGGGCGTCGACGGGATCGGCGAACGGGGCCGCCCCGGGGACCGGCCCGGAGTGGATCTGGGACGACGCCGCGGACCCCCTGATGGCGTCGATGATCGACGGGGGACACGTGCCGGCGATCAACACCGCGTGGGCGTCGTGGGTGGACAACAACGACCCGCTGCCCAGCGGCCTGCCCGCCGAGTTCGCCGCCTATCTGCGGCAGGTCAACCGGATGCCCTCCTGGGCCGACCCCGCCAAGCTGGCCCGCGCCGCCGACTTCAACCGGCGCAAGGACACGTACCTGTTCATGCTGTACGGCCTCGGCAGCGGCATCATGAGCACCGTCATCCCCCGCGAGGCCAAGAGCGTCTACTGGTCCGCGGGCGGCGCCGACATGCAGGACCGCGCGGCCAAGACGTTCACGTTCGGCTACGACCTGTCCCAGCGGGGTGCCTTCGAGCCGACGGGACAGTTCGTCGTCACCGCCAACAAGACGCGTGTGGTGCACGCCGCCGTACGTCATCTGCTGCCGCAGTCGCCGCACTGGAAGGCGGTCGCCGACGAGACCATCCCGATCAGCGCCGCCGACATCCTCGTCACCTTCCACAGCCTCGGCACCTTCGTGCACCGGAAGCTGCTCGACTGGAGGATCCCGTACCCGGCGGCGGACCAGGAGGCGTTCCTGCACTCGTGGCAGGTCGCCGTCAACCTGCTCGGGGTGCCGTACGAACACATCCCCCGGACCTGGGCGGAGGCGGAGGCACAGTCGGCGCGGGTGCTCACCCCGATCCTCACCCCGTCGACCGAGGGCATCGCCCTGGCCGAGGAACTGCTGGGCCTCACCGCGCAGATCGACCTCGGCGTCACACGCGGGTTCCTCAACGAGTTCGTCCGCTACGTCCTGAGCGACGAGGTCGGCGACTGGCTGGGCCTGAGGCGCGACTACGCGGCGGCGGCCCTCGTCCGCACCGTGTGGCCCGCGTTCATCCTGTTCCGCGAGGGGCTGTCGCCCGTCATGCCGGGCACCTTCTACATGTTCGACCAGTTCATACGCGCCCTGGCCATGCTGTTCCTCAACAAGGGTTCCTCCGGGGCCACCACCCCGATCACCATCCCCACCGGCAACAGGCCGGGCTGAGCACCGGGGCCCCGCACTGCCCGGCGCGCGACACGACGCGAAGCAGAGCCCCGAAGGGGCGCCGCAGGTGCCCCCGCTCGCCGCGCCGGTGCCCTGAGTCACGTACAGCCGGTACGAGGCTCAGGGCCCGCGATCAGGGGGACCCCGGAGCACGGCCGAGACGCGGGACTCCGCCCAGCGGGGCTCGGCCCCGGGGGTGTCTGACACCCCCTACAGCCCCAACGCCCCCACGACCAGCGCCGTCACGGCCTCGCGATGCCCGGCGCCGTCCCGCCAGCGCAGCCGGCGCCCCGCCTCGACCACCACACCGAACCCGGCGTGCACCAGTACCCGGGCCTGGCGCGGGTCGAGTTCGGGACGGGCCAGCCGCAACTGCTGTTCCCAGACGGCGATGTGCTCGCGCTGGGCGAGGACCACGGGCCGCCGCAGCTCGGCCGGCAGACCGGCCAGCTCTGCCTCGGCGACACTGTTGAGCTCGGTGTACTCGAAGCTGTAGGCCACATACGTCGCCGCCAGCGCGACGACCGCGTCGTGCGGATCGGCGGCCACCTCGCGCAGACTCTGCTCCGCGCCCTGCGCCAGCAGTCCCGCCGCCTGGAGGCAGGCCGCCGCCAGAATGTCGATCTTGCCGGGGTAGTGGCGGTAGAGCGCGGAAGGGGTCAGTCCCACCGCTTCGGCGATCTGGCCGTTCGTGACATTGGCGAATCCGTCCCGGGCGAACAGCGGGACGGAGGCCGCGAGGATCTCCGCGCGTCGCGTCCGCGGTACCGGCCGCGCCGGCAGCTCGACGGGGTGCGCGGCCGTCCTGCCCGCCGCCGGATCGGTCGCGGCCACCCGCAGCGCGGACGCCACCAGGAGTTCCTCGGCCCGGCGCTGGGCGATGGAGGTGTGGTGCATCGTGATGGAACCGATCGCGCCGAGGGCCGCCATGGCCCGCAACCGCTCGTCGGGCAGGGAGCGTTCGCGCTGCACGGCCTCGTCGACCCGTTCGACGAGGCGGCGGAACTTCGTCCCGAGCCGCCGGCGGTCCTCACGCTCGAGGTACCGCGCCTCCCACCGGTACACGCCGCCCGACGCGCGATGGGCGATGGTGACGCGGGTGATGGCGGTGAGGACCTCCGCCAAGGGTGCCTCGGACGGCACCTCGTCGAGCGCGGCCACCAGCCCGTCCACCATGAGGTGGGCGCACGCGGCGAACAGGGCGTACTTGTTCGGGAAGTGCCGGTACAGCGCCGTCGCGGTGATGCCCACACCGCCGGCTACCTCCTCCATGGACGCCTTGTGGTAGCCGCGCTCGCTGAAGACCCGCCCGGCCGCGTCGACGATGAGCTGCTTGCGGTTGCGGGGCCGGGTGGCCGCGGGGGGACGGGCGGCACCGGCCGAACGGGCGGGCGGGGAGGCGGGAGCCATGCGGTCAGTCAATCACACGCTGTCAGCGCTCCCGCCCTCCTCCGATGCCGACCGCGCCGGGCGGGAGAGCGGGGGCGTCAGACGAAGGTGAGGACCGGTTTGACCGCGCTGCCGTCCGCCATGGCGGCCACGGCCGCGCCGATGTCCTCGAACGGGAACGTGGTGACCAGCCGCCCGATCGGGAAGAGCCCGCGCCGGTGCAGGCCGATCAGCTCGGGAAGGAAGCGGCCGGGGTCGGAGTCGCCCTCGATCACCCCGTGGATGTGAACGCCCTTGGAGAGCAGGCCCATCACGTCGAACGTCACCTCACCGCCGAGGCCGAGCAGGACGATCTCACCGCGCGGACGCAGCGCGGAGACGGCCCGGCGGGCCGTCTCCGGACGGCCGGTGGTCTCGACGACATGATGGGCGCCACCGCCGGTGAGGTCGCGCAGCGCCGCCACCAGTCCCTCCGCGGGAGCCAGGGCCGTTCTGGCGCCGAGTTCCACGGCCAGGGCACGGCGTGAGGCGACCGGGTCGACGGCCACCACAGGATCGCAGCCCACGGCCACCGCGGCCATCAGCGCGCTGAGCCCGACCCCGCCCGCGCCCAGGACCACCAGCGAGGAGCCCGGTGCCGGTCGCAGCCGGTTGAGCACGGCGCCCGCGCCCGTCTGGCCGCTGCAGCCCAGCGGCGCCACGACCGCCGACGGCAGATCGGAGGGAACCCTGACCACACCGCGTTCATGGACGACGGCGTACGTGGCGAAGCTGGACTGGCCGAAGAAGCCGGCGTGCAGCGGCGCCCCGTCCAGGGAGAGCGGCGTGGTGCCGTCGTGCCGCCCACCGGAGAGGTTCCGGGCCCGCGCGGCCCTGCAGTAGGCCGGATGGTCCGCGACGCACTGGTCGCAGGCGCCGCAGCTGGCGAAGGTGAGACAGACACGGTCGCCGGCCGTCACAGAGGTCACCTCCGCGCCCACCGCCTCGACCCGTCCGGCGCCCTCGTGGCCGAAAACCATCGGGGTGAGCTTTCGGGGCCAGGTGTCCCGCATCGCCAGGTCGGTGTGGCAGAGACCCGCCGCCTCCATCCTCACCAGCACCTCGGACGGCCGTGGCTCCTCGAGGTCCGCGCCCCGGAGGGCGAACGGGGCGCCCGGCGCCTCGGCGACCGCGGCACGGATCCGTCTCACGCGGGTTCCTGGGCGTGCGCGGCCGGGGTTTCGGGGACGCGCTCGAGGAAGAAGTAGTAGAAAGGGCCCTCCGGCGGGACCCCCTTGGCGTTCATGATCCCCATCAGGGTGGCGTCGTCCACCCGCTTGAAGTGGTCGAAGACCGGCTGGCCGTCATAGACCATGGTCGCCGTCGTCTCGCCCCGGAACTCCACGGTCCACAGGCTGGCCTCACCCTTGCCGAGCTCCTGGTCGGAGTACAGCCCGCCCTGCTCGTCCCGGCACATCAGCGGCTTGACGTCGTGCACGGAGACGAATGTCTTGCCGTACCAACGGGCCTTCGCCAGCATGCCGTTGAGCGGATGACCGGTCTCGAACTCGCCGCCCTTCCACTCACCGAGGATGTCCTCGGGGCGGACGGCGGCCAACGCCGCCCAGATCTTGTCGAGTTCGCTGAAATCGACGGGACCGTCGGTCTCCCGGAGCTCCTGGAACCGGGCGCGGGCCTCGAGCACGTCCATACGGGTGTCCTCTCGTGGAAACGTGACGTCGGAATGCGGCGGGACGGTTCACCGGGCGCCCCGCGGAGCCGGACCCCGGGATGCCGGGATCCTGGAGAACCCGAGCGGGAGGTCACCGGTGACCGCGCCGGGGTGACCCACGGTTCCGAGGCTCAGCAGCACATGGCGCCCGGCGACCTCCTCCGCGGTGAGCGGGCCCTCGTCGCGGAACCAGTTGGCCACCCCCTGGCACATCACGAGCACCGAGCGCACCGCGTCGGCCGGGATCGGGGTGGTGAACACCCCCTCGGCGCGCCCTGCCTCGACCGTGTCCAGCAGCATGTGCTCGAGATAGTCCCGCAACGCGACGTAGCGCGCCCGGTTCTCGGGCTCCAGACTGCGGATCTCGGAGTCCAGGAAAGCCAGTTGGCGACGGTGGGTCATGTACAGCACGATCGACTCGACCATGCCGCAGAACCGCGCCAGCGGATCGTCCCCGGCCTCCCGCGCCGCGGCCCGGCAGCGGTCCAGGACGTCCTTGATGGACGTCTCCAGCAAAGTGGCCAGCAGAGCCTGCTTGTTCGCGTAGTGGTAGTACAGCGCGGGCACGGTGACGCCCACCCGGCCGGCGATGTCCCGGACCGAAGTGCCGTGATAGCCCTGCTCGTTGAACGCCTCCATGGCACGCATCAGGATCGGGTGCAGATCGAGTGGTCCATAGGCGCGCCAGTGCTCCGCTGCGGGTGTGCTGTCCTGGCTCGGCACGGCGTTCAACGACTCTCCTCGGGACGGGTGGCGATCGGCGCCATCGTACGGCCGCGACCCCGCCGCACCTCCACCCAGCGGCTTAGCGTTCGTTCAGTAGGGATTGATGCCTGGCGGTCGATCTCGCGTCACTCTCCCCGTACGGGCCCGTAATAACAAGTGGTGCGCGAAGAGTTGACCGTTCGTCCGCTCGCTTCTACGTTTTAGCGAACGCTCAGTAGGTCCCCGGTCGGCGGCAGCGAGTCCGCCGTGCACCGAGAGAGGAATTCATGAGCCGGCGCCCCACCGAACCTCCTCACCACGGCGTGGCGGGCCCGCTGGACGGCGTGCGCGTGGTCGAACTGGCGGGGATCGGTCCCGGACCCTTCGCCGCGATGCTGCTCGCCGATCTGGGCGCGGACGTGGTGCGCGTGGACCGCCCCGGCCCGTCCCCGCTGCGCGGCGATCCCGTCCACGACATGACCAACCGCAACAAGCGCTCCGTCATGATCGACCTCAAGTCACCCGAAGGGCCGGAAACCGTAAGGGCGCTGGCGGCGCGCGCGGAAATCCTGGTGGAGGGCTACCGGCCCGGTGTCGCGGAGCGGCTCGGTGTCGGTCCCGACGCGTGCATGTCCGCCAACCCCGCGCTGGTGTACGGCCGGATGACCGGCTGGGGCCAGAGCGGCCCCCTCGCCGCCCTGGCGGGACACGACATCGGCTACATCGCCACCGCCGGCGCCCTGTCCATGATCGGCGCCCCGGACGGACCACCCGCCGTCCCGGTCAATCTGCTCGGTGACTACGCGGGCGGCTCCCTCTATCTGACCACCGGTGTCCTCGCCGCGCTGCTCACCGCCCGTGTCACCGGGCGCGGCCAGGTGGTGGACGCCGCGATCGTGGACGGCACCGCACACCTCACCGGCATGTTCTGGGGCATGCTCGCCGAAGGCACCTGGCAGGACGCCCGGGGCCGTAATCTGCTCGACGGCGGTTGCCCCCACTACGGCGTCTACGAGACGGCCGACGGTGGCTGGATGGCGGTCGGCGCCCTGGAACCACAGTTCTACGCGGTGTTCGTCGCCCTGCTCGGCCTGGACGGCGAGACCCTGCCCGACCGCACCGATCCGCGCAACTGGCCGGAACTGCGGTCCCTGTTCACCCGCCGGTTCAAGACCGCCACCCGGACGCGATGGACGTCGGTCTTCGAAGGCACCGACGCCTGTGTCGCCCCCGTCCTCTCCCTGCGCGAGGCGGCGGACCACCCCCACCTCACCGGACGGGGCACCTACACCGAGGCGTACGGCGTCACCCAGCCCGCCCCCGCCCCCCGTTTCTCCGACACCCCCGGCACCCTCCGGCTCCCCCCGGCCGTCCCCGGTGCGCACACCCCCGACGTCGCCCACGACTGGGACGTGCCCGAACTGCTGAAGGACCACCGCTGATGGAACTGTCCACACCCCTGACGTACGCCGCCGACCCGCGCACCGCCGCGGACCGGGCCGCCGCCCTGGAGTCCGCGGGACTCGACGCCGTATGGGTGGCCGAGGCCTACGGCTTCGACTCCCCGACGATCATGGGCTACCTCGCGGCGAAGACCGAGCGGATGCGGATCGGCTCGGCCATCCTCAACGTCTACTCGCGCACCCCCGCACTGATCGCCCAGACCGCCGCCGGACTCGACGCCCTCACCGGCGGCCGGGCCATCCTCGGCGTCGGCGCCTCCGGACCCCAGGTCGTCGAGGGCTGGCACGGCCGCCGCTACGACAGGCCGCTCGGCCGTACCCGCGAGGTGATCGAGCTGTCCCGGCGGATCTGGCGGCGCGAGGTGATCGAACACCACGGCATCACCGAGCTGCCCCTGCCGGCCGACAAGGGCGGCACCCTCGGCAAACCGCTGAAGCTGCTCAACCACCCGGTCCGCGACACCATCCCCGTACACGTCGCCGCGCTCGGTCCGGCCAACGTCCGGATGACCGCCGAACTCGCCGACGGCTGGCTGCCGTTCCTCTACGTCCCCGAGCACGCGGCCAAGGTCTGGGGCGAACCGCTCGCCGAGGGCACCGCCCGGCGCGACCCCGCGCTCGGACCCCTGTCCGTCGTCGCGGGCGGCCTGCTCGCCGTCGGCGACGACGCCGAGGCCGTCCACGACCTGATGCGCCCCACCGTCGCCCTGTACGTCGGCGGCATGGGCGCCCCCGGCCGCAACTTCTACCACGACCTGGTCTGCGCCTACGGCTACGAGTCGGCCGCCGCCACGATCCAGGAGCACTACCTGGCGGGCCGCAAGAAGGACGCGGAGGCCGCAGTACCCGCCGAACTGCTGCAACTCCTGTGCCTGGCCGGCCCCGAGGGTCATGTCCGCGACCGTGTCGAGGTCTTCCGCGAGGCGGGCGTGACCATGCTCAACGTCACCCCCGTCGGCCCCGACCCCGCCCGCCTGATCGAACGCGTGAGGAGCTGGCTGTGACCCTGGAACGAGACCTGTACGGCCCCGACCACGAGGCGTTCCGCGACACGGTGCGCACCTTCCTCGCCAAAGAGGTGGCCCCGCACCACGAACGCTGGGAGAAGGCCGGAGTCGTCGACCGCGAGGTGTGGCGCTCCGCCGGCCGCCAGGGCCTGCTCGGCATGGCCGTCGGCGAGGAGTACGGCGGAGGCGGCACCGGCGACTTCCGCTACAGCGCCGTCCTGATCGAGGAGTTCGCCCGCGCCGGCGCCTCGGGACTCGCCCTGAGCCTGCACAACGACATCGTCGGCCCGTATCTGACCCGGCTGGCCACCGAGGAGCAGAAGCGGCGCTGGCTGCCCGGCTTCGTCTCCGGCGACCTCGTCACCGCCATCGCCATGACGGAACCCGGCGCCGGCTCCGACCTCCAGGGCATCCGCACCACCGCCACCGACCGGGGCGACCACTATCTGCTCAACGGCGCCAAGACCTTCATCTCCAACGGCATCCTCGCCGACCTCGTCGTCGTGGTCGCCCGCACCACCCCCGAGGGTGGCAGCGGCGGGCAGAGCCTCCTCGTCGTCGAGCGCGGCACGGAAGGCTTCGAACGCGGCCGCAACCTGGACAAGATCGGCCAGAAGGCCCAGGACACCGCAGAGCTGTTCTTCCACGACGCACGCGTTCCCAAGGAGAACCTGCTCGGCGCCGAGAACCAGGCGTTCGCCCACCTCATGGGCAACCTCGCCCAGGAGCGGCTGGCCATCGCCGTCGGCGCCGCCGCGGCGGCCGAGGACATCCTGGACGTCACCACACGGTATGTGAAGGAGCGCGAGGCCTTCGGACGGCCACTGGCCCGGCTGCAGCACATCCGGTTCGAGATCGCCGAGATGGCCACCGAGACCGCGGTCACCCGCACCTTCGTCGACCGCTGCGTCACCGACCACAGCGAGGGCCGGCTCGACGCCGTGCACGCCTCGATGGCCAAGTGGTGGGCCACCGAACTGCAGAAGCGCGTCGTCGACCGCTGCCTTCAACTACACGGCGGATACGGCTACATGACCGAGTACCGGGTCGCCAGGGCATTCCTCGACAGCCGTGTCCAGACCGTCTACGGCGGCACCACCGAGATCATGAAGGAGATCATCGGCCGCTCGCTGCTGCGCTGAGCACCGCCCGGCATCCCTCCACCGCACGCGTGTCGCGTTCGCGCGGCCTCCCCCAGACCGATACGGAAGGCATCCAAGGTGAGCACCGAAGCGTACGTGTACGACGCGATCCGCACCCCGCGCGGTCGCGGCAAGGCCAACGGGGCCCTGCACGCGACGAAGCCGGTCGATCTGGTCGTCGGCCTGATCCACGAGACCCTCCACCGCTTCCCGGACCTCGACCCGGCGGCCGTCGACGACATCGTCCTCGGTGTGGTCAGTCCCCTCGGCGACCAGGGTGCCGACATCGCCCGCACCGCCGCCGTTCTCGCGGGTCTGCCCGACACGGTGGCGGGCGTACAGGAGAACCGCTTCTGTGCCTCCGGCCTGGAAGCCGTCAACATGGCCGCGATGAAAGTCCGTTCGGGCTGGGAGGACCTGATCCTGGCGGGCGGCGTGGAGTCCATGTCGCGGGTCCCGATGGGCAGCGACGGCGGCGCCTGGGCGCTGGACCCGCGCACCAATCACGCCACCGGATTCGTCCCGCAGGGTATCGGAGCCGACCTGATCGCCACCCTGGAGGGCTTCTCCCGGCACGACGTCGACTCCTATGCCGCGCTCTCCCAGGAACGGGCCGCCGCCGCGTGGAAGGACGGCCGCTTCGACCGCTCCGTCGTCCCCGTGCGGGACCGTAACGGGCTGCTCGTCCTCGACCGGGACGAGCACATGCGGCCCGGGACGACGACGGAGAGCCTGGCCGGGCTGAAGCCCTCCTTCGCCCAGGCCGGCCAGTCGGCGGGATTCGACGCCGTGGCGCTGCAGAAGTACCACTGGGTGGAGCGGATCGACCACGTCCACCACGCGGGCAACTCCTCCGGCATCGTCGACGGCGCCGCCCTGGTCGCCATCGGCAGCGAGGAGGCCGGCGAGCGCCACGGCCTGGCCCCGCGGGCCCGGATCGTCTCCGCCGCGGTCTCCGGAGCCGACCCCACCATCATGCTGACCGGGCCCGCCCCCGCCACCCGCAAGACGCTTGCCAAGGCCGGACTCACCATCGACGACATCGACCTCGTCGAGATCAACGAGGCCTTCGCCGCCGTCGTCCTGCGCTATGTCGAGGACATGGCGCTGACGCTCGACCGGGTCAACGTCAACGGCGGCGCCATCGCGCTCGGCCACCCCCTCGGCGCCACCGGCGCGATGATCCTCGGCACCCTCGTGGACGAACTGGAGCGCCGTGACCAGCGGTACGGGCTGGCGACCCTGTGTGTCGGCGGTGGCATGGGCATCGCCACCGTCGTCGAACGCCTCTGAGCCGCCGGCGAGCCGCCACCTCACTCACGGAGACCTCGCCATGACCGAGAGCGCCACCATCCGCTGGGAAGAGTCCGACGACCACGTCGTCACCCTCGTCCTCGACGCCCCCGGCCAGTCCACCAACACCATGAACGCCGCGTTCATCGACTCGCTGGACGCCGTCGCGGCACATCCACCGATCCGCGGGCAGTCGCTGCGGCTTCCCCGCCCTCCTCACACTCCGCGGGCAGTCGTGCCGCTGGGGCGGCGCGGGTGGGCGCGACGGCACCCCGCAAACGCCGGGCCGCGCACCCCACCCCCGCCCAGCCACACCACTGGGCGACTGCCCGACCTCATCGCACGGGCGGGCGCAGCGGCACCCCGCAAACGCCGGGCCGCTCCCCCCGGTCTCCCCGATGTACCCCTACGACACCCGCAAGGAGGCCCCGATGACATCAGCACCAGGCGCCACCGGCGACCTGCCCGACACCCCCACCCTGCCGCAGCTCCTCGCCCGCAACGCACGCGAGTTCCCCCGACTCCCCGCCCTCTCCTGGCAGTCGAAGGACCCCGACGGCACCTGGACCACGCTCACCTGGACAGAGGTCCACGAACGCACCGCCAACCTCGCCGCCGGCCTCCGGGCCCTCGGCGTCGAACGCGGCGACCACGTCCTGCTGATGATGTCCAACCGGCCCGAACACTGGCTGTCGGACCTGGCACTGGTCCGGCTCGGCGCGATCCCCGTCAGCGTCTACGGCACCGCGGCCCCCGAACAGATCACCCACATCGCCCGCAACTGCCGCGCCCGCCTCGCCGTCGTGGAAGGCGCCGCGCAGGTCGCCGTGTGGGAGCCGCTGCTCGCCGACCCGGACACCCCGCTGGAGCGGCTGGTGGTGGCCGAGGACGGCGCCGAGGGCGGCCACCTCCCGTACGCCGCCCTGCTCCACGAGCCGCTGCCGGAACACGTCGGCAAGGAACTGGATGCCGCCCGCCCCGACGACCCGCTGACCGTCGTCTACACCTCCGGCACCACCGGTGAGCCCAAGGGCGTCGTCCTGACCCACCGCCAGGTGATGTCCAACGCCCTCGCGCTCGACGCCGTCGTGGAGCTGCCCCCGCACGTCGAGCACATCTGCTACCTGCCCTTCGCCCATATCGCCGAGCGGATGCTGGGCATCTATCTGCCCTGCCACCGTGCCTCGCACGTGTACCTCTGCGCCGATCCGACACGCGTCGGCGAGGTGGTGCGCAAGGTGCGGCCCGCGCAGTTCTTCGGTGTGCCGAGGGTCTGGGAGAAGCTGTCCGCCGCCGTACGGGCCGTGCTGTCGCTGTTGCCGGCCGAGGAACGCGTGGTCATCGACCGGGCGTTCACGGTGGCCCGCGAGCACGTCGAGTTCCGCGAACGGGGGGATGCGCCGCCCGCCGAACTCGAGGAGCGCTACGCCCGCGCCCGCGAGGACGTCCTGCTGCCCCTGCTGGCCGCGGGCGGACTGGACAGGGTGACCTGGTCGGCCAGCGCGTCGGCGCCCATGCCGATCGACGTGGTGCGGTTCTGGGCCGGTTTCGGCATCGTCATCATGGACGCCTGGGGACTGACCGAGACCACCGGAGTCGCCACCGGCAACAGCCCGAAAGCCGGATTCCGGCTCGGTTCGGTGGGACGCCCCGTGGAGTCCGTGGACATTCGGATCGCCGAGGACGGCGAGATCCTGGTGCGGGGCTCCTCCGTCTTCTCCGGCTACCTGCGGCCGGACGGCTCGGTGCGGTCCGCCCTGGACGGCGACGGCTGGCTGGCCACCGGCGACATCGGCCGGGTCGATGGGGACGGCTACCTCTGGCTCACCGACCGCAAGAAGGAGATGATCATCACCTCCACCGGCAAGAACGTCTCGCCGGCCCTGGTGGAGAACGCGCTCAAGGAACACCCGCTGATCGGCCAGGCGCTGGTGCACGGCGACAACCACTCCTACCTGGTCGCCCTGCTGGTCCTCGACCCGGAAGCCGCCCCGGCCTGGGCCGCCGCCAACGGCGTCGCGGCGCAGGGGAGTCCGGCCGCGCTGGCCGAACACCCCGACGTCCGGGCGGAGATCGACCGCGCGGTGGCCGCCGCCAACTCCCGGCTCAACCGCACCGAGCAGGTCAAGCGGTACGAAGTGCTCACCGAGGAGTGGGGCCCGCTGACCGGTGAACTGACGCCGTCGCTGAAGATGCGCCGCCGGGTCATCCGGGACAAGTACGCCGACACACTGTCCGGGCTCTACGGCGACTGACCCGGCCCCAGGCCACGAGAACCTGCCGCCCGTCCCCGTCCCCAGGGGGTGGGCGGCTCGCACGGTTTACAGACGTACGTCCAACGTCTCATGGTATCCGGGAGGGCGCCGGCCGGTATCGTGAGGAGCACCATGAGAACTGACACGAACGACTCGTGGCTCGAACGGGCGCTCGCCCAGCCGGAGCCCGGGGACGAGACGGCGCGGCGGATCCTCGACGCGGCACTGGAGCAGTTCACGCTCCTCGGCCTGCGCCGCTCCTCCGTGGACGACGTCGCCAAGCGGGCCGGCGTCTCCCGCGTCACCGTCTACCGGCGCTTCCAGACCAAGGACAAGCTCGTCGAGGAGACCCTGCTGCGTGAGCTCAGCCGCTTCTTCCAGCGGCTGGACGTCGCGGTGGCCGGACTGCCCACCATGAAGGAACGGGTCGTCGAGGGCTTCGTGGTCGCCCTGCGCCACACCCGGGCCCACCCACTCTTCGGCGGCCTGCTGCGCCTCGAACCCGAGGTGGTGCTGCCCTATCTGACCGTGCAGGGCACGTCCTCGCTCTCCGCCACGGTCGAGTATCTGACGGGCCATCTGCGCCGGGCCCAGCAGGCCGAGGGCCGTCCCGACGAGGACCCGCGTCCGCTCGCCGAACTGATGGTGCGGGTCGCCGTCTCCTTCCTGCTCAACCCCTCCAGCTGTATCGAGATGGAGGACGAGGACCAGGCCCGGGCCTTCGCCCGCCGCTACCTGGCCCCGCTCCTCGACGCCTGACCGGCCGGCCGTTCAACGGCGCCGGTGCAGCAACCGCGCCAGCCGCACCGCGCGCTCCCGCGTCGCGGCCGGCACCGCGAACGAGGTCAGCACGACCGGCGGGGTGAACCGCTGCACCGTCGTCGACTGCACGGCGGTGAAGGCACGCAGCCCCTCCGCACCGTGGATCCGCCCGAAGCCGGAGTCCTGGGAGCCGCCGAACGGCAGCGCCGGTACGGCCGCGAAGCCAAGCACCGAGTTCACCGACACCGCCCCGGCGCGCAGCCGTGCCGCGATCGCCGCACCGGTGCGCCCGCTGCGGCAGAACACCGCCGCCCCAAGGGCGTACCGCGAGGCGTTGGCCCGCTCCACCGCCTCGTCCGTGTCGGCGACCGCGTTGACGGCCACGACGGGCCCGAAGGTCTCCTCCGTCATCGCCGCCGCGTCCTCCGGGACACCGGTCAGCACCACCGGCGCGACATACGGGGCGCGCACCGACTCCGGCCCGCCCAGCAGGGCCCGCGCACCCGCCGACACCGCGCCGGACACATGCCGTTCGACGATCGCGGCCTGGCTCGGAAACGTCATCGGTCCGTAGGAGGCGTCCGCCTCGCCGCCCGGATGCAGCGCCGCGGCCCGCTTCACCACCCGTTCGCACAGCTCCGCGTGGATCTCGCGGGCCGCGTAGACACGCTCCACGCCCGCGCAGGTCTGCCCCGCGTTGCTCAGCGCGCCCCATACGATCGCGTCGGCCGCGGCGTCCAGGTCGGCGTCCGCGGTGACGATCACCGCGTCCTTCCCGCCGCACTCGGCGAGCAACGGCGTCAGCGTCTCGGCGCACACCGCCATCACCTTGCGGGCCGTCCCCGGCGAGCCGGTGAAGGCCAGCTTGTCGACCCCGGACCGGGCCAGCGCGTCACCGGTGGACGCGGCGCCGGTGACGGTGGTGAGCAGCCCGGCATGCCCGGGTACGGCGCCGTCGAACAGCCCGGCCAGCAGGGTCCCGGTGCCCGGGGTCAGCTCCGACGGCTTGAAGACCACGGCGTTCCCCGCGGCCAGGGCGTACCCGATGGAGCCCATCGGGGTGTAGAGGGGGTAGTTCCAGGGGCCGATCACGCCGACCACGCCCAGTGGCCGGTGCACCAGCGAGGCCCGCTGATGGACGGTGAAGAGTCCGGTGCCCACCTTCCGCCTGCGCAGCACGCGTTCGGCGTTGCGGGCGGCCCAGCCCAGGTGCTCCAGGGTCAGCACGACCTCCAGCGCGGCGTCACCGGCCGGCTTGCCGGTCTCCTCGGAGATGGTGCGGGCCACGGCGTCCAGATCGGTGGCGAGCGCCTTCTTCCAGCGCAGCAGATGGTCACGGCGCCGGGATGCGGGCAGCGCCGCCCAGCCTGCCTGGGCGGAGCGGGCACGGGACACCGCGCGGGAGACCTCTTCCGGCCCGTCCACCGGGTGTTCGGCGATCGGTTCACCGGTCGCGGGGGAGTACGTGGTGAAGGTCGCGGCGCGCGGTGCCGTGGCCGGGGTGGTGTCGCTCATCGGGTCTCCTGACGGGGGACATGAGGGGCGGACGGCTGCGCCGTGCCGATCGCCTGTTCCGACGGTGTCTCGTCCGGGAGCGGCGCCGGCGGACGGGAGTGCGCCCAGTGCGGACCCAGGTCGTCCAGAGTCCAGCCGAAGGGATAGGTGCGCGCCTTCGGCTTGCGCGGGAACCGCTCCGGACGCGCCGGCAGCAGCCGGATCAGCGCGGCACGGGCGCGCAGCACACGGGGGACGACGACGCGCAGCGGACGCGGCTGCGGGCGGAAACCGAGCGCCTTCAGCAGCGGTTCGTCCAGGACGGCGAGCGACAACCGGGCCGCCGCCCCGCGTAAGGGGGCCGGATACCAGGAGGTCAGCACCCGAAGCGTGGCCGAGGCGACCCTGCGGTTCGCGGGGTCGTACGCGAACATCTCCCGCTCGTAGTCGTCGTGGAGCCGCTCGAACCCGGCATAGGTGTCGGGCACGCCCTCGATGTCCATCATCTCGCCCATCCGCCGGCCCACCAGCGCCAGGCTCTCGGTCTCCTGTTCGCACAGACGCCGCCAGCCGAACCGGTCGATCCACCGCTTGGGACCCACCACCGTGGTGGCCAGGACGTAGAGGAAGTCCTCGTTGGGGATGCGGTACCGCCCGTGTATGCGGTTCAGATGACGGGCGGCCGCCCGGCCGTGCTCCGAGTCCATTCCCTCGCGGACCATCTCGTAGCTGATCAGCACCGTGTCGTCGTACCGCTTCTGGCCGGCCCGCTCGAACTCCTGGGTGCGGTCCAGGAGCCGGGAGATGCGCGGGACGCCGTAGTCGCGCAGAAACGCGACCGACGTCCCCTGGAGATAGTCGCGAGGGAACTCGTAGTGGGTGATCCACCGGAAGATCTGCTCGAAGTCCTGCTGCGGATCCATCCGCCGGATCCGGCGGAGCCGGCTGTAGCGCCCCATGGGTGATCCCTCCTGTCGGCACCGCGGCCGCGGGCTCGCGGTACGAGTGGTCGTGCCGGGACGGTGCACGGCCTCACCATGGGCACCTCCGGCTTCGGGAATCTGCCTGGCGACCGGGAGCCCGGGGACGGGCCGGAACACCCGTGAGTCGAAGATACTGAAACTATTGAGTTGTAACATCAGGCGTCAATACCCCGCCCGCGGCGGAGACTTGAAAGCGCCGACGGCGGATCAGGCGTTGAGGGCGGCCACTTCCGCGTCGGCGCGCTCGGTGACCAGCGCGAGGACGCGGCCGGCGGCGGCCAGGTCCTCGGCGGGGACACCGCCCCAGCTGCGGGCGCCGATCGGGGCGGTCCGCATGCCGACGGCGGTGAGCGGTTCGCGTCGGGACGGCGGGCGGACGTCTCAGACGGTCTCCAGCGTGGTGCCGCCGCTCTCGAGCGCGGCGATCTCGTCGCTCGGCGCGCCGCTGTCGGTCACGAGGACGTCCACGAGACTCGACGGGCCTACGTACGCGTGGGCGGTACGGCCGAGCTTCGTGCCGTCGGCCGCGACGATGACGCGGCGCGCGGAGGCGATCACCGCCTTCTTCACGCTCGCCTCGTCGAGGTCGTAGGCGGTCATGCCGTCGGCCGCGGTCAGGCCGCAGCAGCCCAGGACGGCGGTGTCGAAGCGCAGAGCCGACAGCGAGGCGAGGGTGAGAGGACCGATGAGCGCGCCCTCGCCGGCTCGGGGCCGGCCGCCCGGGACCAGGAGCGACGTCGGTTCCGGAGCGTCGCCGAGCACGGCGATCGCCTGCAGCGACAAGGGCATCACGGTGACCGGCCGGCCGTGCAGCAGTCGGGCGACCTCCAGGCAGGTGGTGCCGCTGTCCAGCAGGACGGTCTCGCCGTCGGCGACCAGCGAGGCGACCCTGGCCGCGATCCTGCGCTTGACGTCGACGCCCTCGTGGGCGCGCAGCGCGAAGGGAGGCTCGTCACCTCGCAGAAGCAGGGTGCGGGCGCCTCCGCGGAACCTTTCGAGGACACCCTGAGCGGCCAGATGGTCGAGGTCCCGGCGGATGGTCATCTCCGAGGCCCCCGTGAGGCCGGTGAGTTCGGTGACGGTGGCCGTTCCCGTCTCCTGGACGGCCTGGGCGATCAGACGGTGGCGCTCCGCGGTGTTCATGCCGCGATTCAACACCACACCGAACGAACAGTGAAGACGAGCGAACAATGAGGGCGATCGAAAACCCGTCTACTGAACTTCAATTTTGTTCGTTAGGGTGTGCGGCATGGAAAGAGCGCTGCGAGCGGCCCGTGCTGCGACATTTGTCTACTTCGTCCTCAACGGCACCCTGCTCGGCATGTGGGTCGTGCAGATCCCGGCCATCGAGGAGCAGGTCGGCATCAGCCACGCGGCGCTGGGCGGCTTCCTCGTGCTGCTGGGCGCCGGGGCCTTCCTCGGCATGCAGGTAGGCGGCCGGCTGTCCGACCGGCTCGGCACCCGCACCGTCGTGCCCCTGGCCGGCGTTCTGTGCAGCGTCACCCTGATCCTGCCCGGCCTCGCCCAGCAGCCGTGGGTCCTCGGCACGGCACTGCTGATCTTCGGCTTCGGCAACGGCACCCTCGACGTCAGCATGAACGCCCACGCCGTACAGGTGGAGAAGGCCTACGAGCGGCCGGTCATGTCGGCCTTCCACGCCACCTTCTCCATCGGCGGCGTGCTGGCCGCGCTCGTCGGCGCCGCGGCCCTCGGCATCGGCTGGGGCCCGGCCACGACACTCGCCGCCGTGGCGGCCGTGGGCGTCGTTGTCGCGCTCGTGACAGCCCGCGGCCTCCTGCCGTCCACCCCGGCGGAGCCCGCGGCCGACACCGCGGGCGGGACCGAGAAGCGCGCAGTCCCCGCCAGGATCTGGCTCCTCGCCGTCCTCGCCCTGCTGATCATGCTGTGCGAGGGAGCCGCCAACGACTGGAGCGTCCTGCACCTCAAGACCGTCCTCGGCGCGCCCGAGAGCACCGCCGCCTTCGCCTTCGGCACCTTCGCCGCGACGATGACCATCGGCAGGTTCCTGGCCGACCCGGTGTCCGCGCGCTTCGGCCCGGTCGCCGTCCTGCGGTACGGATCCGCCCTGGCCGCAGTCGGCATCACGCTCGTGGCGCTCTCGCCCTGGATCTGGGCCGCGCTGGCCGGCTGGGCCCTCTTCGGTCTCGGCCTGTCCGGCTGCGTCCCGCAGCTCTTCAGCGCCGCCGGACACGCCGACCCGGCGGCCGCCGGCACCAACGTCTCCCGGGTCGCCGGACTCGGCTACATCGGCATGCTCGCGGGCCCCGCCGTCATCGGCTGGATGACCCACGTCATGGCCCTCAACCACACCTTCCTGCTCCCCGCCCTGTTCTGCGCCATCGCCGCCGTGGCGGCCGGAGTGCTCCGCACCGCCCCCGCGGACGGTCCGCGTACGGTCGAACTGACCTCCTGACCACCTGTGCGGCACGGCCTGACCCCGTGCCGCACAGGCGCTTTCGTTCCGGGACCGAAGACCGCTGCCGGACGGACTCCGGCGTTCCCCTGGACGCCCCGCCGGCATACGCCGGGACTCGGCCGACTCGGAAGAGCGGCGCCCCGCTTGCGGCCTCGGCGAGGGGCCGGACTTCCCGGCCGTGGAGCGGCCGCGGCGGACCGGGCGGCGGCGCGGACCCCCGGTCGGAGCGCGCACAGCCCGACGGGGCGCCCTGCTGGACGAGGGCGACCGGCGTGGCGCGCGCCCACCGGCCGGCGGTGTCGCGCTCGGGGCGCTTGCCGGGGCTGTCCGGCAGTCGGCGTCGAGCACCCGCGGGGGCGATCAGCCCTGCGGCTCCTGCGGTTTGGCGTCCACCTCGCGCAGTGCCTCGTCCTTGAGCTCGGTCCGCGCCTCCGTACGGTGACCGCGGGCGATGTAGTCCCGCACGACCACCTCGATGGCGTCCTGCGGTGATCCGACTCCCGCCAGCACCATCACCTCCACCACGAGTTCGGCGTCCAGACTGATGTTCACCTTGGCCACGGTGCCCCCTCCTCGCATCCCGCCCGCACTGTATCCGTACGACACCCGTGGCCGGAGCCTGCCCCTCGTTGCCGCGGCCCCATTCTCTGACTAAGGTCAGAGAATGGGGCGGCAGACGGACCAGGTGAGGCGTTTCAACCGGACGGTCGCGGAGCGCGTAGGAGTGCTGCACGACCACTACCTGGGCGGCGCCCGCCCCTACGGACAGGCGCGACTGCTCTGGGAGATCGGCGACGGCGGCACGCACGACGTCCGGGGCGTACGGGACCGGCTCGGCCTCGACTCCGGTTATGCGAGCCGGCTGCTGCGGGCGCTCGAACGGGACGGCCTGATCGCGGTCGAGCCGCACCCCCACGACCGGCGGGTCCGCACCGTACGCCTGACCGGGGCCGGCCGGAGCGAGCGCGCCCTTCTCGACGACCGCAGCGACGCGCTCGCGGCAGCCCTGCTCGCTCCGCTCGGCGCGCGGCAGCGCGACCGGCTGACCGCCGCCATGGCCGAGGTGGAGCGGCTGCTGACGGCCTCGGTGGTCTCCCTGTCCGCGCTCGACCCCGACCATCCGGACGCCGCGCACTGTCTGCGCTCCTACGCGGCCGAACTGCGGGAGGTCTTCGAGGGCGGGTTCGACCCCGCGAACAGTCTGCTGCCCGACCCGGCTGCACTGCGCGCGCCCCGCGGACTCCTCCTCGTGGCCCGGCTGCACGGCGAGCCGGTGGGATGCGGCGGGATCAAACTGCCGGCCGGGGCGCCCGCGGAGATCAAACGGCTGTGGGTCTCTCCCCGAGTCCGGGGCCTCGGCCTGGCCCGGCGCCTGCTGGCCGAACTCGAGGACCGTGCCGCCCGGCACGGCAGCGATCGGGTGCGGCTCGACACCAATGAAGCCCTGGAAGCGGCCACCCGGCTCTACCGCGACAGCGGCTACGCCGAAGTCCCCGCCTTCAACGACGAGCCCTACGCCCACCACTGGTTCGAGAAACGGCTGACCCCGGCGGAGCGGTAGGCGAAGGGTCAGGGCGTTCCCGCGCGCGGGGCGCTGCTCCCGCGGACGACCAGCCGGTACGGGACCGTCAGATCGGACGCGGGCACCTCGTTGCGCGGGCTGTAGATACGGTCGGCCAGACACTGCAGGGCGCGGGCAGCGATCTGGCGTTTGTCGGGGGAGACCGTGGTGAGGCCGGGATGGCTGAAGCGACCGTCCTCGATGTCGTCGAACCCCGCGATCGCCAGGTCCTCCGGCACCCGGAGCCCCCGGACACGCGCGGTGTGAAGGGCGCCCAGGGCGAGTTCGTCACTGAACGCGAACACCGCGTCGGGCACGTCGTCCCCGTCCAGCAGCTCCGTCATCGCCCGGGCGCCGTCGCTCCGGTGCAGTGCGTCCACGGGGCGCTCCCAGCCGGGCCGGGGGGTGACGCCCGCACGCCGCAGCGCCCTGCGGTAGCCCTCGGCGCGCTGTTCCGCCGTACCGTTCCCCAGCTGCGGCTGCAGACCGATCGCCGCGACGCGGCGGCGTCCCGAGGACAGCAGATGAGTGGTGGCCTCGTCCGCGGCGGCCACATTGTCCACGGCGACCCGGTCCGCCAGGCCCTGGGGACTGCGCTCACCGAGCAGCACCACGGGCAGCGGGCGGGGGGTCGCGGTCAGATCCCGCGCCTCCAGGGCCCACGGGCTGATGATCAGACCGTCCATGACCCTGCCCCCGTCGCCGGTCAGCAGCCGCCGTTCCGCCTCGGCGTCGCCCCGTGTCTGATCGATGATCACCGTCCATGACCGGCGGCCGGCCTCCTCCACGAGCAGACCCGCGAGCTCGGCGAAATAGGGGGAGTGCAACTCCGGGATCGCGAGGCCGATGATGCCGGTACGGCCGGCCCGAAGACTCCGGGCGGCGAGATTGGGACGGTACCCCAGCTCGTCGATCGCCTCCTGCACCCGCCGGCGGGTCTCCGCCGCCACCCGGGCGGAACCGTTGACCACGTTCGACACCGTGCGCGCGGAGACCCCCGCGCGGGCGGCCACGTCCTTCAGGCTGCTGCTCACCCGCACATCGTGGCACGGCCACCGGGCGCCGCCCAAGATCTCTCCGCACGCTATTGCCACGTTGAAATCAACGATGCACCATGGCTCGCACGGTACTGCTGCAAGGAGGCACCATGAGCCCGTACGCCTACCCCGGCATCACGCCGGCCGGTCTCGACGTCGATGTGACGGCCGATGTGGAGGCCCTGTACTCGGACGGCATCACCGCGCGCAAGGGCGCGTTCACCACCCGGTGGACCGACCGGCTCCGGGAGGACATCGAGGCCGCCTTCGAGGAGGCGCGGACGCGGCCGGGAGGAGCGGTCGGCCGTGGACCGCACCGCTACTACGTGGAGATCCACCCCGAACAGCTGCGTGGCTTCGTCGACCTAGTCGACCACCCCTGGGTGCGCTCCGTCTGCACGGCGGTCCTCGGACCCGACTACCGCATCGTCGAGGTGGGCTTCGACGTGCCCCTCGAGGGCGCCGTCAACCAGCCGTGGCACCGGGACTTCCCCATGCCGGAGGAGACCAGGGCCGGGCGCCGGCTGACCTCACTGGCGTTCAACGTGACCGCCGTCGACACCGAGGAGGACATGGGCCCCTTCGAGATCGCGCCGGGCACCCAGTGGGACGACAGCCCGGAGTTCGGCCACGGCATGTTCCCGCCCCGGCCGCACTACCCGCGCTACGAAGAGCGGGCCGTGCGCAAGTACCCGCAGCGCGGCGACATCTCGGCGCGCACCGCCCTCACCATCCACCGAGGCACCCGCAACCACTCGCCGAAGCCCCGCCCGGTGCTGGTCCTCGGGGTCGACGGCCCCGGAGCCACGAACGGGGAACGGCACGACACCGCCGTGACCCGCGCCTACTGGGAGAGCCTGCCCGACCGGGTCCGGCGCCACCTGGACTGTCCGGTCGTCGACGCACTGGAGCCGGTGACGCAGAAGCACACCATCGAGGGCCTGGTCATGGGCGACGCCTGAGGGCGCCGTACCGCGCCCCGGCCGCCCCGGCGAAGGACCGCGGGGCGGCCGGCCGCGCGTCAGGCGAAGGCGGGACTGCCGGTCACCGCGCGGGCGTGGTCCAGGAGCCGGGCCTCGATCTCCGCCGCCGTCGCGGTGCCGATCAGCAGGTCCATGGCGTAGCCGTCCTCCAGGGCGACGAAGGACCGGGCCAGCGCGCGGGGGGAGGCGCCGAGCGTGAAGAGCCCCAGGTCCTCGCCGTCCGCGAGGACCTGGCGGTACAGGTCCGTCTGCTCGTCGACGAAGACCCGGTGCGCCCGCCCGACCGCCTCGTTGCGCAGGGCGACGGGGAAGAGCTCGAACAGCAGCCGGGTGCTCTGCTCGCCCGCTCCCGGCCAGGGCACCCCGCTGCGGATGCATGCCCGCAAGCGGTCCACCGGCCCCTCCGCCGCGGCGATGGCCTCCTCGCGGGTGCCGAAGTAGGTCGCGGCGGCGTGCTCGAACACAGCCGAGAAGAGTTCCTGCAGGTCGGCGTAGTAGTAGAGCACGGAGGCCGGGGTGACCTCCGCTTCCGCCGCCACGTCCCTCAGCTTGAGCGCGGTCGCCCCGGTGCTGATGACGGCCCGCGCGGCCGCGTCGATCAGCTGGGCACGCCGCTCCGCCTGGTTCCTCGGTCGGGGCATGGTCCACATGCTCGCACACGCGGTCCTCCTTTCCGGCGTCCACCCATTGACCCCCGACGGATTCGTTAACTAAATTTCGTTTAACTAATCCCTCGCACACACTTGGTGCTCCATGTCGCGTCCCCTTCCTCTCGTCATGGCCCAGGCCGCCCGCCGCTGCGCGGACGACCTGGGCGGTTTCGCCGCCGATGTGGCCCGGCGCACGCGGGGCCTGCCCGCGCAGCCGCTGGTCGTCTATCCCGAGCTGCACCTGTGCGGCGCGCCGGCCGGCTCCCGGACGGCTCCCGAGGATCTGCCCGAAGCCACCGCCGAACCGCTCGACGGCCCCCGTGACACCGCGCTCGCGCGGATCGCCGCCGACCTCGGGGTGTGGCTGGCCCCGGGCAGCTTCTACGAACGCGGCCCGGACGGCCGTATCCACAACACCGCCGCGGTCTACTCCCCACGCGGCGAGCGGGTCGCCACCTACCGCAAGATCTTCCCCTGGCGGCCCTACGAGATCACGGTCCCCGGCACCGACTTCACCGTCTTCGACATGCCGGGCGTCGGCCGAATCGGCCTGTCGATCTGCTACGACGCCTGGTTCCCCGAGGTGACACGCCACCTCGCCTGGATGGGGGCGGAGCTGGTGCTCAACTTCGTCGAGACCGGAACCAGCGACCGCGCCCAGGAGATCGTCCTGGCACGCGCGAACTCCATCGTCAACCAGGTGTTCACCGCCGGCGTGAACTGCGCCGCGCCGGTGGGCGCCGGGCGCAGCCTGCTGGTCGACCCCTCCGGCACCGTCCGCACGCAGGCTCCGGGCGACGGTGACACATCCCTCACCGACGTCATCGACCTCGACGAGGTGACTAACATCCGGAAGTTCGGCACCGCGGCCCTGAACCGGCCCTGGGAGCAGTTCCGGCCCGACGACAGCCCACTCGCCCTGCCCCTCTACCAGGGGCGTATCGACCCCGCCACCTGGAGTGGCCGTACCGGCGCCGCCACCGTCCCCGCGGAGAGCACACCATGACCGATCGTCCCGTCCGGATGAGAGGCGACCTCGGTCTCCTGTCCATCGTCCTGTTCGGCCTCGCCTACATGGCCCCGGCCGTCGTCACCTCCACCTTCGGCGTCATCGCCGCGACCAGCGACGGTGCCGCCCCGACCGCCTACCTGGTCGCGACCGGTGCGATGCTGCTGACCGGCCTCAGCTACGCCAGGATGGCCCGGATCATGCCGTCCTCGGGGTCCGTGTACACCTACGCGCGGCGGATGCTCGACTCACGCTTCGGCTTCCTGGCCGGCTGGGCCATGCTCCTGGACTACCTGTTCCTCCCCATGGTGGCCTTCCTGGTGCAGTCGATCTATCTGCACGCGCAGTACCCCTCCCTGCCGCAGTGGCTCTGGCTGGTGATCAACATCGCGCTGGCCACCGCCGTCAACGTCATCGGCCTCGCCGTGGCCGACAAGGTCAACAAGGTGCTGCTGATCGCCGTGACCGGCTGCCTGCTGGTCCTCGCCGTGCTCTGCGTCCGCCACGGTCTCGGCCACGGCGGAACCGCCGCGGCCGGCGAGGCGTTGTGGAACGGCGCCACCGGCATCTCCGCGGTCACCGCGGCCGCGGCCGTCGCCGCCTACGCCTTCCTCGGCTTCGACGCGGTCAGCACCCTCAGCGAGGAGGCCCGCGATCCCCGGCGGACCATTCCGCGCGGCATCGTCCTCACCGTGCTGGCGGGTGGCGTGACCTTCGTGGCACTCTCCTTCGTGATGCAGTGGGCCCACCCCGGCGGCACTTTCGCCGACGAGTCCTCGGCCGGCTACGCCGTCGCCACCCTCGTCGGCGGCCAGGACTTCGCCGACGTCGCGAACACCATCACCATGCTCGGCGGCTTCGCCTCCTGTGTGGCCATCCAGGCCAGCACCAGCCGCCTGATGTTCGTCATGGGCCGCGACAACGTCCTGCCCCGCCCCGTCTTCGGCCGCCTGCACCCGAAACTGCTCACGCCGGTCGCGAACGTCTGCATCGTGGCCGCGGTCGCGCTGCTGGCGATGAACCTGACACTGGCCGACGCCACCTCGTTCATCAACTTCGGCGCGTTCCTCGGCTTCACCCTGGTCAACATCTGCGTCATCGCCCACGCCGTACGACAGTGGCGCTCCGGGAGCCGCCCCGCACTGCTCGGCTTCGTGATCCTCCCGCTGGCCGGTGCGGCCGTCGACGTCTACCTGCTCACCCAGCTCGGCTCCACCGCGACCAAGCTGGGACTCGGCTGGCTCGCCATCGGCCTCGTCTACCTCACCGTCATCACCAAGGGCTTCCGCCGTCCCACGCCCGAGCTCCGGCCGGACACCCAGGACCCCGTCATGACCTCGCACTGACCGGACGTGCCCTGCGCGGACTCCGGTCGCGCAGGGCACGCGCGGCCCGAACGGGAGCGGATACGGAGGCGCACGGGCGGGACCCGCACCCGCTCCCCGGACGTGGGGGAGCGGCCCGGCCCTCTGAAGGGCCGACGCGGTGTCGCTCACGGCCGAGTCGGCATACCGTCGGGGTGAGACGACGCGGAACGGGAGACCGCACATGACCACACCGCGGATCGACTATCAGGCCCTGTTCGCGGTCACGCCCAGCCCGTACCTGGTACTCGATCCCGACTTCGTGGTGGTGGAGGTCAACGAGGCGTATCTGCGGGTGACGGGCCGGGCCCGGGACGAGCTGATCGGCCACGAACTGTTCGAGGTGCACCCCGACAACCCGGGCGACCCCGAAGCCGACGGGGTGCGCAATCTCGGCGCGTCCCTGCGGCGGGTGCTGCGGTCGAAGGAACCGGAGTCGATGGCGGTGCAGAAGTACGACCTCCCGGTCTCCGGCCGTCCGGGCGTGTTCCAGGAGAGGTGGTGGTCGCCGATCAACACGCCCGTCCTCGGACCCGACGGGGAGGTCGCGTGGATCATCCACCGGGTCGAGGACATGACCGAGTTCCTGCAGACCCGCGCTCCGGCCGCCGGACCGCAGGGCGATCCCGGCGGGAAGTGGACGCTGGAGGCCGAGCTGTACGCCCGGGCGCAGGAACTCCAGCTCCTCAACGAAAAGCTCCGCGAAGCCCATGAGTGGGAACGACGGACCGCACTGGCCCTCCAGCGGGCCATGCTGCACACCCCGGACCTGGAGGCCCACCACGGCATCGCCGTGCGCTACATGCCGGCCGCCCGGTCGCTCAACGTCTGCGGCGACTGGTACGACGTGGTCGACCTGTCCGAGAACACCTTCACGGTCGCGGTCGGCGACGTCGTCGGCCACGGCCTGGAGGCCGCCGCCGTCATGGGGATGCTCCGCAGCGCCCTGTCCGCCGCCGTCCGCGCGCTCCACGAACCCGGCAAGGCGATGGACGTCCTCAGCCGTTACGCCCGCAGCGCCGAAGGCGCGCTGGCGACCACCGCCGCCAAAGCGGTCATCGACACCCGCCGGCACAGCATCACCTACACCTGCGCCGGCCACCCACCGCCGGTGCTCTGCCGGGGGGACGGCACCGTGATCCTGCTCGACCGGGCCACCGACCCGCCGCTCGGCGTTCTCGCCGAGGAGACACCCCGCCCCGAGGCCTTGGTCCCGTACACGCCGGGCGACACACTCGTCCTGTACACCGACGGTCTCGTCGAGCGCCGGGGTGAGGACATCGACGCCGGCCTGCACCGCCTCATGGACACGCTCGCCCGTCACGCCGGCCTCGGCCCGGACCATCTGGCCGACACGCTCCTCAGCCGCCTCGGCGTGGCCGACGGCGGACGCGACGACATCGCCTTGATCGTCGTCCGCCTCTGACGACGGCCCGGTCCGCCCTTCGTCCCCCGTCCGGGGCAAGGAGACGGTGCTCGGCAGGTCACCGCGCGCTGACGTGATGTAGCAATTTCCTATGATCTCTTCCAGAAGTACCCATATACGCGGCCCGCGGAGCGCGCGCCGAAACGGGATCCGGGCCGCCGCGCTCGTCCTGATCGCCGCGACCGCCCTGGGCGCCACCGAGGCGACGGCGTCCCCGTCGAGTCCCCGTGGAACCGACTGGGACGCCATCGCCGCGTGCGAATCCGGTGGCGACTGGCAGGCGAACACCGGCAACGGCCACTACGGCGGCCTGCAGTTCGCCCAGTCGAGCTGGGTCGCGGCCGGCGGACTCGAATACGCCCCACGGGCGGATCTCGCCACCCGCGAAGAACAGATCATCGTGGCCGAGCGGCTCGCCCGGCTCCAGGGAATGTCCGCCTGGACCTGCGCCTGACCCGGCCGGTCCGATGTCCGGCGGCCCAGCCCACGGCGTGGCCCGCCGGACATCGAAGGGACGTGCCGGGCGCGCGCCAGGGACGTGTACGGACCGTGGCCGCGCTCATGCCCCGTTCGGCTCCCGCGCGCTGAACCGGGCCAGGGTCCAGATGGCGAGGAGGTCGAGCACCATCAGAGTGATCGACCACAGTGGGTAGTACGGGACGAACATGAACTGCGTGATCAGGCTCGCCGCGCCCAGCGCCAGCCCGACCCCCCTGCCCCAGCTCCTGCCGAGCAGCACGCCGAGGCCCGCGGCCACCAGCGCGATCCCGAGAGCGAGGTGGAGCCAGCCCCAGGCCGTCAGGTCGAACCGGTAGACGTACCGGGGTGCGCTGAAGATGGTGTCCTGGGCGATGCCGGTGATGCCCATGAGAATGCTCAGCGAACCACTCAGCTCCAGCGCCAGGCCGGCGAAGAGATACGGGCCCATCGCCCAATCGGTGGTTCCGGATCCTGCGGGAGCTCTGGGCACCGCGCCGGGTGTGTCTGCCATGGTCGACGCCTTTCCTCGGCCCTCAGACTCGGTCGGCGGCACGCGCACCGCGACCGCAGTGAGCCGTCCGGGTGAGGCGGCGCGTCTAGGCGGTGTCGGACGCCCCCTGAACCCCCACGGAGCCGGTGTCGTGCTCTCGTTCCCGTACCGCGATGCGGGCCAGTTTCGTCAGCATCATGCCGTTGCGGATCGAGACGACGTAGTCCACCGGAAGCCCGTGCATCCGGATGCCCGGACCCCGCAGGGGGTGCCACTCGAGAAGGAAAAGGGTGTGCTCGCCCCAGGGAACGAGGTTCATGGCGATGCGGGCCGCGCCGAAGGGTTCCGCCCGCGCTTCCAGTTCCAGCCGACGGTGTGGTTCACAGACGCGTGCGACACAGATGTCCTCGAGGGCCAACGGCCCCACACCCACGCGGACTTGGAGGCGGGCCCCGACCTCGGGCCAGTGCGGGTCCGCGGCGGTCACCCGTTGTGTTCCCGAGACCCATTCGCCGTAGCGACGGCCGTCGGACAGCAGGTTCCAGACCCCGGACGGCGAGCTGAGGATCAGCCGGCGATTCCGGGCCACAGCGACCACACTCCTTCGTCTCCGGCGGGGTCCGCGCCCACGGCCAGCCCGACACTAACCGCGCTCCGCCCGCCCGGCATCCGCAGCGACGGCACCCCGTCCGGGCCCGCCGGGCTGGGCATCCGCCGTGGTCGGGCCCAGGGTGGAGGCCAAGTGACGGGGAAAGCCGCGAAGGGACTCACCCGAATGAAGGCCTATGAGCGTCTGCACGCCGGAGAGGTGAACGGCCGCGCCGTCATCGTTCCCCACGGGTGAGGCCGGGCCGGGCTGACCGCGCGGTGATCCTCGTGGCGCCGCAAGATGGAACGGAAGGAGCGGCGAACCGGGGAGGTGCGGTGATGGACGACAACGCCGAGCAGGGCGGGACACCCGTCGAGGACGATGTGTACGACGAGGAGAATCCCGATGTCTTCCTGGACGTTCCCCTGCTGAAGGTCGACGAGATCGACCTGGACGTCGAGAACCTGCGCGCACATGTCTCCCTGCAGACCGAGGTGCTGGATCTGCTGAGGCTGAGTGTGGGCGCCGACGTCACCCTCGGCCGCGTGCACCTGGGCATTTCGGGAGTGGAGGCACAGGCCCAGCTCAGGGTGCGGCTCGACAACGTCGCCGCGATCGTCAACCGGGTGCTCACCACGCTCGACCGCAATCCGGAGATCCTGCGCGACCTGGCGCGAGGGGTCGGCTCCGCCGTACAGGACGTGGGCGGGGGAGCCCGCCAGGCCGTCGGCGAGCTGGGCACGGGCGCCGGCCGCGCCGTTCAGGACGTGGGCCAGGGAGCCGGAGCCGCCGTTCAGGACGTGGGCCAGGGAGCCGGGACCGCTGTGCGGGACGTGGGCCAGGGAGCCGGAGCCGCCGTTCAGGACGTGGGTCAGGGTGCCGGGACCGCCGTTCAGGACGTGGGCCAGGGAGCCGGGACCGCTGTGCGGGACGTGGGTCAGGGTGCCGGGACCGCCGTTCAGGACGTGGGTCAAGGAGCGGGCAGGGCCGTTCACGACGTCGGTCAGACCACCGAGGCCGCGGTCGGGGATGTGGGCCGCGGTGTCGGCTCTGTGGCCGAGGGCGCCGGCGGTGAGGCCGGGCGTGTGGTCGGGGATGCCGGCGGTGAGGCCGGGCGTGTGGTCGGGGATGCCGGCGGTGAGGCCGGGCGCGCGGTCGAGGACGCCGGGGGCGATGCGAGCCGCGCGGCGGCCGCGGACGTGACGGGCGACGCCGTGGCCCCGGCGGAGCCGGCCGCACGGAGCCCGCGCGGGCCGGCGGAAGGCGAGGACGGGAACCGGACCGCCCGGCGCGAGAGCGCGACCCGCAGGCGTCGCGTCCGCTCCGAGGACGGGAAGCTGCCGCCGAAGCCGGCACGCCGCCGTGTCTCCGGCGAACGGGACGAGCCGCCCTGAACAGCCGGTGCCCCGACGCCGGACGGCGCCGGCGGGGAAGGCACGAGCCCGGAGAGCACCCCGCAGGACATCTCGTTCCGGTCGACGCTCCGCATGGACCGCCTGCGCTTCGCCGAGCGACCCCGGACCGCCGTTCGCTTCCCGGGTAGCGGAGAGCGGGAGTCGACGAGCCGCAGTGACCGCGACCGTCTCCCCGAGAGCGTCGTACCGGGCGAGGACTACCGTGAGGTGACCGTCGACTACCGCCTGGAAACCCGGCTCACCGGGGACGACCCCCTACTTGATCAGGGCGTTCGCCGAGATGATCACCAGGCCGATCAGCATGTCGGCGGCCCCGGCCCGCAGTGACGCCGCCCACCCACGCCCCGCCCTGCGCGCCGTCCACGCGCCCCAGCCGGCCAGCAGCAGGGTGTTGAGCAGCAGGGCGGTTTCCACCGCCTGGCTCTCCGTCCACCAGGACGGCACCGCGGTCAGCAGCAGCGCGACGGTGGGGAGGGCCGCCACGACGACCGGCCACTCGGCGAGCATGGCGCGCAGCCCGACCCGGGCGCCGCCGCGCTCCGCCGACATCCGATGCGCGACGACATGGGCGTAGCCGTGGGCGGCCGCGGAGGCGACGGCGGTGAGCAGGATCCACAGCGCGTCGGAGCCGGGCTCGTCCGCCTCACCGGGGGAGTCGAGCGCGGCGGCCAGCGCACTGGCCAGGATCAGCCCGTAGACGCCGCTGAACAGGGCCGTCTCCGACGGCGGTCGAGGGGCGGACGGCCGGCGGAAGCGATGGGAGGCGTGGTGTGACATCGCTACCACCTTCACCGCGGACCCGGCACACGGCAACACGACGACACGGCGCAGCACGTGGTGCCGGCGCTGTCGGCCAAGGAGCCGTCGCACGGCTACGACCTGCGCGCAAGGTCGGTGACGGCACTCGGACCGCTGGGCGGGACGCGGAACGCGGGTCAGATCCATCGGACGCTCACCCGGGCCTCGGCGTGACGCGTCCGTCAGACCGGGCCGGCCGCCTCGGCCAGGATCCGGGCCAGTTCCGCGGGCCGGGTGACCATGGGCCAGTGGCCCGAGTCGATGTCGACGAAGTCGAGGTGGGCGGCACGGGCGAGTTCCGGGACGTCGCCGGCGCCGACCCACTCCCGTGCCTGCGCGGGAGTGAACTCCGGACAGACGAGCACGGCCGGGACGTCGAACCGCCGCTGGTCCGTCAGCCGCACCAGCCCCTTGGCCACACCGGACGGTACGGGGACGGCGTCGGCCTCGAACGCCCGCCTGGCCTCGTCGTCCAGATCGGCCGCGTCCGGCCCCTCGAACGGACCCCAGCCGGGAAAGGGCACGACGCCGTCCCGCACCTCGAAGAAGTCGGCGTACGGCTGACCGTCGACGGTTGGGACACCGCCGATGAGGACGACCTTGGTGAGCCGCTCCGGCCGTCGGTCGGCGGCCAGCCAGGCCAGCGTGCACGCGGCGGAATGCCCGACCACCATCACCTTGCCCGGCGCCGCGTCCACCGCGGCGAGCACCGCCGCCTCCTGGTCTTCGAGCGTCGCGGACGCGGAGCCGGTGCCCTGGCCCGGCAGGGTGACCGGTACGGGACGATGCCCGAGCCCCTCCAGTTCGGACGCCACGCGGTCCCACGCGGATCCGTTCAGCCACAGGCCACCGATCAGCAGGATGTCCATCATCACTTCTCCTTCGGTCGTTCCGGCACGGATCACCGTAGAAGGAGATCCGGACGATCCGCTGCCGGATCATCCGGCGACTAACCTGCTTCCGTGCCCCACGACCTCAGCCCGACCGCGCGAGCACTGCGCACTCTGGAGATACTCCAGGCCCGCCCTGGTACGACGGCTGGTGAACTCGCCGTCCGGCTCGGCGTCACGGAGCGGGCCGCGCGCCGGTACGTCGGCATCCTGCGCGAGGCCGGCATCCCCGTGGAGTCCGCCAGAGGTCCGCACGGCGGATACCGGCTCGGACGCGGGACAAGGCTGCCACCCGTCCACTTCACGCAGTCCGAGGCCGTCGGCCTGGTGATGGCCGTACTCGGCGGACAGCCGGCCGCCGCCGACGACGACGACCTGGTCGGCACCGCCCTGGGCAAGGTCGTCAAGGCGCTGCCGGAGCGCGTCGGGCAGCAGGCGGCGAGACTGCGGGAGTACGCGTCGGCCGCCCCGGACCCGTACTCGGCCCGCCCCGACCCCGCCGTCACCAGCGAACTCGTCGACGCCGTCGCCGCCCGCCGCCGTGTGTCGGTCACCTACCGCGGCGAGGCCGGCCGCGAGTGGGAGACGGACGTGGACCCCTGGTCCCTCGTGGTCCGTTACGGGCGCTGGTACCTGCTGTGCCACTCCCATCGCGCGGACGCGATCCGTACGTACCGGGTCGACCGGGTCCGCGCGGTCCGGCCGACCGGGCACGGGTTCGAGCCGCCCGAGGATCTCGACGCGGTGGCGGTGCTGGAGGAGAATCTCGGCCTCGGGTGGCAGTTCCCCACCCGCGTGGTGTTCGACGCCCCGCTCACCGAGGTCAACCCGTGGATCAGGCCGCCCATGGGGCGGCTCGAACCCTGGGGCGAGGGATGCGTCCTGGTCGGCAGCACACGCAACCCGGCGATGTACGCGCAGGAATGGCTGGCGACGGTGCCGTACGCCTTCCGCGTCGAAGGCGGGCAGGAACTGCGCGCCGCGGTCACGGAACTCGCGGCACGCCTCACCGCCGCCGTCACGGACGATCCGTGACCTGCGCACGCTGCTGCACGCGCGTACGGCGATCGCCGTACGCGCGCATGGCGAGGGCACCGGCCAGGGGCCCCGGGGCGAGCAGCAGGAAGGCGTAGCGCCAGTCGACGGCCTCGGCCAGCAGCGGCGTGAGCTGGATGGTGACGACGGTGAGCGCGAACCCGATCGCGGTCTGGGCGGTGAGCGCCGTACCGATGTACCGGTGGTCGGCGACCTCGCTCAGCGATGTCGAGAACACCCCGGAGTCCGCGATCACGGCGGCTCCCCACAGGGCGCAGAACGCGAACAGCAGCGCCGGCGGAGCGTGGAAGAGGACAGGGGAGAGCAGACAGCACAGACCGCTGAGAAGAAGCGCCGTCACGGCGGCGGGGGAGCGGCCGAAACGGTCCGCGCCCCAGCCGCCGAGCAGGCAGCCGGCCGCGCCGCCGATGCCCATGGAGAGGAACACCGTGATCTCCACCGAGCCCGGGAGCCCGCGTGCGGCGGGCGCCGTCGACAGGAAGGCCGGGATCCAGGTCCACAGGGCGTAGAGCTCCCACATGTGCCCGAAGTAGCCGAGATTCGCCAGCCGCGGCCCGCGTTCGGTGAACATGGTCAGCGCGTACCGGGCGTTGCGAACGGGAACGGTGGGGGTCGCGTGGGGTCCGGGCCGGACGAGGAGCAGGGCGACGGCGGCGCCCGCGAACCCGGCCGCCGCCGCGGTGAGCAGGACCCCGCGCCAGGGCAGCGAGCCCAGCCCGGCGATGAGGTGGGGAAGCGTGGAGCCGAGGGTGAGGGCGGCGATGAGGACGCCCATGGTCCTGCCCCGTCCGGCACGGCCGGCCCAGGACGCCATGAGCTTCATGCCGGTGGGGTAGACCCCGGCCAGGAACATCCCGGTCAGGAAGCGCAGCGGGGCGGCGGTGCCCGGCCGGTCCGCGAACACGGCCAGCGCCACGGTACAGACGGCGGCCGCCGCGGCGCCGGCGGCGAGCAGACGGTGCGCCGGCACCCGGTCGGCGAGGTTCAGCACGGTCGAGGTCACCGCCCCGGCGACGAAGCCGAGCTGAACCGAGGCCGTCAGCCATACCGCGCCGGACGCCGTGAGCCCCCAGTCGCCGCGCAGGCTCGGCACCACCGCCGACATGGAGAACCACACGGCGAGCCCGAGCACCTGCACGACGGCGATCGCCCCGCGCTGCACACCGACGTTCACACACGCTCCCCTGACCGAGTTCCTGCCGCCCCGACCCCGCACGTCGTGGCCGAGGACCGACCCTAATCCCCCCGGAACCCGCATCCGGTGTGCCCCCTGCCCGTCCCCGTCGCCGGCCGGGCCATGTGACCTGTTCCCACGGCTGTCACATATCCGGCCACGGTCCTGTCGTAGTGGACGACAGAGCGGATCGAACCGTTGCTGGAGCGAATTCGAGGCGCCGTGCCGCCCGGGCCTTCGCGCGCTGAACCGAACAACCACCCCTCACGAGAGCAGGTACCCCATGACCGAGCAGAAGCCGACCGAGGTTCTCAGGACGAGCAAGCCGTCCCGTCGCCGTACCGCGGTCACCCTCGTGGCGAGCGGTGGCCTCGCGGCCGCCCTCCTCGCCACCACGATGGGCACGTCGAACGCCACCGAGGGGCCGTCCGCGTCCCAGCACCGCAAGCCGACCGTGGTTCTCGTGCACGGCGCCTTCGCCGACTCCACCAGTTGGAACGGCGTCATCGAGAAGCTGAGGAAGGACGGTTACCCGGTCGTGGCCGCGGCCAATCCGCTGCGCGGGCTGAGCGGCGACGCCGCGTATGTGAGGAACATCGTGGCGAGCATCGACGGCCCGGTGGTCCTCGCGAGCCATTCGTACGGTGGTGCGGTCATCACCAACGCCGCCACCGGCAATCCCCAGGTCAAGGGTCTCGTGTATCTCGCGGCCTTCGTCCCGGACCAGGGCGAGAGCGCCAACGAGCTGGCGGCACGGTTCGAGGGCAGCACGCTTCCCCAGGCCGTGCGGACCGTTCCTGTGGACAACGCCGACGGTACAAAGGGCCAGGACGTCTACATCCAGGAACAGAAGTTCCCCCGACAGTTCGCCCACGATGTCCCGCGGCGGGTCGCCGAGGGCATGGCGGTGACCCAGCGTCCCGTGACGCTGGCCGCCCTGGACGAGAAGTCCGGAGCACCGGCCTGGAAGAGCGTCCCGTCCTGGGTCCTCGTGGCCGACGAGGACCGCAACATCCCGCCGCAGGCCCAGCTGTTCATGGCGAAGCGAGCCCATGCCCACGTGAAGAAGGTGGACGCCTCCCACGCCGTGACGGTGTCGGAGCCGAAGGTGGTCGCCGACTTCATCGAGGACGCGGCGCGGACGGTTCGCTGATCCGGGGCTCACGGTGACCGGCGGGGCCCGGTCACCGTGAGCCCCCGGCCGTCGTCATTCCGGGAGCGTGGCGACGGCCTCCTCGTAGCCGCCCGTCGGCGGTGCGGTGTCGGGGCCGTACACGAGGTGCAGCACGCCCGTCGTGAACGTCCGCGACGTCAGCAGCTTCAGCGGGATCGACGGCTCGCCCTCGTCGAACAGCCGCATGCCCTTGCGTACGGCGATGGGGTGGACGAGCAGGTGCAGTTCGTCGAGGAGGCCCGCGGCCAGCAGTTGCCGTACGACGGAGACCGAGCCGCTCAGCGAGATGTCACCTCCCGGCTCGCTCCTCAGCGCGGCGGCGACCTCGGCGACGTCACCGTGCGCCTGTTCGGAGTTCCGCCAGTCGAGGTCGAGCCGCCCGCGGGAGAACACGATCTTCCGCATGTCGCCGAGCTGCTTGGCGAAGCCCGCGTCGTCGCCGCCCGCCGCCTCCCGCCCAGGCCAGGCGCCCGCGAAGCTGTCGTACGTCACGCGGCCGAAGAGCATGACCTCCGTGGTGTTCAGGCTCGCGCCGACGGCGGCTCCCATCTCCTCGTCGAAGTACGGGAAGTGCCACTGGTCGGGCGCCTCGACGACGCCGTCGAGCGAGATGAACAGACTGGCGTTGATCTTCCTGGGCATTGGTGTCCTCCCCATCCGGGTGCGTGTACCGGACAAGACCGTGCCACCCACCGGAACTCATCGGTGGGCGGCACGCGGAAGCCACGGGGTCAGATCAGTTCGGGCTGGGGTTCCGGACGCGGCGCCGGTTCGGTCTTCGGCTCCCACGCCGCGGTGGTCCGTACGTAGCCGTAGATCACCGAGATCATGGCCAGCAGGAGCAGCGGACCTGACACCCAGGGGTGTTCGGCCATCGCCAGCGGCAGGAACCGGTAGGACAGCAGGAGCGCGGCGAAGACCGTGGCGCCGTAGGCGACCAGACGCAGTCCCGACCGGTCCCAGCCACGGTCGTACGCGCGCAGGCCCGCCTCGATCGTGATCACGAACACCACACCGGCGATGAGGTCGGCGCCGTAGTGGTAGCCGAATCCGAGCGTCGCGGCGAGCGTGGCGACCAGCCAGAACGTTCCCGCGAACCGCAGCGGGCGGGGGCCCTTGCGGGAGTGGATGAAGATCGCGGTGGCCCATGCCGTGTGCAGGCTGGGCATGCAGTTGCGCGGGGTGATCCCGTCGAAGGACATGGAGTGCGGGGTGTCGACCGGAGGCAGTGTCCGCGGCCAGATGTCGGCCACGGCCCAGGCCTCGCTGGGCGGCATGTCCGGTGCCCAGAGGCTGACATCCGCCCAGTGCTCGGTGCCGGTGCCGTAGGCGAAGAGCGGTCCGACCACCGGGTAGATCATGTAGAAGGCCGGCCCGACGAGGCCGATCACCAGGAACGTGCGCACCAGGTGATGGCGGGGGAAGCGGCGTTCGACGGCGACATGGCGCAGCTGGTACAGCGCGGCGATGACCGCGGCCACCGCGAGGTTGCCGTAGACGAAGTCGAGGAAGTTGAAGCCGACGGGGCCGGTGGCCGTCACGATGCGGCCCGCCAGCCATGACGGGTTGCCCAGCGCGTGGTCGGCGGTGGCCACGTACTGGTCGAGCACCGCCGGGCGGGTCTTGGAGGTGATGAGGAGCCAGGTGTCGCCGGTCTTGCGGCCGGCCATCAGCAGCAGGGCCAGCGCGACGCCCTTCAGGAACAGGACCCGTTCCCGGCCGGTGCGGCGGGTGACGGCGATGACCGCGACGCCCAGGATCACCCAGAGGGCACCGTTGCCGAAGGGGTGGCCGCCCGCCGTGTCGGCGCCGGCCGCCCACCGGACCACGAAGAAGGCGATGTCGACACCGATCGCCGTACTCACCGCGATCAGCCGTTCCCGCCAGGTGAGCACCACCATCATCAGCGCCATGGCCGCGTACAGCAGGCCACCCGACTTGGGGGCGTACACCACCTCGCGGACCTGGTTGGTGACCGGCCCCGCGAAGCCGTAGTGCCGGGCGGCGAACTCCAGCGTGACGAGGAAGCCGAGGGTGACGACGCCCGCCACGGTCCACAGGATGGTCCGGGGCCGACGCCAGACGGGTATCTCGGCGTCACGGTTCGTTCCCGAAAAGTTCTGCGATGATATGTTTTTCAATTCTCGACTGCTTTGCTAGGAATGGGTGGTGTCGGCACGGGGCGGTCTGCCGGAGAAAGACGGAAGGACCGCAGCCCGGGTTCCGGCGCATCCGCCGCCGGCCGCGCGGGAGGTCAGCCGGTGGCTGTCGTCCGCTCGCACGGCGGAGGGTCGGACGCCGTGGAGGACGACGGCCGACGCTGCCGGGGCAGACCCCACCGGGGTGCGCGCGGGAGTGACGCGGTCATCGGTCCGACGGCGCCACCGCGTCCCCTGAGACCCCTCACGCCCTCCCCCTCACCACCCCATGCCCCCGGGCTGAGCGAAGCACGCCGCATCAGAGCAGGTCAATAGCGCCGCGAGCATGTGAGCACCGTCGCGTCCGGCGGCATTCTCAGCGCCAGTCGCCGATGCCCCAGGCGACAAGACGCGGACGGCCCGTCCACGGCTCGCACGGCACCATCGCCTCGGTGGAGACGAAATCGGCGGTGGCGACCTGCGAGAGCTGCCCCAGGGGCCGGTACAGGTCGTCGGAGAGGTCGCCGGGCTCCCCGATCACGTACGCCTCGCGGACGGGAGCGGGGCCGGGGGTGGAACAGCCGACGTAGGGGAGGGGCTGACCGAGATACCAGCCGGCGGCGAAGACGGCGTACAGCACGGCGGCAGCGCCCAGACGGCGCGGAGTGATCCAGGTGGGCACGCCCGGCAGTGTTCCATAAGCGGTACGTTGGGGCGCCATGCGGATCACGAAGTACACCCACGCCTGTGTACGCCTGGAGCGGGAAGGCAGGGTCCTGGTCGTCGATCCCGGGGTGTGGAGCGAGCCGGCCGCCCTGACCGGTGCGGACGCCGTCCTGGTCACGCACGAACACGCGGACCACATCGACGTCCTCCGCCTGGCGGGGCTCGGCGTCCCGGTCTACGCGCCCGCCGACGCGCACATCCCGGGGCTGGAGTTCAACGGGGTGTCCGCCGACGGGGAGTTGACCGTCGCCGGCTTCCGCGTGCGTCCGGTCGGCGGCCGCCACGCGGTCATCTACGGCGGTCTGCCCGACTGCGCCAACCTCGGCTACATCGTCGACGGGACGGTCTACCATCCCGGTGACTCCCTGCATGTGCCCGATCAGCCCGTCGACACCCTCCTGGTCCCGGCCCAGGGGTCATGGATGAAGACGGCGGAGGCGATCGACTTCGTCAAGGCGATCGGACCACGGCGGACATTCCCGATCCACGACGCCCAGATCAACGGACGCGGCCTCGACAGCGTCAACGGCTGGCTCACCGAGACGACCGCCCATGGCTACCGCTGTCTGAGCCCCGGCGAATCGCTCTGACGGGGCTCTGCCGTACGCGGGCCACGGAATACTCGGCTGCGATCTGAACCCTGCGGCCCCTAGGATCCTCGACCGCGGTGCTGACACGGCGACCTGCCGGCAGTGGACACTCAATGGACCGAGGACGGGTGGCGCAATGAGCAGCCGACTCTTCGCAATCTCCTTCGACGCGCATCAGCCCGAGCGACTGGCCCGGTTCTGGTCCGGAGTGCTGGGCCTGGAACGAGCCGGTGACGACGGCGTTTCCCTGCTGTCCGGGAACGACGCCGGATACCGCCTCGGCTTCCGTCCCGCGCGCGCGGGGAAGAGCGCCCAGAACCGGTTGCACTTCGACCTGACCACCACCAGCCCGGAGGAGCAGCGGGACATCGTCGCCCGGGCGTTCGAACTCGGCGCGGAGCACGCCGATGTCGGTCAGGGGCCGGACGCCTCCCATGTGGTGCTCGCCGATCCCGAGGGCAACGAGTTCTGTGTCCTCGAACCGGGCAACGCCTTCCTCGCGGGCTGCGGCACCATCGGAGCGCTCGCCTGCGACGGTTCGCAGGCCGTGGGTTACTTCTGGAGCCGGGCGCTGGGCTGGCCGCTGGTCTGGGACCAGGACGAGGAGACCGCCGTCCAGTCGCCGGACGGCGGCACGAAGATCACCTGGGGCGGTCCGCCCCTGATGCCGGACGCCGGCAAGGACCTGCACCTCGACCTCGCGCCGGACGGCGATCCGCAGGCGGAGGCCGAGCGGCTGCTCTCCCTCGGGGCGAGGCGCCTCGACTCCGCCGACGGCGCGGTGCTGCTGGCCGACCCCGACGGCAACGAGTTCCGCCTGCTCACCCGCCGTTGAGGCCGTCGCGGCCGGTGCCGCCGGAATTCGGAGGCCGCACGCTGCCCGGCATGACAAGCTGTGCTTTCACTGCCCGACCTCAGGAGGTCACCATGACTGCAGAAGTGCCATCGCAAGAAGGTCCGGAGACCGCTGACACCGAGAGTCGTGCGGTGGTGCCCGACGAGGACGGCCAGTACGACCTGAAGGGCAAGTTCCGGGAGGCCCTGGAGCGCAAGCGGGCCAAACAGGCGCAGGCCGCGGCCCTCGCCGCGAACACCGACGCGTCGAAGATCCGGGGCGCCCACGGCCCGGCCGCGAGCCAGCGGTCGTTCCGGAGGAAGAGCGGGGGCTGAGTCCGGCCCCCGTCAGGGATCGCGGTCTACGGATGGACCGACAGGTCGCGCTGGAACCAGGTGCCCGGCTCACCACTGAGGTGGGCCGGGTCAGCCGGGCCGACGGGTACGAACCCGGCCTTGAGCAGCACCCGTTGGGACGCGGCGTTCGCATGGGTGGTGGCCGCCCGCAGCGTACGCAGCCCGTACCGGGCCGCCGCCAGCCGGCACAGGTCCCGGACGGCCGCGGTCGCCACACCACGGCCGGAGACATCCTGTGCGACCCGGTACCCGAGCTCCGCGGTGCCGTTCTCGATGTCGACCAGGTTGAACCTGCCGAGCACCGATCCGTCCTCCGCGACCAGGACGTGGAACGCGCAGACGCCGGCGTCCTGTTCGGCGAGCAGGGCGCCGTACCGGTCGTCGAAGCGGTCGAAGTAGGAGTCACCGCGGTCGGGTACCGAGCCGGCGAAGTACGCGCGGTTCGCCAGCTCGAAGACGAGGACCGCCGGCGCATGGCCGGCACCCAGCGGCTGCAGATCGAACACGCCCCGACTCTACCCGGACGAACTGCCCGCGGCGCAGATGTTTTTCGCCGGGCCCGAGCCCCGCTGCCGGGGGTGACAACCACACCATGGCGGCCGCGGCCCGCGCCCGGGACGGCCGCGTCGTCACCGCGGTGCGGCCCCGTCCGCGGGCCGTCTACGAACGGCCGGCGTCCGGTACCAGGCCGTCCGCGACCAGCCCGGCGAGCACGGCCTCGCTGAGGGCGTGTACGGCGGACTGGGGGCGGACCATGACGGTGAACTCCTTGATGCGGCCGTCGTCGTCGAAGTGCAGCAGGTCGATGCCGTGGATCTCCTTGCCGCCCGCGCGGGCGCGGAAGAGCAGCACCGAGGAAGGGGCGGTGCCGGCATCCGTGCTGGTCTGCGCGGTGCCGCTGTGGTCGCCGATGTAGCGGAAGTCCTCGAAGGTCCGCAGCAGCACCCCGAAGAGCCCCCTCACCATCGCCTTGCCCTCGAAGGGCGTGAACTTGACGGGGCTGAAGAAGCGGATGTCGTCGGTGAACAGGTCGTCCAGGGCCCCGAGGTCCTGGTCGGCGACAGCTGCGCGGAAACGGTCCGAGGTGTTCACGGGCGGGCCTTCCTGGTCAGGAAATTGAGTAGTCATTTTTATGACTATCATGGGTGCCTGGTACGACGACAGAGGCATTCGAGGAGGGGGACCCATCCATGGCGCTACGGCACGCCGTGCTGGCGGCTCTGCTCGACGGCGAACTCAGCGGCTATCAGCTCGCCAAGGCGTTCGACGTCGGTGTGGCCAACTTCTGGTACGCCCAGCCACAGCAGCTCTACGCCGAGCTGACCCGGCTGGAGAAGGAGGGCCTGGTCGCGGGCCGGGAGGTGGTGCAGGAGAGCAGGCCCAACAAGCGGCTGTTCCACGTGACCGACGCCGGCCTGGCGGAGCTGGAGACCTTCACCGCCGCCTCCGCCAAGCCGGCCGTCGTCCGCGACGACCTGCTCGTCAAGGTCCAGGCGGCCGAGCGCGTCGACACCGACGCCCTCGTCGCACAGCTCACCGAACGCGCCCAGGTGGCCCGGGCCAAGATCGACCTCTTCGGAACGCTGCTGCGCCGCCTGCGGGGCGAACGTACGGAAGAGGACTTCCTCCGCCACGGCGACCGCATCGGCCCGTACCTGACCTGTCTGCGCGGCGTGGCCTTCGAGCAGGAGAACCACGACTGGTGCGTACGCACCGTCGCCATCCTCGAGGAGAGGCGGCAGGCCCATGTCCGGCACTGACGCGCCGTACCTGCGCTATGTCGCCCTGGGCGACAGTCAGACCGAGGGCGTCGGCGACGGCGACGACATCACCGGCCTGCGCGGCTTCGCCGACCGGCTCGCCGAACACCTCGCCCGGCACGAGCCCGCGCTCCAGTACGCCAACCTCGCCGTACGGGGCCGTCTCGCGGCGCAGATCCACGCCGAGCAGCTCGCCCCCGCCCTCGCCCTGCGACCCGACCTGGCCACCGTCCTCGCCGGCGTCAACGATCTGCTGCGGCCCCGCTTCGACGCCGACGAGGTCGCCGGCCATCTGGAGGCCATGTTCGCCGCCCTCACCGGCCAGGGCGTCCACGTGGCCACGATCACCGTCCCGGACCTGGCCCGTATCAGCCCGCTCGCGCGGCCCCTGATCCCACGCGTCACGGCACTGAACCAGCGCATCCGCGAGGCGGCCGGCCGCCACGGGGTCACCGTCGCCGACACCGCGCTGCACCCCGTGGCCGGCGATCCCCGCCTGTGGAGCACCGACCGGCTCCACGCCAGCTCCCTGGGCCACGAACGTATCGCCGCCGCCCTCGCCTACGCCCTCCGCGTCCCCGGCAGCGACGACACCTGGAGCCTCCCCCTGCCTCCGGTCCCCGTGGCCACCGGCCGGCAGGTCGCCACCACCGAACTGCGCTGGGTCGCGGGCTTCCTGGGCCCCTGGCTGGTCCGACGCCTGAAGGGCCGGTCCTCAGGAGACGGCCGCACCGCCAAACGCCCCCTCCTCCTCCCCGTACGGACGGAGAACGCCTCGCCGGCGTAGGCGGTCGGGACCGCGGTTCAGCCGGTGGGCGCGAGCCTCACCGTGGTCCCTCCCGGCGCCGCCGGGAACCGGTCCGTGAACGGTGATGTCCCGCACCGGGGGCCTCGCGGAGCGGGACGAACGGGGGGAAGATGCCGGTGATCGGCGACCCGTGCGACCATGCCGTGCCATGACCCCACGCGACCCGCGGACCGAGGTCCGGCGACTCCTGTACGAACTCTGTGTCGAGCTCGGCTTCTGTCTTCCCGACCACGAGCGGCAACGTCTGGAGGACGCCCCGCCCCCGGACGCCGATTGCTTCACCGACGCCGTGTTCGCGGCGGAGGGAATGGACCCCGGCCTGCACACGAGGCTCCGGCAACAGGTGCGTGACACGGTCTCCCGGCACATGAGCGGGTGGGCCGGACCGTCCGGTGAGGCCCCCTAGCCGGGCGAGCGGTCGCCTCGTCCTCGCCCTGGAAGACGGCGGCGACGGTATTGTCGCGGGCCCGCAGCTCACCGGGGGCTCCCCGCCCGCAGCGGGGCGAAGATGATCTGACAGGCTGGTCACGCGGTCCCCGCGCTCGGACGACGACGACCGGAGCCGAACCGCCCGTACCGACAGAGCACCGCGCCACCGGCCCACGACCGGTACCGCGGTGTCCCACCGGTGCGCCCGAAACCTCGGCTCCTCCTGGGAAGGCTTTCCCCCGTCATGCCATTGGCTCTCCTGGCCCTGGCCGTCGTCGCGTTCGGCATCGGCACGACCGAGTTCGTCACCATGGGGCTTCTGCCCCAGATCGCCGACGGCCTCGGGGTGTCCGTGCCGCACGCGGGCAACCTCGTCTCCGCGTACGCCCTCGGCGTCGTCGTCGGCGCCCCGCTGCTGACCGGGATGGGCGCCCGCATACCGCACAAACGGCTGCTGCTGATCCTCTCCACCGTGTTCGTCGTCGGGAACGCCGCCTCGGCGCTCGCCCCGAACTACGCCCTGCTGTTCGCGGCACGGGTCTTCGCGGGCCTTCCGCACGGCGCGCTGTTCGGTGTCGGTGCCGTGGTCGCCTCCCGGCTGGTCGCGTCCGACCGGGCGGCCCGCGCGGTCTCGACCATGTTCCTCGGTCTCACCGTCGCCAACATCGTCGGCGTCCCGGCCGGAACCGCCCTCGGCCAGCAACTCGGTTGGCGCTACGCGTTCGCGGCCGTCGCCGTCATCGGCCTCCTGGCCCTCGCCGCTTTGTCCCTGCTGGTCCCGCACCAGCCCCGCGGCGCACACTCCGGCGTCATGCACGAACTGCGCGCCATGAAGAACCGGCAGGTGGTGCTGGGCCTGGTCACGGCGGTCGTCGGATTCGGCGGCTACTTCGCCTGCTACAGCTATCTCGTCCCCATGCTGACCCATCTCACGGGCCTCTCGGACGCCTCCACCACCCTGGTCCTCGCACTGTTCGGCGTCGGGATGACGCTCGGCACCCTCGTCGCGGGCCCCCTCACCGACCGGGCGCTGCGCCCGACGCTCTACGGAGGATTCGCCCTGCTCGCGACGGCGCTGGTGGCGCTGCACTTCACGATCGAGCATCTGGTGCCCGCGCTCGTCGTCATCACGATCGTCGGCGGACTGAGCGCGCTGATCACCACCCCGGTGCAGATGCTGCTGATGGCCAAGGCGCACGAGGCGCCGACGATGGCGGCGGCCTCGAACCACTCGGCGTTCAATCTCGCCAACGCCGGCGGTGCCTGGTTGGGCGGCCTGGTCATCGCGGCCGGCTGGGGCTGGTCCTCGCCGACCCTGGTGGGCGCCGCCCTGGCCCTGGCCGGCCTCGCCCTCGCCCTGGCCGGCGGCTACCTGGACCGGGACGGGCGGGGTTCCAAGGTCGTCACCAGTTCCGCACCGGGGCGCGACCCCGGCGCCGCGGCGGACCGGCGGCCCGCCGCGGCCTGCGCGCAGGACCCGGACCGCTGAGGGCGGGCGGGGCCCGTCAGCCGCGGGCGGCGAGCTGAGGGTAGAGGGCCTCGACGCCGGCGGACAGGCCTGCCCGTACGTTCCTGCTGACGTCGTCGGCGATCACTTCGGGCAGTCCCTTCTCCAGCCCCTCGAGCGCGATCCTGGCGATCTCCGCCGGGTCGGACTTCGGCACGTCCAGCGAGGCGACCATGTCGGTGTTCATGTAGCCCACGTGCAGCGCGGTCACCCGCGTACCCTGCTCCGCCAGCCGGACGCGCAGCGCGTTGGTGACCGACCAGGCGGCGGCCTTGGCCGCGCTGTAGGCCGCCGACTGGGGCAGGGACAGCCAGGACAGGACGGACAGCACGTTGAGGACCGCTCCGCCGCCGTTGCGGGCGAGGACGGGAGCGAAGGAGCGGGTGACGTCGAGGGTGCCCAGGACATGGGTGTCGTACTCGAGACGGAAGGCCGCGAGGTCGCCGTCGAGGACCTGGGCCCCCGTGGACGTTCCGGCGTTGTTGATGAGCAGGTCCACGTCCCGCGCCTGCTCGGCGGCGGCGAGCACGGAGGCGTGATCGGTGACGTCCAGGGCGATCGGGACCACGCCTTCGGTGGTGATCGTCCGGGGGTCACGTGCCGCCGCGTAGACCTTGCGCGCGCCGGCTTCGAGCAGAGCCCGGACGAACTTCTCGCCGAGGCCGCGATTGCCGCCGGTGACGAGGGCGACGGAGCCGTTGAGAGTCATGAGGGGACCTTCTTCCCGGGATGCGGCCATGACCGGGCACGACCGCACGACAGACATGGAAACCGATCGGTTTCCATCGGATACGTCTCCGAATGTAAACCGTTCGGTTTCCTCTGTCGAGTCCGGGAGGTAGCCTCTCGGGTATGACCACGAAGAAGGCCGCGGCGCCAGGCGGGGCGACCCCGCGCGACCGTCTGCTCGACGCCGCGGGGGAGCTGTTCTACCGGGAGGGCGTCGGTATCCCCACCGACGCGCTCTGCAAGGCGGCGGGCGTGTCGAAGCGTTCGATGTACCAGCTCTTCGACAGCAAGGACGCCGTGTTCGCGGCCGCCCTGGAGCGGGGCGAACCCGCGCTCACCGCCTGGCTGCTGCCCCCGCCCGACGACGAGCGCGGCCCACGCGAGCGGCTGCTGTACGTCTTCGAGCGGCTGGAGGAGGCGGCGCGGGAGCCGGACTACCTGGGCTGCCCCTATGTCGCCGCCCAGGTCGAGCTCAAGGAGCCGTCGCACGTGGCGAGCGTCGTCGCCGCCCGCGCCAAGCGGCGGCTGGTGGACTTCTTCCGGACCGAGGCCGGACGGGCGGGGGCCGCCGACCCGGGTCTGCTGGCCCGGCAGCTGGCCGTGGTCTACGACGGTGCCGGTACCCGTGCCGGTATCGGCGCCGACGATCTGCGCGGACTGGCCGTCACCATGGCAGCGACCCTTCTGGACGCCGCCGGCGTACCCGGTGACCGCCCGCCGCGCTGAGTCACCGCCGCCCCGGCACGCCGGTCACCAGCCGCAGCCGCTGCTCGCACCTGCCCACCCGCACCGTCTGCCCCCACGTCAGCTGCAGAGCGTCGCCCTCCACTCCGTCCCCGAAGGCGACGAGGCGTTCCGACTCGACGGTCAGACACAGCCGGCCGGCGGCGGCGAGTTCACCGGCCACCAGGGACGTCCCGGTGGCCGGCGACGGCCAGGCCTCGCGCACGAACCAGAGCAGCCGGTCCTCCTCGGGGCGTGGCAGACGCAGGGCGCTGCCCCGCTCCTGCCACACCGACCGGAGCCAGCCGGTCGCGCCGGTGCCGGTGCCCACCAGCACTCCGGAGGAGGCCTGGGCCTCGACGACACCCCCGTCGCCCTCCAGGCCCAGGCGGTATCTGGCCGTCTGGTGTCCGACGGCACCGAGGTAGATCTCGTTGAGCGCGACGAGCCGCTGGGTGTCGTCGGCGACCGCCTCCACCATGGTGAGTTCGTCCGCCCCGGCCGTGGACACGCCGCGCAGCAGCGCCGCCGCGTCGGCCGCCCGGTGCCGCACCAGTACGCCCGGATTGCGGCCCGGGTCGCTGTCGACCCCGATCACCGGCTGTCCGGCGAGGTATTTCGCCACGTTGGCCACCAGTCCGTCCTGGCCCACCACGACCACGACGTCCTCCGGGGCGAACAGGAAACGGTCCAGGTCGCTCCGCTCCACTCGGGCGTGGCGCCAGGTCGGCGGGACAGCGGCCGCGACCTCGGCCAGCGCCCGGTGGGCGCGGTGGTGGCGTTCGGCGACCTCCGCGAGGTCCCGGCCCCGGGAGGAGAGGAAGAAGGCGGCCTGACCGTGGGTGCCGTGCCGGGCCACCAGTTCCTCGTACTCCGTGGTGCGGTGGACCAGCACGGCGCGCGGGGCGAGACTCATTCCCGTCCCTCGACGCCGAGCCGGGCCAGCAGCCCGGTCAGCACGTCCGGCGAGACGGTCACGCTGTCGATGCGCGGCAGGTTCTCCGCGAGCCGTGTGCCGGTGAGCGCGTGCAGCGTCGCCACGTCGACATCGCCGTGGACGCGCAGCCAGGCCGCCTGGGCCTCGGCCCGTGCCTCTCCGATCTCGCGCGCCGCCTGGGCCTCCGCGTGGGCGAGCGCCACCGAGCGGGCGGCCTCCGCCTCGGCGACCTTGACCGTGCGGGCCGCCTCGGCCTGGGCCCGTATCCGGTCGGCCGCCGCGGCCTCCTCCGCCTCGCGGCGCGCGTTCGCCCCGCGCTGCTCCACCAGTCGCTCCTCGCGGCGGGCGAGTTCGATCTGGCTGGCCAGTTCGTTCTCGGCGATGGCGCGCTCGCGCTCGACGGCGACGGCCCGCCGCTCGTACGTCGCCCGGTCGGCCTCCTGCTGGATCAGCTCCCGGGCGGGCGTGCGCAGTGCGCGCTCCACCTCCGCCTCGGGCCGCACCGCCATGACGCGTACGGTCACCACCTCGATCCCGGTGGCCGGCAGCCGCGGCTCGGCACCGAGGCCCTCCGCGATCCGCTCGCGCACCGCGGCCACTCCGTCGACCAGCGCCTGTGCCAGCGGGGTGCGGGCCAGCACGTCCAGCGCGTGCTGCTGGGCCGTCTCGGTGAGCAGGGTGCCCAACTGCTCCAGCGGTGCCCCGCGCCAGGCCCCGGTGTCGGGGTCGACGGAGAAGTCCAGCCGGGCGGCGGCGAGTGCCGGGTCGCCGATCCGGTAGGTGACGGTGGCCTGGACGGACACGTCCTGGAAGTCGGCCGTACGGGCGCGGAAGGTCATGGCCAGTTCCCGGTCCTCGACCGGCACCTCGGACAGCGCGGCGGTCAACGGGCGGAACCAGAAACCGAGCCCTGTCCCGTCGTGCACCAGCCTGCCGCCGCGGTGGTGCCGGATGTGGGCGGTGGGCGTGGCACGCAGATGGCGCCAGCCCAGGCGCCGGGTGATGTCGGCCATGGGACGCTCCTTCTTTCTCGTCGTGATGACGATAATAGAAAGCCTGTTTATCGTCAAGAGGACGAGAAATGGAGGTGGCGGCATTCGGGCTGCCCGTCCGGGCGGGCGGGTTGCAGAATGGCAGGAACATGTCATAGGAGGCCGTCATGAGTCCCGTACCTTCCGAAGGAAGATCCCTCCGGACCGCCCTGCGCGCCGTCGTCGCGGTGGCCCTGCTCCTGGGCTGGACCGCCGTCGCCGGATCCGCCGCGCACGCCGGACGCCAGGCCGCCGTCGAGGTCCGCGGGGGCGACACCCTCTACAGCACCGGCACCCGCTGCACCGTCGGCTTCAACGCCCGCTCCGGCTCCACGACGTACGCGCTGGTCTCGGGCCGGTGCGCCCAGGACGCCCGCACCTGGTACGCCGACCCCGCGCTGACCATCCCCGTCGGCGTCACCGCGGGCGTGAGTTTCCCCGGCAACGACTATGCGAGCATCCGCTACACCAATACGGCGGTGGCCCACCCCGGCGAGGTCTCGCTGGGGACGGGCACGCGCGACATCACCGGAGCGGCGAATCCCGTCGTCGGCCAGCCGATCTGCCACGTGGGGCGGACCACCGGCTACCGCTGCGGAACCGTCCAGGCCGTGAACGTCACCGTCAACCACGGCGACGGCGTCGTCCACGGCCTCTTCCGGTCCACGATCTGCTCCGAGCCGGGAGACGCCGGCGGCCCGGCCTTCTCGGGCGGCACCGCCCTCGGCATCATCGTGGGCAGCACCGGCACCTGCGCCTCGGGCGGCTCCACCTACTACCAGCCGGTGACGGAGTGGCTGTCGGCCTACGGCCTGACCATCTACTGAACAGGCACCGTCCTCCGCCCCGGTCGCCGGTGGAGTGTGCCGGTGCGGACGATCCCGACCCCGGGTTCCGCCACATCTTCGCCGTCCGCCGCGCCCTGGCGCCGACGTCCTCCTCTCCACGCCGGAGGACCGGGGCCGGGTGCGCGGTTGGCACACCGACCGGCTTTCCGGTCGCCCCTTGGGGCTCCGGCCGGCCTGGACGTACCTGGATGCCGCGGCGGTGCATCGGGCGTAATGTCCGGATATGGGGCAGTCGGGAGTCGGTGAGGTTCGGGTGGGCCGCTGATGGAGAGCGCGATGGCTGCCGTGGTGCGGGAGAGCGGTGCGTACGGCGGGCTGCTGTACGTGCTGCCGCCGGGCGAGGACGCCCTGTGGCTGGCCGTGGTGGCGGGGACCCCGCACGAGTTCGCGACCCCGTGGCGGCGGGTGGCGCTGACCGATCCGATGCCGGTCGCCGACGCCGTGCGCGAGCGGCGCCTGGTGTGGGTCTGCGGGCAGGAGGAGATGGCACGCCGGTACCCGCGGCCGGCCCTCGTGCTGCCGTACGACTTCGCCCTGGGGGCCGCCCCGATCACCTCGGGCGACGGGCCGCGGGGCGGGCTGGTGCTGCTGTGGTCGGGGTCCCACCCGCCGCAGCTGAGCCGCGCCGAGCGCGACGCCGTCGAGGCCGGCTGCCACCGCCTGGCCGGCGTCCTCCAGCAGGCCGCGGACCGCGGGGACCCGCTCCTGCCCACCGGCCGCCCGCGGACCGTGCTGCAGCCGGCCGGGCGCGCGGTCCCGCCCGGCGAGGCGGCCGCGCACACCGCCTTCATCGACCGCCTGCCCGGAGGCTCCTGCGCGCTGGACACGAACGGCCGCCTGACCTTCGTCACCCCCGCCGCCGGTGACCTCCTCGGCCGCGATCCGGACGACCTCGTGGGCGCCCTGCCCTGGGAAGCCCTCCCGTGGATGGACGTCCCCCAGGTCGAGGACCGCTACCGGGCCGCGCTGGTCAGCCGGCGGCCGCAGACGTTCACCGTCCTGCGCCCACCGGATGTGGGGCTGTTCTTCGAGCTGTACCCGGACCCCACCGGCATCAGCGTCCGTATCACCGGCATCGACCCGTCCGGCGACTCGCCCGCCTCGCCCGCCGTGCCGGCCGCCGGTCCCAGCCGCGCCATCCTGCTGTACAACCTGATGCACCTGGCCGCCACCCTGACCGAGGCCGTCGGCGTGCGGGACGTGTCCGACCTGGCCGCCGACCAGCTGCTGCCCGCCCTCGGCGCCCACGGCATGGTGCTGATGACCTCCGAGGAAGGCCGACTGAAGATCGTCGGCCACCGCGGCTACCGAACCGAGGTCATGGACCGCATCGACGCCGTCCCCCTGAGCCTGGACATCCCCGGCACCAGGGTCCTGACCTCGGGCGCCCCGGCCTTCTTCGCCTCCTTCGACGAGCTGCGCCGCGCCTACCCGGGGACGGCGCACGGGGACGGGATGGCGGCATGGGCCTTCCTGCCGATGATCGCCTCCGGCCATCCCATCGGCTGCATGCTCGTCGCCTACCGCAGGCCCCGTCCCTTCCCGCCCGGCGAACGCGCCGTCCTCACCTCCCTGGCCGGCCTGGTCGGCCAGGCCCTCGACCGGGCCCGCCTCTACGACACCAAACACGACCTCGCCCACCGTCTGCAGTCGGCCCTGCTCCCGCGCACCCTGCCCCGCCTCCCCGGCCTGAAGGTCGCCGCCCGCTACCTCCCGGCCGCCCGGGGCCTGGACATCGGCGGCGACTTCTACGACCTCATCCGTCTCGACGAGCACAGCGCCGGCGCCACCATCGGCGACGTCCAGGGCCACGACGTGGAATCGGCGGCGCTCATGGGACAGGTCCGCACCGCCGTCCACGCCCACGCCACCGTGGGCTCGGCCCCCGCTCAGGTCCTGACCCACGCCAACCGCCTGCTCACCGACCTCGAACCGGGACTGTTCACCAGCTGCCTCTACGTCCACCTCGACCTCGCCGCCCGTCGCGCCTGCGTGGCCAGCGCCGGTCATCCGCCGCCCCTGCTGAGGCACGCCGACGGACGCGTCGAAGTCCTCCCGGTCCCGCCGGGCCTCCTCCTCGGCATCGAGCCGGACACCCGGTACCCGGCCCTCGACTTCCCTCTGCCGGACGGCTGCGTGCTCGCCCTCTACACCGACGGGCTCGTCGAGGCTCCCGGAGTGGACATCGGCGACGCCACCGCGGCTCTCGGCGGGCTACTCGAGGCCGAGGACCCGGCCGACCTCGACGCCATGGCCGACACTCTCATCCGCCACGCCGCCGCTCCCGGCGACGACGTCGCGCTGCTCCTCATCAGCCCTCACGGCTGACACGGCGACTCCACGGGCCAGTCCTACCAAAGCGGTCTCAATCGCGAAAAAGAATGTCATCCACAGACTTGACCCATTCAAGAAAGTGCGTACGGTCGTAGGGAGCATCGCAATCGTCCATCGCAACCGTCCTCGAAAGCGCCCTGCACCATGGATCGCACAGCAGCCCGGGACCTCCTCCCGGGCGGAACGATCACCGACTCGGCCGGCGCCGGCCCTCAGCTCCCGGCTCCCGCCCTGCCGCCCGGTGCGGTGGCCGGGAGCCCCGTGGAGTCGTTCGTCGGCGGGCCCTGGTCCCTGCCATGGTCGCCGACCGCGTGCTCCTCGGCGAGGAGCGTCATACGTGACGTGCTGCGGCAATGGCATCTGGACGACCTCGTACCGACCGCCGAACTGCTGGCCAGCGAACTGGTGAGCAACGCGCTGCGTCATGCCTCCGGACCGCTGCGCCTCACCCTCGAGCGGGTGTCCGGCCTTCGCTGCCTGGTCAGCGACGGCACCGCGGACCTTCCCCGCCCGGCCGACGCGGGCCCCGACGACGAGAGCGGTCGCGGCCTCCTCCTGGTGGACATGCTGGCCGCCCGGTGGGGCTGCGAGGTCGGCCCCGAGGGCAAGAACGTGTGGTTCGAGCTCTCCGGAGACGCCGGTGACCCCTGCGCGCGGGGCGGGGTGGTATGACGACGTCCGGCTCGACAGGCGAGACGATGGCGTGGGCGGCCGAACGGCTGCGTTCGGCGGGTATGCGGGTCACCGTCCCGCGCATGGCCGTGCTGATGGCCGTCTCCGACTCGGAGGGTCACCTCGACGCGGACAGCCTGCGCGGGCTCGCCCAGCGGATCACCGGCCGGCTGTCCCTGCAGGCCACCTACAACGTGCTGCGGGCCCTCACGGACGCGGGACTGGTGAGGACCACCCAGATCGCGGGCCACCCCGCTCGCTACGAGACCGAGCGGCACGACAACCACCACCACTTCGTCTGCCGCGCCTGCGGCTCCATCCGCGATGTGGAGTGCGTGGTGGGCGCGGCCCCCTGCATGGAGCCGAGACTGCCGGCGGACTACGACACCCAGGAGGCCGCGGTCACCTTCTGGGGCCTGTGCCCCGGTTGCCGGGCCGCGGAACCGCTCCCCGGCTGATCACCGCAACACGAGCACCTGCCCCGTCACGGATCAATGCCCGGAACATCCCGATAAAGTGCACTATGTGATCAGTTCAGCAGGGCACCGGCTCCGCCATCATCCGTACGGAGGCCAGCGACTGTCCGTGCTTCTGTCGCCGGTGATCGTCACCGTCGTCATCGGCGGCCTGGCGTTCTCCACCCCGAGGGAGATCTCCTTCAGCCGTCTGCTGCCCGCGGCCCCGGCCCTGGCCGCCGCGCTGTGGCCCGTACTCCCGACGGTCCTGCTGGGGACGTTCTGCCTGCTGATCATGACCGGCGTCAGCTTCTTCTACTCCGACCTGGGGACGCCGTACACGCTCGCCGCGATCGCCGCCGTCACCCTGGCGGCCGCGTACGCCAGCCATCTGCGCCTCCAGCGGGAGGAGACCCTCTTCCAGGTCCGGCTCGTGGCCGACGCCGCTCAGCAGGTGCTGCTGCGGCCGCTGCCCGAACGCGTCCGCGACGTCGAGATCGAGTCGCTGTACCTGGCGGCCCAGGAGCAGGCCCGGATCGGCGGCGACTTCTACGACGCGGCCGACACTCCGTACGGAGTCCGGCTGCTCATCGGCGATGTGCGCGGCAAGGGCCTGTCCGCGGTGGGGGCCGCCTCCGCGGTGATCAACTGTTTCCGGGAGAACGCGTACGACCAGCCCGACCTGAGGGGCGTCGTCCGCCGGATGCAGATCGCCGTGTCCCGCTACGGCGCCATGGTGCCCTCCGAGGACCAGACGGAGCACTTCGCCACCGCCCTGATCGCCGAGATCCCGCACGGCGGCGGGAACGTCAGGATCCTCAACTGCGGGCATCCGGCACCGGTGTTCGTACGCGGTGGGGAGATCCACGTCCACGAGCCCGCCCTCGCCTCGACCCCTCTCAACCTCTCCGCGCTCCTCGGAGACCACTACTACGTGGACACGGTCGCCTTCGCCCCGGGCGACCAGCTCCTGCTCTACACCGACGGCGTGTCCGAGACCCGCGACCGGGCCGGCGAGTTCTTCCCGCTGGCCGACTGGGCGCGGCGGCACCATGACACACCGCCGCGTGAACTGCTGGACCGGCTGCACACGGACCTGCTCCACTACGCGGGCGGCAGGCTCGACGACGACATCGCGGCCATCGCCGTACGCTGTCGGCCCGCCGGGGCGCGGGAGCGCTGACCCGGCCATGGAGGCGGCGACGGTCCAGGGGCCGAGAGGCCGCTACGGGGTCGCCGAGGTGTCCGTACGGGCGTCGTAGGCGGCGCGGGCGTCGTCGATCCGGGCGAGGTGCGCCACGCTCCACTCGAGCAGGGGCGCGGTGGCCGCACGCAGGGTACGGCCCATCTCGGTGAGCTCGTAGCTGACGTGCGGCGGCATCACGTTGTGGACGGTGCGGGTCAGAATCCCGTCCCGCTCCAGACCGCGCAGCGTGACGGTGAGCATGCGCCGGCTGATTCCGTCGATGGCCCTGCTGAGCTCGGTGAAGCGGCGCGGCCCGTCCCTGAGGTTGCGCACGACCAGCAGCGACCACTTGTCCCCGACGATGTCGAGCACCACCCGGGTCCGGCAGGCGTCACCGGAGATCCCGGCCGCCCGCGAACCGCCACGTCCGGCGTTCATTGGTTACCTCCGGAGAACCGAGGCACCGAAAAGTGCCTTATTGCCCTGAGCGCGCCGATCGCACCAGAGTGGTCCCGGTAAACAAACGGTACCGAGGCACAGATAGTAACCGCCAGGGTCGTGATGCGGCGGTACGCCCGGGACCGTGCCCCCTGCCTCTGTGAAGGAAGGCTGATTTCCCCATGGCCACGTTTCTGCTCGTACACGGCGCCTGGCACAGCGGACGGAGCTGGGAGCGGGTGGTGCCGCTGCTGGAGACGGCCGGGCACCGGGTGTTCGCGCCGTCCCTGACGGGCCACGGCGACAAGGTCCACCTCGCGGGCCCCGAGGTGGGGCTCGACACGCACGTCGACGACGTGGTGCGTCTGATCACCGAGGAGAACCTGGACGACGTCGTACTCGTCGGCCACAGCTACGCGGGGCTGGTGATCTCCTCGGCGGCCAACCGGGTTCCGGAACGCGTCGCACACCTGGTCTACCTCGACGCGATGGTTCCGGAGGACGGCGAGTCCGCCATCGACGTCCAGCCGATCACCCGGCGGCTGGTCGAGTTCGCCGAGCGGTCCGAGAGCGGCTGGCGCGTGCCGCCGCTGCCCGAGCAGCCCGCGCCCTTCGGCCTGTTCGGCGTGACGGACCCGGCCGACGTCGCCTGGCTGCGCGGGACGCTCTCGGACCAGCCGGTGCGCTGCCTGCGGCAGCCGGTGCGGCTGGACAACCCGGCCGTGGACGCGATCCCGCGCACGCACATCCACAACGTCGGCGCCACGCCGGCCGGCATCACCCGCCGTCCCGTCCCGCCGGTGCAGCCCAATGGCACCGCCGCGCAGGTCTGGGAGCTGCCGACCGGCCACGACTGCATGATCACCATGCCGGCCGAACTCACCGGACTGCTGCTCAAGCTCGCCTGAGCGCCGGGAGCCGCCGGGTGGGTCGCCCGGATCCGGTGCCACCCATCCGGCGCGCCTCCCGCCCGACGGGGCGTCAGCCCGCCCAGACCTCCGCCTCGTCGGCCGGGACGGTGGTGGCCAGGCCCAGCTCCTTGCGCGCGGCGACCGACCCGTTCGGGTCGATGCCGGTGAACGCCGGGTCGTAGGCGATGTAGAAGGCGTCGGTGTCGGCGGCGTTCGCGGCCTTCTTCCAGTTCCCGGCCGCCTTCGTCAGCGTGGTGCGGAGCTCGCCGACCTCGGCGCCCTGGATACCGGCCAGGCCCTCGAGGTGCGTGTCGAGGGCGGCCGCGACGGCCTTCGCCTGTGCCTTGTAACCGGCCAGGTCGTCCTCGACGGTGTCCGTCTCGGGCTGGTGCGCCCACAGGGCCTCGTAGAGGCCGTTCGAACCCTTCAGATACGTGGTCTGCTCGGGCTTCAGCGAGCTCGCGCCGGCCAGCGAGCCCTTCAGCGTCCCCGTGTCCGCGACGTAGGTGCAGCTCACCGCACGGTCGCCCGTCGTCCAGCTCTCACCCGTCGGGGTGTAGTAGAAGAGCGCGGCCTCCTTGGGCAGCCCCCAGGTGTCCGGCGCGTACTTCTGCGCCTCGGCGGGGCACCGTTCGTCGGCGATCGCCGAGATCGCGTCGTCGCCGGGGAACGTCCCGTCCTCGTCGATCGCGAACTCACCGACGACCTGGCCCTCGTGCGCCTCCTCGCAGGGCACGATCTCCACGGAGTACGCCGTGCCCTCGGCCTTGCCGTTCGGGGTGTAGCAGTCGCCGATGTCCAGCGAGTGCACCGAGCGCTGGCGAGCCACCTTCTTCGCGCCGTCCTTGGCGCTGTCGACGGCCTCGGAGACATCCGAGCATCCCACCGTGCCGACCGCGAGCAGAACGGCGACGGCGGATACACCGCGAAGCGAACGATATCGAGCGCGGATTTTCATGACGTATACATCCTCTTATGTGACCTACAGGAGGGTTTCGCGCGGCATATGCCCGTTCCGGGGCGGGCCGCGCGAAAGCCCTTACCTCATCGCGGCGTCTGTGACTCGCGACGGGCCGCAAGGGTTGTACCCGCTCGCGGCGGCGGTGGTCACGGTTTGATGCCGACCCCCGTCCACAGGCTGACCTCGGCGTCCGTAGGGGTCTCGGGGCCGGCGGGCCCGGTGGGCCGCCAGCGGTGTCCGACGGCGACGCCGGGGTCGAGGAGGTCGAGCCCCTCGAAGAAGCGGGCGACGTCCTTCTGCGCACGGAACTGCACCGGCGTGCCCGCACCGGTGTAGATGGCCGTCACCTTCTCCCAGGTGGAAGGGTCGAAGTCGGGCGTGCAGTGACTCAGCGCGAGGGCGCTGCCCGAGGGGAGGGCCGCCATCAGCCGGCCGACGATGCCGTACGGGTCGGCGCTGTCGGTGATGAAGTGCATCAGCGCGTTGAGGGACAGGGCGACGGGCCGGGACAGATCGAGTACGCCGGACAGCTCCGGCGCGTTCAGCAGCGAATCCGGGTCGTTGACGTCGGCCTCTATATAGGTGGTGCGGCCCTGCGGCGTGCTCCGCATCAGACGTTCGGCGTACTTGAGCACCAGCGGATCGTTGTCGGCGTAGACCACACGCGCCTCGGGAACCACGGACTGGGCGACCTGGTGCACGTTCGGTTCGGTGGGAATGCCGGTACCGATGTCGAGCCACTGCCGGATACCGTGCTCCTGCGCCAGGACGCGCGTGGCGCGGTGCATGAACGCGCGGTTCTCCCGGGCACAGGTGAAGATGCCGGGGTAGGCCTCGGCCACCGCCTCGGCCGCCCGCTTGTCGACCGGGAAGTGGTCCTTGCCGCCCAGGTAGTAGTCGTACATGCGGGCAGAGTGGGGCCTGCTGGTGTCGAGGTCCCGCGAGGTGTTGCTCATCCTGTTCCCTTCAGAAGGCGCGCTGCGGTGCGCCGGGTGCCGTCAGATGGTCGGCCATGCCTTGCTTGACGCCGCGGACGAACGCGCCGATCTCCTCGGGCGTGTAGATGAGCGCCGGGCCGGCGGGGTCCGTCGACTGCCGCACGGCGACGCGTCCGTCGTCGAGCCGCTTCGTCTCGACGCACTGCCCCCCGTTGGGCCCGCTCCACGGGCGCTCCCAGCCCTGCTCGCCGAGGTCGGCGGCGGGCATGCCGTTGTAGATGTGGACGGTGCCGTCGGTGTTCGTCGTCATGAGTACTCCTTGCGCATACGGTTCAGGAGTGCCTTGCCGGTCCGGGACGAGGTCATCAGGGACATCCTGTTGTGAGCCTCGAGGTGCGCGACGACGTCCTCGCGTTCGTCCAGGTACATCGAGGCCGAGAGGATCTCGCTGTAGACGATGTCGGGCAGTTCCGGTTCTTCGAACCTGAAGTAGGTGAAGGGGGCGCAGGCGCCGACGTGGGCACCGACCTCGAAGGGCAGGATGTCGATGCTGACATGGTCCAGCTCAGAGACCTCGAGCAGACGCTCTATCTGCTCCCGCATCACGTCGGGTCCCGCGACGACACGGTGCAGGACGGCCTCCTCCATGACCACCCAGAGGGTGGGGGCGTTCTCCCGCTCGAGAAGGCTCTGCCGGCGCAGCCGCAGATGGACCCGCCGCTCCACCTCGTCGTCGGTGCCGTTCGGTAATCCGCCGCTCAGTACGGCGCGGGCGTAGGCGGGAGTCTGCAGGAGGCCGGTGACGTAGTGGGGTTCGTAGGTGCGCAGGGTGCTCGCGCCGGTCTCCAGGCTGACGTAGGCGGTGAACCAGCCGGGCAGTACGTCGCGGTAGGCGTGCCACCAGCCGGGCTTGTTGGCCTGTTCGGCGAGTTCGATGAACTCGTCCGTCTCCTGCCGGCCGGCGCCGTAAGTCTCCAACAGCTTCTCGACGTACAGGGGTTTGAGGGCGACCTCGGCCTTCTCCAGACGGCGGATGGTCAGGGGAGTCACACGCAGCGCCTTGGCGGCGTCGGCCAGCGAGGCGCCCGCGTTCTGCCGCATCTCCTGCAGCCGCCTGCCGAGGATCATGCGCAGTACCGTCGGGGCGCTCGTACCGGCGCCGGATCGAGCCTCGCTCACGCCCTGCCTCCTCCGGGAACACCAACTGCCCTGATACTGACAGGCACTTGCTGACGGCACCAGCCTGATGACGTCTCGCTGAAATTATCAGGGAAGCGGTTGCAGTCTGAAGTGGGCTGCGAGCATAGTTGAGTCGTGAGGCAGCCCTCCCGACCGGATGGCGCACCGTCAACTCCTGCATGAGCGCGAGGAGTTACATTCCTCCGCACTCAGAAGAGCAGCCCGTCCCGTCCCGCTCAGGTCCGCTCTCTGCGCCGCCGCTCGTACGCACTGGAAGGCGATCAACGTGACCCCCCACACGGCCTCCTCGCTCGAACTCTTATCCGCCATGCCTCCGCACCGGGAGCGCTGGTTCGACCTTCCGACGATCCGGTCGAGTGTGCGCACGGCCCGCGACACGGCCCGCCGCCAGCTCCGCACCTGGGGACTTCCCGGCGATGTGTGCATGGACGCCGTCCTGCTCGTCTCCGAGCTGACCACCAACGCCGTCGTCCACTCCACGGGGACCGGCATGCTGTGCGGGCTGTCGGTGACCTCCGGCGAGCGGCTGCGGATCGAGGTGCACGACGGCGGCCGTACGGCGGCGTCACCGGCCGGCGCCCGGCCGGGCCCCGACGACGAGAGCGGCCGGGGCCTGCTGATCGTGCAGCAGTTGGCGACCTCCTGGGGCACCGACTGCTCCACCCGTACGGGCGGGAACGCGGTGTGGGCCGTGCTGCGGATCGACCCCTGACCCGCGCCTTCGGACCCGGTGCGGCCGGGAGCCGGCGGTGAACTCGTCGACCGGGCAGCGCGCCGGCTGCCCGGTCAGGACCCGGACGGCCTCCTCGGAGCAGTGGGCGGCGTGCGGTGTGACGATCACGTTCTCCAGCTGGAGAAGGGGTTGTCCGGGCGCCGTCCGCGCTGCTTCACGGACTCCTCCTCGGGGTGGTCCGGCGCCACGGGCCGGCGATCCGGCCTCGGTGAGCGCCTGGTGGATCGCCGCGTCCTCCACGACGGGCCCGTGCGCGGTGCTGACGAGGAGGGCGCCCGGCCTCATCCGGCGCGGCGTCGCACGGTCGAAGGTGTGTGCCTCTGCGAGGCGAGCGGGGTCATCAGGGGTGACCCCGCGCTGTCCGTTCGCGGCGACGAGGCGGAGGGATCCTGGCGCGTCCTCGCCCCGGTCCGCTCCGCCCGGCGACGAAGCCCGATCCCCCTGGAGGGGTGCCCGGCAGGCCCCCCGGGCCCGGTCACGGGGTCTTCGGGGAAGAGCCCGGAATTCTCCGGTCACCCGCTCTTCGCGCGTCGCGATGAGTTCCGCCCGCTCCGGCGGTCGTACTGTCGGGACCACGCCCGAGGAGGACTTCTGATGCGTGATGTGACCTATTCGATGAGCGTCTCACTCGACGGCTACGTCGTCGGTCCGGACGGCGGCTTCGACTGGACCGCGCCCGAGCCCGACGTCTTCCGCTTCTGGATCGACGAGATCCGGCAGGTCGACGTCCATCTGCTGGGACGACGGCTGTACGAGACGATGCTGTACTGGGAGACCGCCGACCAGGACCGGTCGCTCGACGACGCCGAACGCGAGTGGACCGCGCTCTGGAACCCGCTGCCGAAGGTGGTGTTCTCCACCACGCTGTCGACGGTGCGGGGAGGAAACGCCCGTCTGGCCTCCGGCGGTCTGGCGGAGGAGATCGAGCGGCTGCGGGCCGAGCCGGGGGAGGGCGAGATCGCGATCGGCGGTGCGACCCTCGCCGCCGAGGCCGGCGCGCTGGGCCTGATCGACGAGTACCGGGTCATGGTCTACCCGGTGCTGGTCGGCGGCGGCGTCCCGTTCTTCCCCCGGGACGAGCGCCGGGTGGATCTCGAGCTCCTGGAGACGCGCACCTTCGCCTCGAAGTTCGTCTACCTCCGATACCGCGCGAGCCGGACCGCGGACACGGCCTGACCGACGCCGTCGGTGTCGAGCCCCGGCAGGCGGGCGCCGGACAGCGGCTCAGTCCGTGTAGCGCGCGGCCAGGGTTCGTACGGTGGCGGCGATACGGTCGCGGAGTTCGGCCGGTGCCACGACGTCGATGTCGCCGCCCAGCCGCAGGAACTCCCCGTGGGCGTGGTCGATCGACTCGATCGGTATCCGTGCCTCGGTCCACCCGTCGCTCGTGGGGGTCACCCCGAGACGGCGCGCACCTTCCGGGGTGAGCCGGACGAGAGCCTCCGCGGTGTGCAGCCGGGCCCGGAAGCCGGCCAGATGGCTCGTCCAGTACGCGGCCAGGTCGAAGCCGCCCGGAGCGGCGAACTCCGCCAGCCGCCGCAGGCCGAGGATCTGGTCGACCCGGTAGGTGCGTACCCCGGACGGACCGGCCGCGACGAGGTACCAGCGGCCCGCCTTGAGCACCAGCCCGTACGGTTCCACCCGCCGCTCGATCTCTTCCGGCGCCCGCCAGCGCCGGTACCGCAGGAGCAGCGCCCGCCGCTCCCATACGGCGGCGGCGACCGCGCTCAGGTGGGGCACAGGGTCGGTGTCGGCGCCGTACCAGCCGGGAGCGTCGAGCAGGAAGCGTTCCTGAAACCGCCCGGCGTGCTCGCGCAACGGTGCGGGTAGGGCGGCCCGCAGCTTCAGCTGGGCGGCGGCGAGCGCCTCACCGAGGCCGAGTTCGGCGGCGGCACCGGGAACCGCGGCGAGGAAGGCGGCCCGCGCCTCACCCTCGGTCAGCCCGGTCAGCCGAGTCCGGTAACCGTCGACGAGTCGGTAGCCGCCCGCATGACCGGCATCGCCGTACAGCGGAACGCCGGCGGTGCTGAGCGCCTCGACGTCCCGGTAGACCGTACGGACGGAGACCTCCAGCTCCTCGGCCAGCTGTTGCGCGGTCATGCGCCCCCGGTCCTGGAGCAGCAGCAACAGGGTGACCAGCCGACTCGCGCGCATGCCGTTCAGTATTCACTGACAGGGGATGTCAGGGGAGCGTCCCTAACCTACGGGGCATGAGCATCGTCGAACTCCGGCAGTACACCCTCCGCCCCGGAGCCCGGGAAACACTGATCGAGCTGTTCGAGCGCGAGTTCGTCACCGGGCAGCAGTCGGTGGGCATCTCCGTCGGCGGCCGGTTCCGGGACCTGGACGACCCGAACCGCTTCGTCTGGCTGCGGATGTTCCCCGACATGGCGTCCCGCCGGCGCTCGTTGGAGGCCTTCTACACCGGCCCGGTCTGGTGGAAACACCGTGACGCGGCCAACGCCACGATGACCGACAGCGACGACGTCCTGCTTCTGCGCGGCCCGGGTTTCACACCTCCGCCCGGCACTCGTGAAGTTCTCGCGACCATCTGCCACGGCCCGGAGGAGGCCGCCTTCGCCGCATACGCCGCCCGCCACCTGAACCCGGCCCACGCCCTGCACCGCACCGAACACGCCGAGAACGACTACCCGCGCCTGCCGGTCCGCACGGGGGAGGATGTCCGGCTCTGGTTCGGCCCGACGCAACCGCCCACTTGGCCGACCCGACGGCTGCGACTCGAACCGGTGACGGCTTAGGCGTGTCCTGCGACAGACACGGACGAAGTCGTCCTCGCGCACCTAGTTTGTCTAGACCTCTTGCCCCACCTGCCTCCCCGGGCTACCTTTCCCGCGTTCGGAGTACCGCGCGTTCCCTTCAACTCCCGTACTGGGCAAGGCTGGAAGGAGCATGTCCGCATGCAGGACCGGAGTCTGTCCAGGCGTACCGTCCTCGCCTCCGCCACCGTGGTCGCCGCGAGCGCGACCGGCGCCGTGGGCGTGACGGCGACTCCCGCGGTCGCGCACCGGCGCGACAGCCGCCTCGAGAAGATCATCTCCAGGATGAGCATCGAGGCGAAGATCGGCCAGCTGTTCGTGCCGTACTTCTACGGAACGTCGGCGACTGCCCCCAGCCGGCTCGACCAGGACCGCAACCTCGCGGCCCTCGGCGTCCGCACCGTGGCCGAGCTCATCGCCAGGTACCACATCGGCGGTGTCATCTACTTCCACGGCTGGACGAACAACATCCAGGACCCGCGCCAGATCGCGGAGTTGAGCAACGGCGTGCAGCGGGCCTCGCTCGCCCTGCCCACGCCCATCCCGTCCCTGATCTCCATCGACCAGGAGCACGGCGTCAACGTCCGCATCGGCAGCGGCGCCACTCAGCTCCCCGGCGCGATGGCGCTCGGCGCGGGCCGTTCGCTCGCCGACGCGCGCACCGCCGGATGGATCTCGGGCACCGAACTCGCCGCCCTCGGCATCCATCAGAACTTCGCCCCGGTCGCCGACGTCAACGTCAACCCGGCCAACCCCATCATCAACATCCGCTCCTTCGGCGCCGACGCCGGTGACGTCGGCCGAATGGTGGCAGCCCAGGTGACGGGATATCAGCAGGCGGGCGTCATAGCGTGCGCCAAGCACTTCCCGGGCCACGGAGACACCGGCGAGGACAGCCACACCGGTCTGCCCGTGATCACCCACACGCGTGAGGAGTGGGACCGTATCGACGCCCCGCCCTTCAGGGCCGCGATCGCCGCCGGTGTCGACTCGATCATGACGGCGCATCTCCAGGTCCCCGCGCTCGACCCCAGCAACGACCCGGCCACCCTGTCGCCCGCGATCCTTCAGGGCGTGCTGCGCGGCGAACTCGGTTTCGACGGTGTGATCGTCACCGACGCCCTCAACATGCAGGGTGTGCGCACCAAGTACGGCGACGACCGCGTCCCCGTCCTCGCCCTGAAGGCCGGCGCCGACCAACTCCTCTTTCCGCCGGACATCGCCGTCGCCTACAACGGCGTCCTGGCCGCTGTCCGCAGCGGGGAGATCACCGAAGCCAGGCTCGACGAGTCGGTCCTGCGCATCCTGCGGATCAAGGAGAAGGCCGGCCTGTTCAGCGGCAACCCCTATGTCTCGCGCAAGGAGGTCGACCGGATCGTCGGCGCCCGCCGACACCGGCACGCCGCCGCCCGTATCGCCGAGCGCACCACCACCCTGCTCGTCAACGAGGACAGGACGCTCCCGCTGCGCCGTAGCCAGAGGAAGCTGCTCGTGGTCGGCGCCAGTCCCGCCTTCCCGACCGACGACACCCGCACGACCGTGCCCGAACTGGCCGAAGCCTTCGACGACCTGGGCTACCGCACCACCCACCTCGCCACCGGCCGGACCCCCGACACGGCGAAGATCGACGAGGCCGTGGCCGCCGCACAGGGCCGCGACGCCGTGATCGTCACCACCGACAACATCAACGCGACCAGCCCTCAACGCACCCTCGTCTCCCGCCTGCTCGCGACGGGCGTCCCCGTCATCCACCTAGCGGTGCGCAACCCCTACGACATCGCCCACCTCGCCGAGGTCCGGGCGTCCTTGGCCTCCTACTGCTGGACCGAGGTCGAACTGCGCGCCGCCGCACGGGTGATCGCCGGCCGGGTCGAACCGCGTGGCAAGCTCCCCGTGCCCGTCCAGCGGGCCGACGACCCGACCCGGTACCTCTTCCGCTCCGGGCACGGCCTCTCGTACGACGGCGTCGACTGAAGCCGGACAGACGCCCGGCCGGGGGAGCCCCGGCCGAGCGTCACACGCACTGATCAGCAAGTGGCGTCGAGACCCGCCCAATTGGCCCGGTCGTTGTAGCCGCCGTCGCCGCCGTCCCCGACCACCAGGTCGAGCACCCGGACACCACTCAGGTCGACCTCGGCCTCGCGGACGTTGTCGCGGCCCAGCACGCCGCTGTCGTACAGCACCCGTCCGTCACCGATCACCTGGAACGTCGAAGTGCCGCCGTCCGGGCCGACGTCGCGCACCGCGTCGTCGATGCCGACGGTCGTCGTCAGCCGGGTGCACCGGTCGCCGAGGTAGTAGCGGACGGTGGAGGGGGAGGCGACGCCGAGGCCGGTCGCATACTCCTGGCCGAGCATGCTGATCGGCGTCCAACCACCGACGCTCCGGTCGACCGTCGGGCTCATCCACCCGCTGGTGGCGCTGATCCAGTCGTGGTGCGACAGCACGACGTCACCGTCCGGCGCCACCGGCGCCACCACCAGAGCCGCGGCCGTCTCCTGCTCCAGCCGCCCCTTGCCCGTCACCGCGTACGACGTCGTGGCGGTCAACGCGGTGCTGCCCGGAGCGGCGTCGGCCGGCAGAGCCACGTCGAAGGCCAGAGCCACGGAGCGCCTGGGCGTCAGCAGTTTCGGCGCCCTGCCGACCGGCCGGACCGTCCAGCCGTCCGGCACCGACAGTTCGACCCGCGGTGCGAACACCGGCCGCGCACCGTCGTTCCGCACGGTGACCTCGACCTGGGCGCTGTCGCCGCCTGCGGCCACCGGGGCGACCCCGGCCGGCACCGCGTCGCCCCCGACGTCCGTCACCTGCGGCAGACCCGCCACGACATGCGGAACACCGGGCTTGCCCGTCGCCCGGCCGACCCGGAACAGGGCCGCGCCATGGGCGGGGACGGCGGCACTGATGGTGCCGGCGCTCTCGGTGACCCGGTCGGTCCAGACGTCCTCGAGGGCGAACCGCTTCCCGGACAGCCCGACCGACCGGGCACTCGTGGTGAGCGTCGCCGGACTGTCACCGCGGTTCAGCAGCAGCACCGCACGGTCACCGTTCGCCAGCCGCTTCACCCACGTCTCCGTCGTACCGGCAGGGCCGACACGTACGGCCTGGACGCCGGCGGTGTCCTGGTTGATCGCGAGGACATCGCGGTCCTGGAGGATGCCGAGCGAGGTCTCGCTGAGCTCACGGATGTCGCTGCCGATCACCAGCGGTGCGGCCGCCACCGACCACAGGCTCATCTGCGTACGGAACTCCTCGTCGTTCATCCCGAGTTCGGGACCGAGGTAGTCGGGGTCGTTGAAGTGCCCCGGCCCGGCGACCTCCGGGTGCCGCGCGTTCGCGTCGTAGTTGCGCAGCACGTCCTTGAACTTGATCTCGCCGACGAAACCGACGTCCGTGTACGTCCGCCAGGACTGCGCGATCCCGGGCGCGTACGACCAGGAGTGCGTCGACTGCTGCTCCTCCGGGTAGTCGCCCCAGTCCGGAGAGGTCACCGGGTTGCAGAGGTTGAAGAGCATGGGGCGCCGACTGGAGTTGTTGCGCAGCGCCTTCGCGAACTCGGTGTACACCGTCTTCGGGTCGAGGTCCGCGGCGATCCCGCAGAGGTAGTCCACCTTGACCGCGTCGAACTCCCAGGCGGCGAACCGATCCGCGTCACGCTGGTAGTGACCGTGGCTGCCCAGACCGCACTTGCCAGGAATGTAGGGACCGGCGTCGGTGTAGATGCCCGCCTTCAGCCCTTTGGCGTGGATGTAATCGACCAGCGGCTTCAGCCCGTTGGGGAACTGCTCGGGGTTGGGCACCAGGTCGCCGGCCGAGCTGCGCGGAGTCGGGGCCGCCCAGTTGCCGTCGATCCAGACGTACTTGTAGCCGGCGTCGCGCAGACCACTGCTGACCAGGAAATCGGCCGTCGACCTGATCTCCGCCTCGGTCGGATCGCCGCCCAGGGCGTAGTACGTGTTCCAGCCCATGTACGGCGTCGGGCTCAGCATCTGCCGGGCTCCCGCCGGTGCCGCGGCGGCCTCGTCACCGGCCGGGGGAGCGGCTTGGACGGGAGCCTGTGCGACCAGCAAGCCGGTCAGCAGAGCCAGCAGGACGGTGAGATGTCGTTTCACATCGGATCCTTCGCTGTCCGATCAGGCGTGCGACCCGTCCCTGCCGCGAGCGGTGATCGCGCCGCGGGCCCGGTCAACAGCCGCACGCCTGCGGTTGTTTGCCAGGATCCTGCAGGGGGCACCGCCGCGCGTCAATAATATTTCCTAAATTAAGATTTAGCGGCCAGGGGTCGACCCGGCGCCGAAGCGGCGGGAGAACCTAGCCGATCCGTTCGGCCAGAGCGAGGATGATCCCCGACGGCCCACGAAGGTCGCAGAGGCGGTAGAGGTCCTCGTACTGCGCCACCTCACCGAGCAGCTCGGCGCCATGACCGCGCAGGCGGGCGATGGTGTCGTCGATGTCGTCGACGGCGAACATGACACGGTGCAGGCCCAGCGTGTGCGGGGGCGGGTCGAGCGGCCCTGCGGTGACCGCCTCGGGTGAGTGGAACCTCGTCAGCTCCAGCCTGCCGTGCCCGTCCGGGGTGCGCATCATCGCGACGGCACTGCGAACCCCGTCGAGGCCGAGCATCCGGTCCGGCGTGGCTCCCTCGATCAACGCCTCGCCCTCCAGCTCCATGCCGAGCTCGGTGAAGAAGGCGACAGCGGCCTCCAGATCGCCGACGACGATGGCCACGTTGTCCATCCGCTGAATCGCCATGGGTACTCACTCCTGCTTCCTCGCGGGGCCGGTTCCGGCCCCCGACTATGCCGTACCACCCACCGAAGCCACGTCACGTTCCGGCCGCCGGCCGGAACGAGCGGACGCGACCGCACATGGCAACGACCGCGGAGATCGTCAATAGCGGCGGATGACACCACATGGAGGGCATGATGGGCCGGCAGGGCACACGATGGAGAGGGGCGTGACACCATGCCGGGCAGTGAACCGGACGTCATGTTGGGGTCGTTCTCGGCCCCCGGCGCGCAGGCGACACCGTGGGCGTCGGCGCTGGCGGCCCTCCGTCAGGCCGAGGTGTTCTGGCTGTCCACGGTCCGGCCCGACGGCCGCCCGCACGTGACGCCGTTGCTGGCGGCCTGGAGCCTCGACGGCCTGTGCTTCACCACGGGCGGCCACGAGCGCAAGGCACACAACCTCGACCGCAACCCCCACTGCGCGCTGACGACCGGCACGAACACCCTGAGCGGCATGGACATCGTCATCGAGGGCAGCGCATCCGTGGTGGAGGACGGCTCCGAACGCGGACGGGCCGTCACCGACTTCGAACGGAAGTACGGTGCTCATCTCACCAGCCCCGAGGGCACCTGGCACCGACTGGGGGAGTCCGTCATCACCGGCGACGTCAGACTGTACCGAGTGACGCCCACCGTCGGATTCGCCTTCGGCAAGCTGCTGAAGTCCAGCCAGACCCGCTACACCTGGCCGAGCCGGTGACGCGGATGCCCACAACGCAGCAGAGGGTCCAGAGTGTCCTCGACGAACTCGTCGACACCGGTGCCGAAACCGGCTTGCAGGTCGCCGTGCACCACCACGGCGTTCTCGTCGTCGACGCCGTAGCCGGAGTCGCCGACGGCCGGACCGGGCGCGAGGTGACCCCGCGGACCCCGTTCTTCAGCTTCTCCGCCGGCAAGGTCATGACGTCACTGATCGCCCACCTGCTCGTCGAGAACGGGGAGATCGGATACGACACACCGGTGGCCGACCTCTGGCCGCAGTTCGCCGCCCACGGCAAGGCGGCCACGACTCTTCGCCATGTACTCACCCACTCGGCCGGAGTACCGGCCATGCCACGCGGCATCGGCCCCGCCGACCTGACCGACTGGCCGCGGGTCTGCGCCGCGATCGCCGACGCCGAACCGCTGTGGCAGCCCGGAACACGGACGGGCTACCACTCCTACACCTACGGCTTCCTCGTAGGCGAGATCGCACGCCGGGCCACGGACAAGCCGATGCGTCAGCTCCTGCGCGAGCGCGTCACCGAGCCCCTGGGCCTCGACGGCGGCCAGTACTTCGGTGTGCCCCCGACCGAACTGCCCCGGCTGGCCCACCTGGAGGACGCCGCGGCCCCACCCGACGGCGAATCCATCCTCGCGCCCTGGGAGAGGCGACCGACCGCGGCCATGGCCAACGACCACGACATCCTGCAAGCGGACATCCCCTCGGTCGGCACCTTCACCGCCCGGGACATCTCCGCCATGAACGCCGCGCTGCTCGACGGCCGGCTCATCGACGCACGCAGGCTCGAAGAGCTGACGACGGTGGCCTTCGAAGGCACCGACCAGATCTTCGGCAACCCCGCCCGGCTGGCCCTGGGCTATCCCCTCGGCCGCCTCGGCACCCGGCCGGACGAGACGCCCACCGCCTTCGGCTGGATCGGCGGCGGTGGCAGCTACGTGTACGCCGACACCGCCACCGGCACCTCCTTCGCCCTGACCAAGACCCGCCTCACGCCCCACTTCACCACCGCACAACGACTCGCCGACCTGACAGCGGCGGAGACCGGCCAGGACGCGTGAGGCGCCGCTGTCTCCGGGCACCTTCGGCGCGACCGTGCACGGGAGCCAGGGTCTCGAGCCGCTCGTCCGGGGCATCCCGACCATCCGGTCCCGCAGAGGGCCTCCGCGGCGGCGCCCGGAGAAGCCGCGCGGTGTCCTGCGACCTTGATCGGCCACCGCCGGCCTCGCTCATGGCCTGAGTCACTCCTGTCGCAAGCCTGCTCCGCCGCCTCACATTCTTCCGGCCTGCGTCGTCATATCGGTGAGGGTGGCGACTGGCGCCCCGGAACGGAGTGAGGAAATGAAGGTTTTCATCGCTGGTGGGCGCGGCCGTGTGGGGTCCCGCCTCGCAGACAACCTGGAAGCCAAGGGCATCGAGGTGGTCCCGGGAGGACTCGAGGACGGGATCGACGTGATCTCGGGCAAGGGGCTCGCCCAGGCTCTCGTCGGAGTCGACACCATCGTGAACGTCCTCAACACCCCCCGCTTCGACGCGGAGGGGGCGATCTCGTTCTTCGAGGGAGCGATCGACAACCTGACCGCGGAGGGCAGGCGGGCAGGTGTGCGTCATCACATCGTGCTCTCCATCGTCGGCGTCGGCGAAGGAGACGCATCCGAGATCGGGTACTACCTCGGCAAGGTGGCGCAGGAGAAGGCCGTACGATCCGGTCCGATCCCCGCCACCATCATCCGGGCCACCCAGTTCCAGGGCTATATTCCTGTCCTCGCCGACCAGCACACCGTGGACGGGAAGGTTCTCGCTCCGAGGTCGTTCATCCAGCCCGTGGAGTTGGACGAGGTCGTCGAACTCCTCGCCGAGGCTGTCACGACGCTGGAGCCGGGAAGTGCGGTCGAGATCGCCGGACCCGACCGCTTCTACCTCGACGATCTCTTCCGCGCCACTCTGGCGGACCGCGGAGACGGCCGTGAGGTCGTGACCGTGGACGGACAGGAGGCCCGCGGGGCCATGGTTCCGCGCGGCGCGTACCGGAAAGGCCTTGTGAGGTACCCGATCGCCGGGATCCCCACCGCCTGAATGCGAAAGTAGAAGGATGCGGCGACGTTCCACTATGTGCCGATAGTTCACGCGTGCTGCGCTCCCATGGGAAAGGGTGCCCCATGTCGGAAGGTCTTCCTGCCGAATCCGCCGAATCCGCCGAATCCGCCGAATCCGGTCGAGCCGGGCGTGAAGAATCACCGGCTCTCGATTCGGTCATGGCGGAGCGGCATCGTCTGCTGTCGCTGGCCTTTCGCATGATGGGCACCCTGGCCGATGCCGAGGACGTCGTGCAGGAGACATATGTGAGGTGGTACCGCCTTGAGCCCGAGAAGCGCGAAGCCATTGCCGCGCCCGCGGCATGGCTGACGCGGGTCGCGAGCCGCATCTCGCTCGACCTGCTCGGTTCCGCGCGGGCACGACGGGAGACGTACGTCGGACAATGGCTGCCGGAGCCGGTTCCGGCGGACCTCTTCGCGGACACGGCGAAGGCACCGCTGAACGCCGGTCCTCTCGCCGCTGACCCGCTCGAACGGGTCACCCTCGATGATGCCGTCAGCATGGCATTGCTGACGGTCCTCGAGTCCATGACGCCGGCAGAGCGAGTGACGTTCGTGCTGCATGATGTGTTCGGTGTCCCGTTCGACGAGATCGCTGATGTCGTAGGCCGTTCAGCGGCGGCGACGAGGCAGTTGGCGACGTCCGCGCGCCGCCACGTTCGACGGGGAAGACGCGCTCAGGTTTCTCCCCACCAGCATGATGAGGTTGTCCGGGCGTTCCGTGGCGCGACTGTCGGAGGGAACATCGAGGAGTTGCTCCGCGTGTTGGCTCCGGACGTCGAACTACGCGTGGACGGCGGCGGCTTCGTCAATGCGGCACCTCAGGTCATCCGCGGCTCCGATCATGTGGCCCGGTGGCTCATGGGAGTGATGCGCAAGCAGCCGGCCCTGCGTTTCGAGCGACGCGACACCGCAGACGGTCTCGGATACATTCTCCGGGACGAGGGGCGTCGGTACGGGTTGGCCACCTTCGACGTCAGTGATGAACGCGTCACGAGCGTGTGGTTGATGCTGAACCCCATGAAGCTGACGAATTGGCCACTCGACTGATCAGCCATTGCTCAACGCCAGGTCATGCGGCTGATCGCCGCCGGACGCACCGGCGACCTGGCGTACGAGTAGGGCTCGGTGCCCCCCGGCCACCTCGGCCCCTGACATCCGTCCAGGACCCGCAGGGAACCTAGCGGCGGCTGTTGCGCAGCCGCGTGACGGCGACTTGAAGGCTCTCGAAGGCGTGCTGCTCATGGCGCGGGGTGCTGCGCGCCGCCGGCAGGAGGCTGTCACGCGCCGCCCGCGCCCGGGCGTAGGCGTCGAAACGGGTGATGACCTCGTCGACGAGGTCGGAAGGCGGGGGAGAGGACGGGCGGGGGTCGTCTGGGGACGGCATGGCGGTTCATTTCGGGGAGAGGGGGAGGAGAGTCGCGGCGGCGGACCGGCCGTGGGACGCACGGCTGCGCACGTCGCCGGGAACCATACGGAGCCACGTCACCGACCGGCAGGCACCCGGGTCGGCAACCTGGCGCACCGCCACATTGCCGGAACCGGGCAGCGGCGCCCGTCCGGTGGGACGGGCGACGAGCAGGGTCTCACCCACCCGATGTGCCACTACACTCGCCGTGGCGCGACGGCACACACAGTGACCGGCCGAAAGCGAACGGGGGAGCGGCATGGCTACGGGGGGATGGGGCCCGGGGAACGGCCCAGGTCAGCAGGGCGGCAGCGGCCCGGGAGGCCAAGGGGGCTGGGGCGCGCCCTACGGACCACCCCAGGGCGGCCCGTACGGACCTCCGGCACCACCGATGCCGGCCGGCCCGTACCCGAACCAGCCGCCGTACCCCTACGGGCCCCAGCCCACCAGGCCCGCCGTCAGGCGCCGCCGCGGCTGTCTGTCGCTGGTCTCCCCCTTCGGGCTCGTCGGTGCGATCCTCCGCTCCGCGCACCGCGCCGCCACCAGGCTCTTCGCACAGGACGGCGCCGGCCGGATCGAAGACCGCACCGTGGACCGTGTCCAGCTGGCCCGCACGATACTCGGCGCCGCCGCCACCATCGCCCTGATCCTCGCCTACAATGTGGACCCGGACCGCTGGGAGGACGCGGCGTACGGCGGTGCCGCCCAGCTGCTCGTCGCCCCGTTCGTGCTGATCATCGCCGCGCCCCTGGTGATCGTAGGATTCATCTACTACGCACCCCCGCACCTGCGGCCGCATCTCCGCTCCCGGCTGCGTACCCCGCTCAAGGCGGTCGGCTGGTACGTGCTGGCGCTGATCGTGATCGCTGGAGTCCTCGCCCTCACGGCCATGACGGTCAACGCCGACGACGGGAAGGACTGGTGGGAGTACGTCCTCGCCGTCGCCTCCCTGGTCGTGATCGTGTGGGGCTTCCCCTTCTTCTTCATGGCGTCGCTGTACTCGGCCCGCAGTGCCTTCAACAGCGCCCAGGTCCACCCGATGCTGCCGCCCGTCCTCACCCTCACACTGGTCTGGGTGTTCGCGGCCTTCAGCCTGATCGGCGACGGCATGCCACCCGGCCCACCGCTCGTCCAGCTCTGCTCCACCCTGGGCGGCCCGCTGACGGTGACCGCCGTCTCCCTGTGGGAACTACGCCGGATGAGAACCCGCTTCGGCGTCACCCTGCGCACCTGATCCGGCCCGCCGGACCACCTTCCTGAGGGCGATAACTCCCGTGCTCAGGAGAGGACTTCGAGTAGCCGGCCCGCGAGGACATCGGCCGAGTGCGGGTTCTGCCCCGTGATCAGATTGCGGTCCTCCACCATGTACGGCTCCCACATGGGGCCACGGCTGAACTCGACGCCGACCTTGTCCTTGAGCTCGTCCTCCAGCAACCACGGTGCCTTGGCCGCCAGCCCTACGGCTTCCTCCTCGTCGTTGGTGAAACCCGTGACCCGGTAGCCCTTGAACGGCGACTCCCCGTGGATCCTCGTGGCCAGCAGGGCCGAGGGGGCGTGGCACACGATCGCCAACGGCTTGCCCGAGGCGAGCTGCGCAGTGAGAATCCGCCCGGCGTCCGCGTCCAGCCACAGATCCGACATCGGGCCATGACCACCGGGCAGATAGACCGCGTCGTAGTCCTCCAAGCGGACGTCCGACAACTTCAGCGGGCGGCGCATGACTTCGGCGGAACGGATGATCGACTCCAGTTCAAGAGCCCCCTCCTCACCTCCGGCCATGGAGGGACGCAGGCTCATCATGTCGACATTGGGCGTCACACCGTTCGGTGTGGCGACCACGACCTCGTGCCCCGCCTCGGTGAACTTCTTGTACGGGAGCGCGAATTCCTCGGCCCAGTAACCCGTCGCGTACCGCGTACCGTCCTTGAGCACCCAGTACGTCGCACCGGACACCACGAAAAGTATCCTCGCCATCTGCATGCACCTTCTCTCCACAAAGGAATGCGCATCGGGTCGGAGGATCAAGACACAAGAACCCAGCGTAATCCCTACGCCGAACAGGTGCATCCCGGAGCCCGGGCCCACCGCGACACCCACGTGAGCGAGACCGAGACCCGCAGATCTTCGGCAGCCGTCCCCGGGCCACACCGTGTCCGGGGAAGCCCGGACTGCCGGACCCATCGCGACTACGCGTGATGTCCCGTGGTGGTCCGGCCGTACCTGACCGTCTTCGGGTAGTGCTTGCGCAGGTCGGACATCGTCATCCGGTCGAACACCCGGTCGGGAAGGAGGCTGGAGGCGCGGATGAGGAAGGCGGTCACCGCGCCGATGGTGTAGCGAGTGCGGGGCCTGCGGGCGGTCGCGGCTTTGGCGATCGTCCGAGCCGCGGTGTCGGAGGTCGCGCCGGCTTTGGTGAACGCGGCGACGTGGGAGGGAATCGCCTGCGTCAGAGCGCCGTAGCGCTCCTTCTGCTCCGGGGTCATCCGAGCCGTGAGGTCACTCAGGCCCGCGAGTCCGACGCGGGCCATCTCGGTCTTGACGCCGCCCGGCTCCACGATCACCACCTGCACCCCGTACGGTGCCAGTTCGCTGCGCAGGGCGTCGCTCAGCGCCTCCACCGCGTGCTTGCTGCTGGCGTACACGCCGTAGCCGGCCATGGACACCTTGCCGTTCATCGAGCTGATGTTGACGACACGGCCCTTGCCGCGCACCAGCGCGGGAAGCAGCGCCTGGGTGAGCGCGACGGTCCCGAAGACGTTCACGTCGAACACGCGCCGCCATTCGTCGAGCGGCACCACTTCGACCGGTCCGGCGCAAGGCAGACCGGCGTTGTTGATCAGCACCCGCACGGCGCGGTTGTGCGGGTCGCCGTCGATGCGTGCCACCAGCGCCGCGATGTGCTCCGGGTTCGTGATGTCGAGGATCACCGGCTCGATGCCGGCGGCGCGGAGCGCCTTGCCGTCGCTGTCGCGGCGCACGCCGGCAAGGACATGGAATCCGCGGCGGGCCATTTCCCGCGCGGTGGCCGCCCCCATCCCGGTCGACGCCCCGGTCACGATGACGATTTCCTGAGGTTGCGGGGATTCATTGGACACGATGTGCTCCTGAGAGAATCGATACGAACAGTGACTCACACGGCCTGCCACGACCACTGTCGGCCGGTGCGAGGGCCGGAACCAGTGCCATGGACAACGGTAGGAACGGCAGTACCACCCTCACCTCGCGCGGGGCGGTGATACTGGAACGGTGACCGAGGAACAGAACCATCTGGGCACCGCACTGCGTCGTTGGCGCGACCGGCTCGCACCTGCCGACGTGGGCTTGCCGGCCACGGGCAGACGCCGAGCCTCGGGCCTGCGCCGCGAGGAGCTCGCGGCACTCGCCGGTCTCTCCGTGGACTACCTCGTCCGCCTGGAACAGGGACGCGCCAGCCGCCCCTCCGAGCAGGTCGCCGCGGCACTGGCCCGCGCACTTCACCTGGAAGCGTCCGAACGAGATCACCTCTACCGCCTCGCACACCTTCCCCTGCCGGGATCCGGCCGCATCTCCGTCCACGTCCCGCCCAGCGTGCAACGCCTGCTCGCCGCCCTCGCCCGCGAGGCGCTGGCCGTCTTCGCCGCGGACTGGACACTCATCACGTGCACCGGGCTGTGGGCCGCACTGTTCGGAGAGCCCGCGCAGCCCCCCGCGAAACAGCGCAACCTGGTGCTCGAGACGTTCCTGCCCGAGCCCACCGGCCGGCTGCCTCAGTCCGAACGTGGTCAGGAAGCCATGGAGGCTGCCCTCGTCGCCGATCTGCGTACCGCACAGGGCACCTTCCCGGACGACCCCCGCCTGCGCGGACTCATCCAGGAGTGCACCACCCGCAGTCCTCGTTTCGCGCGGCTCTGGTCGCAGGGCGGCGCGGGCGCACTCGGCCATGACCGCAAGACCATCACCCATCCCTCCGTGGGGGAGATCTCCCTCGACTGCGACATCCTCACCGTGCCCGGATCAGACCTCAGGATCGTCGCCTATACCGCGGCCGCCGGAACACGCTCCGCGGAACAACTCGACTTCCTCAGGGTCACCGCCACACGTGCCCCGCTGCTCTCCCGCGCCGAAGACTCCTGACGGCGTCCCGTAAACACTCCGGGGCATGCCGGTCGACCCGCTTGTTCGCCTGTCGTCCGGCGAGGACGAGACCGTACCGGCGGGCCATGCCGGGCATGGCGTGGTGCCCGCCGTGCGGATCGCGATCGGAGCGCCCGACTCACCCGGGCGCACCCGCGGACGCCGGCGCACCCGGCCGGACGCCGCGCATGTGGCAACCCGGATGCACCAGAGGCTCACCCGCGAAACGATGGTGGATGCGGTGGCGAGTGAACCCGGCGCCGGAGAGGAGAAGGTTCATGCCCTCGTTGCTGTCGGTGAACGTCGGAATGCCGCAGGACGTGTCCTGGCAGGGCAGGACGGTGCACACCGGCGTATGGAAGGAACCGGTCTCGGGCCCGGTGATGGTCCGCCGCCTCAATATCGACGGTGACGGACAGGGCGACCGGGCGGGACACGGCGGTGAACAGCGCGCCGTCCTCGTCTACCAGGTGCAGTCCTACCGGTACTGGCAGGAGTATTTCCGCCGAAACGACTTCGTCCACGGTGACTTCGGTGAAAATCTGACCGTCGACGGCCTCGGCGACGCCGAAGTGTGCATCGGCGACCGTTACGCCATCGGAGAGGCGGAGTTCGAGGTCACCCAGCCCAGAGTCACCTGCTACCGCGTCGGGATGCGTGTGGGGGAGCCCGAACTGCCCGCCCTACTGGTGAGTCACCACCGGCCCGGCTTCTACATGCGGGTGATTCGAGAGGGCCACATCCAGGCCGGTGACCCGATCACGAAGACACGCACGGGACCGGGTCCACTGAGTGTGGCCGACGCCGACGCCCTGCTCTACCTGCCCCGGCGAGACCCCGACGAGCTCCGCCTCGCCCTGTCCATACCCGCCCTGAGCCCCGGGTGGCGAAACTCCTTCCACGACCTGCTGGCCGACGCCGACCGCGGCACGGCGGCCGCCGACCCGACCTGGACGGGCTTCCGCCCCCTGCAGGTGGACGAGGTGGTCGCCGAGAACTCCTTCGTCACCTCCCTGTATCTCAGCTCGCCCGACGGAACCCCCCTGCCGGAAGTCCGGGCCGGCCAGTACCTCACACTGCGGCTTCCCTCGGTCGCACAGCCGGCGCCCGTACGCAGCTACTCCCTGTCCTCGACGCCGGTCGACGGACGGTACAGGATCAGTGTCAAACACGAACCCCATGGCACGGTGAGCGGCTACCTGACCACGCGGGCGCATCCGGGGGAGTTGCTCGACGCCGCGGCGCCCCGCGGCGAGTTCGTGCTGACGGACGGCAGTGAGCCGGTGGTTCTCGTCTCGGCCGGTATCGGTCTGACGCCGGTGCTGGCCATGCTCCACGATCTTGCCGCCCACCACCCCGAACGCGAGGTCTGGTGGATACACGGCGCCCGCCGCCCCGAGGAGCACCCGCTTGCCGCGGAAGCCCACGACCTGCTCACCGCACTCCCGCAGGGGCACGAGCACATCTACTACAGCTCGGCCGTACGCAGAGAACAACACGGCGGTGACTTCTCGCACGGACGGCTGACCGCGGACATTCTGACGGCCCTGTCCCTGCCCGCCGACGCCAGCGCCTACCTCTGCGGACCCGCCGCCTTCATGGCGGACATGCGGCAGGCCCTCGAGTCCGCGGGTATCGAGGCAGGCCGTATCCACGTCGAAGCCTTCTCCCCCCTGCCTTCCACGAACCCGGGCGTCACCCCGCAGTCCGCCGTATCGCCCCATCGGCCTGCGGGCGCGCCGGGTACGGGACCCCAGGTGTCGTTCGCCCGCAGCGGCATCTCCACCCCGTTCCCCGACGACCGACGCAGCCTGCTCGAACTCGCCGAAGCCTGCGACGTCCCCACCCGCTGGAGCTGCCGTACCGGCTTATGCCACACCTGCACCACACCGCTGCTGTCCGGCACGGTCGCCTACGAGCCCGAACCGCTCGAATCTCCGCCCCCCGGCGAGGCGTTGATCTGCTGCGCCCGACCGGACGACGACATCGTCCTCGACATGTGAACAGTGTGAACAGGGGGAGACGCCCCAACACATCGGCAATCCGACGACGGTGAACGGGTACCGGTCCCGCCAGGGGCGAGAAGGCGGGTTGTCCGGCACCGGGGGCGGGGGGGGGCCCGGGGGCGCCCCCCCCCCCCCCCCCCGCGCCCCCCCCCCCCACCCCCCCCGCGGGCCCCCCCCCCCCCGGGGCACAACCCGCCGGATAGAGCCACAAACCACCCGGGCCCCAGT
>NZ_JBICWF010000003.1:417424-528758 GCF_043199595.1 Streptomyces sp. NPDC048584
TTTGGTGCCCGGGCACCCGGCCGCCCGCGGGGGTTACGGGGGGTTGGGCCGGCCCGGGGGGGGGGGGGCCCCGGGCGCCCCCCCCCCCCCGCCGATCAGTGACCGGCGCTCTGACCACCGTCGACGTGCAGCACCTCGCCGGTGACGAACGGCGCGTTCTCCAGGAACAGCACGGCGTCGACGATGTCGCTGATCTCGCCCATCCGCCCGACCGGGTGCAGGGCGGCGAACGTGTCGAAGTTCTCCTCCGAATGCATCGGGGTCTTGATGACGCCCAGGGCGACCGCGTTGCTGCGGATGCCCTCGGAGGCGTACTCGATGGCCAGCGCCTTGGTGGCCGACTGCAGGCCGCCCTTGGTCAGCGAGGCCAGCACCGAGGGCACGGCGGACAGGGCGTGGTCGACCAGGCTCGTGGTGACCTGCACGACGTGGCCGCCGCCTTGACGGAGCATCTGCTCGACGGCGAGCTGCGTCAGACGGAAGAACCCCGTCAGATTGACTCCGGTGACCGCGTCGAAGTCCTCCCGCGTGTACGCGGTGAACGGCTTGGCGACGAAGAGTCCGGCGTTGTTGACCAGGGTGTCGATGCGGCCGAACCGTTCGATCGCGGTGGCGGCGACGCGCTCGGCCGTGGCCGGGTCGGCGATGTCGCCCCGGACGGTCACGAAGTCCGGCTCGTCCACGACGGCGACGGTCCGCGAGGTGGCGACCACGGCGTACCCGTGCTTGCGGTACGCCTCGGCCAGCGCGGCGCCGATGCCCTGGGACGCGCCGGTGATCACGGCGACCTTCTTGGCGTAGTTGCTCATGATGTCCTTCTTCGCTCTCAAGTGGGGGTGATGTTGCCGGCCCGTGCTCATCGGCCGGTCGCGGGCTACAACCAGACGACCGGTCGTCCCATTTCAGGGCTCCCCGCCCCGACTGTCGGCCGGCAAGGCTCTGACCTGCGGTGGGAGCCTGAGCCTCCCAGCAGGGAGGAAAGCCGTCATGCAGCGGTTCATGAAGGAGGCGGGCGCGAATGTACGGTCGCCCCGGACAGCCGAACGGTCGTCCGTCCCGGGACACTCCGCCGTCGGCGAGCAGCCGGCGGCCTTGCGGCGGAGCGCGTGATCGGACACGCCTCGCTGCCCCGCGACGGCTGTCCGACCATGTGTCCAGGGAGCACCGGCGAGGCACGGCTCACGGCAGGCGACCCGCTCACTCAGGCTCAGGAGGAACACGATGGACGAGTTCTTGGTCGTACTCACCACGACCGTGCCCGAGGGGACGGACCCCGCCGAGGTCGACCGGCGCCGCGCGGCCGAGTCGGCCCGGGCGGGGGAACTGGCCCGCAGCGGTCACCTCGTCCGGTTGTGGCGGCCGGTGGGCGAGCGTCACAGCATCGGTCTGTGGCGCGCGAAGGACGAGGCGGATCTGCGCGAGAACGTCATCGGCAGCCTGCCCCTGTGGCCCTGGATGACCGCCGACGTGACCGCCGTACAGCCGCACCCCAACGACCCGGGGCCTGCCGCCCCCGCCGCGTGACCTCCACCCCGTCCCGACGAGAGGATTCAGCGATGAGCAGAACAGCGGAGCAGGAAGCCGTCGTACGCGGCGTCATGGACCGGTGGAAGTCCGCGGTCGACGCGCACGAACCGGAGAAGGTCGCGGCGCTCTTCACCGAGGACGCCATCTTCCAGGGACTCCACCCCTACAGCGTCGGCCGCGAAGGCGTCGCCCGGTACTACGACTCTCAGCCCCGCGGACTGGTGGCCGAGTACTCGTTGCTCGAGACCCGGAGCCTCGCGGACGACGCTCTCCTCGGGTATCTCGCGGTGGACTTCACCTTCACCGACAAGCCGGGCATTCATGTCACTCTCAGCGTCGTCCTCAAGCGCGACGACGCCCGGTGGTACCTCACCCACTACCAGGTGACCAGGCTCGACTGACGCTCCCGCACGGGCTGTTCCGCCCTCGAGGTGACAGACGAATGGCCGTACGCTCCACGCTCGGTGCGCACGAGCGATGCCGGAAGCAGGATTCTCGACGTTGCGCGGTCGCTCATCGAACTGCTCGAAGCGCTGTGGGACAACTGCCTGGCGCTGCTCGGACCCCGCCCCTCCCGGCCGGGCGGACGGGTACGAAGCGTCATGCGCGGAACTCACGCCGACATCAGCGCGCCTCGGACGGCCGACGCCGGTACGGGTCGCCCTCGGGGAGCCAGACGTCGGGTCCGTCGAGGCCCAGGTCTCCCACGTCGTCGCACAGGGCGTCGACCACGCCGGTGACTTCGGGGCGGGAGTCGTTCCGACGCCACACGAGCGACCAGGTCCAGTGGATCTCGGGCGCCACGACGGGACGCCGGACCAGGTCAGGGGGGATCGAAGCGGTCTGCCCCTTCGGTGAGTTGACGACCGGGCGGCCGGTGCGGCGGACGTGGTCGTAGAACGCGGGCCCGGTGATGCCGTTGTCGGAGATGCGCATCGCGCGTGCCCCCGTGTCCCGGGCCAACCGCTCGGCGTACGCGTTCCACGACGACCAGGAGATGGTGTCGTCGTCCAGCAGGACGAGGGTGTCCCGGGCGGCCACGTCGCCGGTGTCGCCCGCCGGCGCGAGGGCGTGGAGCCGGTCGGCGCCGACAAGCCTGGAGCGCAGGCCGAGCCTCTCCAGATCGCCCGTCCGCACCCAGCACACGGCCAGGTCCAGGCTGCCGTCGGCGACCCGCCCGGCCTGGGTGTGCGAGGGCGCCACCCACGCGTCGACGTGCACCTGCGCCACGGACGACGTACGGGCGAGGAGGTCCGCCGGGACCCAGTTGACGTAACCGATTCGGATCGGCTCCGAACCTGACAACCGACGTGCCTCGTGCCGGAAGCCGTCGGCCTGTTCCAACAGGGCACGCGCACGCGGAAGCAGCGCCGCACCGGCGGTGGTGAGCGACACCGAGCGGCGGTCGCGGTCGAACAGCCGCACGCCGAGATCCCGTTCCAGAGCCTTGATCTGCTGGGACAGGGACGGACCGGCGATCAGGAGCCGTTCGGCGGCCCGGCCGAAGTTGAGCTCTTCGGCTACCGCCACGAAGTACCGCACCTGACGCAGCTCCATGCCGGACATGCTATGCCGCGTGGAGACCGCCCCTCCCGCAGAGAGGACGCCCGTCAGGGCCTCGCCGCCCGTCGACGGCACGCTGGAGGACGAGCGGTTCGTCGTGGGACGCGGCGAGCAGTACGCGATCCGGGTCGCGGCTTCGTACGGGACGGCAGCGGGCGTGCCTGTCCGGCGGCCGGTGCCGCCGTGTGGCGAAGCGCCGGGTGGCTGTGCACGCGCGGTCGGTTGCGGAGTGACGGCGTACCTCCGTGACGCCGACGCGCGGGCGAGCCTCTGTCGAGGGGCGGCGGTCCGTGTCGCGCGCGCTCCGCGCCGGAGCGCCTGTCCCGCGACGAGCCCAGCCCTCCGCGCGTGCTTACCGTGTCGGGGGAGTGGTTGAATGCCCCAGTCCCCTCCGCCGCTCGGTCACCGGCCGACGCACTGAGCCGGAACGGCTCAGCCGGCCATGATCGCCCTGCCACATCTGGAGCCGCACATGACCACCGCCCGGGACCTCGCGATCGTTGCCGCCGGACCGGAGAGCAACCCCGGCGTGGAACAGGGGGACCTCTCGCTCGCTCTGGCGGGAGCCGAACTGATCGACCTCGTCGACTCCCACGCCGTCACCATCGAGGACGACCGGGTCGTGCCCGGCGCCCCGCCGGAAATCGACGATCCCCTGCTGCGGGAAGCCGCGTCGGCGCTCCTGCGGCAGGAACCGTACGAGACCGTGGGGGACTGGCTGCGGCGTCGCGGCCGGGACCTCGCCGCCCGCTACCGTGCCACGCTCGAAGCGGAAGGGCTGGTGGCACCCGCCCGTCCTCGGCGCAACCCGTTCCGCCGGGCTGACCCGACGTCGCCGGACGCCCCGGCGCTGCGTCTGGCAGCCGAGCACTGGAGCACCGGCGAACCCGTCCTCCGCGGACTGGCGGCCGCGGCGGGCGTCACCGACCAGCCGGACACCCTGTCCACTGGACTGACCGACGACCAGGGCGTTGTCGTGGGCACCGTCTACGACGCCGTCACACAACTGGCCGCCGTACGGCAACGTGAAACCATCGAGCAGGCGGCCTTCGACAACATCTGGCGGGGCAACTGAGCCGGGGGGCCACCGAGACCGCCGGTGCGGGCCGGGCCTGGTGCCAGAAGTGGCGCCGCCGGCGCCACGCAGCACGGTGAAAAACCTTCCGCCATGTGCCGCCTCACGATCAGGACCGGTACATCGACGGCACGCGCCGTCCGCTGTTCGCCCTGCTCGCCTACCCAGGGTGCCGCCCGTCCCACGATCACCATCCGCGTCACCGACATCACTTCGCTCGGACGCCTCCAGTGAGCGTCGGCTGACCGTCACCGATCACCTGGCCCGCCGACCTGACGGTCGGCGGGCCCGCAACACTCAGGTCCCCGAGCGCAGCTGGTCCAGTTCGCTGCCGATCGCATCCCGCAGCGCGTCATGCTGCGGACCGAGCCTGAACCGTTTGTCGCTCCATCGTTCACGCGGATAGAGCCACACCGGCTTGGCCACCACATCGGCCGGCTCCCACTCGAACCGCGGCCAGACATGCGCATGCAAGAACGGGTCCGTGTTCCCCAGGATCTCCAGATTGACCCGGCGGAAAGCCGGATCCAGCCGCCGACAGGCACGCTCGACCGCTTCACCGAGCTGGTCCATGTCAGACAGGAACGACAGCCGCTTGGCCTTCGGCAGTTCCGACAGCCGCTGCACCTCCGGCACGTCCACGAGCAGAACCGAGTAGCCCGGCAGGAACTGAACGTCCCCGATCACCGCGAACCCCGACGTCAGCCGTCGCAGCACGGTCGGGTTCTCGCCCTTCAGCGCAGCCCCGATCCGGTCCATCCGCCAGTCACCAGTCATGGCCGGAACCTACATTCTGGTGATCAAGGACCGCTCTTCGATCCCCACCCCCCTCACACAGTTCACGGACCAAGCAGGTGGGGCGAGGAGCGGCCCCGGCCGCTTCCTGCCGTGTCCGGACGGCGGGGTCATGGCGGGGCAGGTCGTCGGCGCCGAACCCGTCGTAGGCGGTGTGCTTGGACCGTTCCGGAGCGGGATGATCCAGGGCGCCGACGTCGACGAGATGGTCGGCCTCGTGCCGTGTTCCGTACCCGTCGTCGCCGGTCCAGATACTGACCCCGAGGAGCCGCCGGAATGGCGCAGGCGTTATCCGGTCTCCTCCTGGACCTCGCGGACGAGGGCGTCCGGCAACGATTCGCCGGGCTCGACATGACCGCCGACGATGTGCCAGCAGTCGGGAAAAGCCGCCGGTCGGCGCTGCGCTTCCGAGCGAAGGCATGGCCGCGCGGATCGAGTATGACGGCGCCGACCGTCCAGGTCTCACCGTCGGCCGGCACCGGAATCTCGACGTCTTGGCCCACGGTCGCGCCGCGCTGTTCGTGTGGCATGCCCCCACTGCAGGACCCGGGGTCTGTCATGCCCGGCTCGCCGGTCATTGACATTGTCACTCCCGCCGGAAGACGGCGATGATGATCAGACTCGATTGGTGACTACGAAGGAGCCCGAGTGCCCAGAACCGGTGACGAGACAGTCCTCGAGGCGGCTGACCACCGCGCCGTCCCTGCGCCGGCGGCCGGCGGCCGGATCATCTTCTTGAACGGGACGTCCAGTTCGGGCAAATCCAGCATCGCGAAGGCCCTGCTCCAGATCCTGGACGAGCCGTCCTTCCACATGCCCGTGGATGCCTTCCACGCGATGCGCTCACACCGGGACGTCTCTGCGGAGGAACTGCCCGAGGTGCTGCGCCGCACGTGGTTGGGCTACCACCGAGCGGTCGCGGGGATGGCGGCGGCCGGCAACGACATCGTGGTGGATCACGTGTTGAGCGAGGAGTGGCGTCTGCTGGACTGCCTCGGGCTCTTCCGCCCGGCGGACGTCGTCCTGGTCGGTGTGCGGTGTTCGCTGGACGAGCTGCAACGGCGTGAGCAAGCGCGGGGCGACCGCCCGGCGGGCCTCGCGGCGCGGCAGTTCCAGCGTGTCCATACGCATGGCCTGTACGACGTCGAATGCGACACGACCACAACCGGTGCCATGGACTGTGCACGGCAGATCAGGGCCTTCCTCCCACAACGGCCGTTCCCGACCGCGTTCCAGCGGCTTCGAACCGAGCTGCGCCCGGACCTGCCGGCCGCCGGCTGACAGCCCACGGCTCGCCGACACGGCGGAGGCGGGGCCCACTTCCTTCTGCCGCGCGGCGCTGCTTTCGTCGCCTGGCCGGCTGCGCGATGAGACCGTGACGGTGCTCCCGCCGTCCGCAGTCGTGGCAGGCCACACCATGTACCCGAATCCGTCCCCGCTGTGCCCCCCAGTAGCCGCCGCCGCAGGACAGCGGTGCCCAGAACAGGCCGAGCCCGTCGCGCGTGCCCGGTGGAAAGCCGTGGTCGGCGGGGACCTCGACGGTCCGCTGCATCTCGGCCTGCTGAGCGAGGGCCGGGAGCCGGCCACGGACCGATGCGCGGAAGAACCCGTTGACGTCCGAGCGAACGCGCGCTCCACGACCCGGAGCCGTGTGCGGTGCCGCGGCGGGCGAGCGGTGGCTTCACGCCGAGATCCCAGACCAGGCGGCCGGACCGCAGTGGAGCTCGGCACGGACCGTCAGCCCGTCCGGATGAGGAACCGCTGGTCGGCCGCGCCCGTACATCGTTCTTCGGTCGCCTCGGCTCCCTCAGCGGTGTCGTTGTCGGCGATGCCGATGCACATGCTGCTGTTGGCCGGGCGAAGCCGGAAACCCTTGCCGTCACCGGCGGTGGCTTCAACGCGGAACAGGGTGGCCCGGGCACAGTCGTCCCGGGGCTCCAGCATGCCTTTGACCGGGCCGGAGCTCATGACCGTCAGGCATCCTTTCCCCTCCTGGGGGTGATGCCACTGGATGCGGTAGAAGTTCCCGCCGGCCCGTTCGAGGTAGGTGCGCGGCACGGTGGCCTGGGCGCAGGGGAGCTGGGCGGCGACGGCGCTGGGGTAGGCGCCGTCCCGGTCGCGTCCGTCGGTCAGGCAGAGGTCGGGCGTATGGGCGGGGTGGATGGTGACCCAGCCGTCGGCGGGAGCCCGGAAAGCGGCGGCCGGATCATCGGAGCTGTCGTGGAGCAACCCCCAGGCGCCCCAGGCGAGCGGCGGGACCATGAGTGAGGCCACGAGGACGACCGCGCGTCCCTTGGTCCGGCGTGGCTGGGGGGCCGCGGATCCCTCGGTCCGCGGTTGAGTCGTGGCCTCGGGCCCGGGGCCCGATGCCACGGCAGGCACGGTGGCGACCCCTGCGGCGATCCGGTCCCTGGCGTCCAGCCAGGCGCCGACCTGCTGCCCGTCCCCGCAGGCGCGGACGAACGCGGCCAGTACGTCGGGTCGCGGCAGGCTCGTCCGCCTCAGGATGTCGGCCAGCGTGCTGCGCGCCAGTACGTCACCGTGTCGGGCGGCCCGCTCCTCCAATTCGCGATACGTCAGCCCGGAACGTTCTTTGAGCTGCCGCATCGACTCGATGAAACCGGCCGCGTCTCGGGCATCGTGCGGTGATACCTCCCCCAGGTTCCCCATGAACATCATCCTGCTGCGGTCATGCCATCAGGGCAACGGCGGAATTCCGCCATGTCCGGCTGTCCGGGACGTGCCGCGGACAAGGCTCTGACCAGCCCGGACAGCCTGCGTGTGTCCGGGACACCCGGCTGCCGTTGCTCTGGCCCGCCGACGGTCAGCAGTCTCTGCGGTGCCGGCCGGTCGAACCACCGCCATGGCAAGGCGAGTACGCGATGTTTCCGCGCAAACGGGCTGGGGCGGCTGCCGGACGACGGCCGGGCCGTAGGGCGCGAGCGTGCGCACAGCAGAGCAACGTGTCCGAAGGAGAGAGGATGGGAGTGCCGACGGTGAGAACGATGTCGATCGAACGGAAGTTCGCCATCGGAGTGGCGGGGTTGTGCGTCGCCAGTGGGGCGATCGGTGTACGGACGAGGACCGTCGGCAAGCGCCGGCGGATGGCGGCGTTCTCCACGATGCCTCGCGTCGATGGCGGTGTGGTCGAGGTCGATCACCGGCGTCCGTCGGGCGCCGCATTCGGAGTCGTCTTCTTCAACGGCCTCGGCCTCCCGCACGAGCAGTGGGCCTGGGTACGTGAGCACCTGCCCGAGACTGCGGCCTGCGTGGGCTACAACCGTCCGGGCCACGGGCTCAGCAGCCCGCTGCCCGGGGTCACCCTGGAGGAGCAGTTCCAGATAGTCGACCAACTGCGCGAGCGTTACCTCGACGGGCTGCCGGTGGTGCTGGTGGGGCACTCCCTCGGAGGGTATCTGGCCGCCGCGTACGCCGGGTCGCGCGGCGACGCGGGGCTGTCCCACGTGGTGATGGTGGATCCCACGGTCATCGACGACCTGCAGGCCATCGTCGGCGAGTCCTCCGACTCGTGGACGCGGCAGCGGCTGCTGCTGGAATGCCTGTGGGCTGCCGCCGGGCTCAACATCCTGCGTCCGATAGGACCGTTTCGCGAGCCCTATGCCGAGGAGATCAAGAACAGTCTCACCGAGTACCACGCCCTGCCGCGCACATGGACCACCGCGTACCGGGAGTACATGGCGGCACGCACCTACCCGCCCCTCGGGAAGCTGACGGTCCCGTTGCACGTGGTCACGGCACTGAAGGGCACGCGCAGTGCCGTGAAGCACCGGGCGTCGCAGGAACGGATGCTGGAGCTGTCGGATCGCTGCCGGCACCACGTGCGTGAGGACGCCAACCATATCGGGATCGTCGGGGAGCGGACACACGCGAAGGCTCTTGCCGAGCTGATCGTCCCGGGGAGCAGGACATGAACGGACAGCGTGCCGTGTACGCGGCGGTATCCACCGGACTCGCGACGTGGCTGGTCAGCACCGCAGCCGGTCAGCTTCCCGACCAGAGGTTCGACCACCTCCTCGAGAGGGGACCCCTACGCCTTCTCCGGGCGCCCAACTGGAGGTTCTTCGGGCCCAATCCCGGTGTGTCGGACATGCACCTGCTCTACCGGGACATCACCGGCAGCACGGCGACTCCCTGGAGGGAAATCGAGGCGGTCCGGGACCGGCCCTGGTACAGCCTGGTCTGGAACGCGGGCAACCGTGTTCCCAAGGTCGTCTTCGACGCGCTCCAGGTCATCGTCAAGGCAGCCAACGAGTCGTCCGCGGACCTGCCCCACATCGTTTCCAGTCCCGGCTACCGGCTCATGCGGCGCTACCTGACCACGCGGGCCCCGCACGAGCCGGGCGCCGACCACACCCAGTTCATGATGCTGCAGGGCCACCCCGAGCGCGAAGGACAGTACGCGGTGCAGCCCATGTTCGCTTCCGAACACATTCCCCTGCACCCCGCGCTGCCGGCGGCCGCTGCCGCACGGTGAGACCGCATCGGCTGGGAGCCCAGCCCTCAGGCCGCCGTGGGCACGCGTGAGGGCGGAACCCTCAGTCGAAGCGGGCGTCACGCCTCGCTGGGGAGCGGTCACCGTTTGCCGGAAAGACCACCAAGAAATCCGTCACGAAGATCACGAAGAAAGGGACCAGATGTCTCTCGTAGCCCAGTTCGCCAACGAAGCCTTGGCCGACGTCTCCCCGGGGATGCTCTCGGAGGCCGACGCCGCCTCCCCGCTCGACACCCCCGCCGACCCCGTGATGGCCACCTTCCTCACCGTCACCTGCCCGGAGGTCGCCGTGCTCGCCGCCGCCGGGTTCGGGGCGCTGGCGGCGAACATCAACAACTACCTGGCACGCAACGCCTACTGAATCCAGCAGCGGGCTGAGTGCCGCTGACCGAGAACGCAGGGATCGCCGGCGGCCGGTGACGCCGAATGCGCGTGCACCACCGCCGGCGATGCCTGAGCCTGCCCCAGGACCACGGCCAGGTCCTGTCCCCGGCCCGCCCGTACCCATTCCCACCACAAGGAGATCTCGTGTTCCGTCGTCTGACCCGGGTGGCCTTGCCTCGCACCGCGCCGGACCCGGCCACCACCGCACGCCGCATCGCCTCCGCGGGGACGTTGGTCGCGGCGCTGGAGACACTCAGCCAGCACAAGCGGTTCGTGAAGGGCGACCTGCTGGGAAGCCAGGTCGATGCCTTCCATCCGCAGCTCGCACAGCAGCACCCCGGGCTGCACCGCGTGTTGGCGTCCAGGGTGTTCCCCTACGCGGTCTACGGTGCACAGGCCGCCGTGTCGGCGGCCACCTTCATATGGCCCAGGAACCGGACCCTACGGATCGCGGGCGGCGCGTCGCTGGCCGCCCTGCAGAGCGCGCAATCCACCTTCATTCCGTTCGGCCGGGACGGCGCCGACCAACTGCAACTGGTCATCAACGCCACGATGGCTTCCACCGGGCTGATCCGCGATCGCGAGCAGGCCGACGATCTCGCGATGCGGACGCTGGCGTTGGAGACTTCGCTCTCCTACGTCGCCTCCGGGTTGGTGAAGGCCGTCTCCCCGGTCTGGCTGAAGGGGGACGCCGTTGCCGGAGTGATCCGGACGAAGAACTACGGAGACCCGCGTGCACACAAGCTCCTGACCCGCTGCCCGGTGGTCTCCAAGGCATTGTCCTGGGGCACGATCGCCATCGAGTGCGGCTTCCCTCTCATCTACGTGCTCCCCAAACCCGCCGCCCGCGTCTACCTCGGCACGATGACGGCGTTCCACCTCGGCATCGGCGAGTTCATGGGGCTCAACCGGTTCGTTCTCGCGTTCGGTGCCACTCATCCGGCGATCCACTACGTGCTGTCACAGCGCCGGCGCGAGCTGGCCGCCGCGCCCCAGCCCGCCCCGCCCCGGCCCATCGCCGCGCCTGCCGCTTGAACTGCGTGGACGCGCCCCGTGCGCACCATCGCCCGCGGGCCGCCCGAGGCAGCCAGGCCCTCGCCGCGAGGGCGTTCCTTCGACTGATCCCTGAAACGGAGAACTCATGACGATCGCCGATATCGGCTACGGCAGGCAGTTCGGCGGCTGGTACGACCGCATCTTCCGGGGCGGCGGGGCTACGCGGGTCACCGTCGACGCCCTGGCCGAATTCCATGTGCACCCCGCCTGGGGCACGCTGGAGTTCGGTGTGGGGACGGGCCGTGTTGCCCTGCCGCTGTCGCACCGCGTCGGCCCGATCACCGGTGTGGACTCCTCACAGGAGATGCTGGCGGCTCTCGAGAAGAAGGCCGACGAGGGCGAGGTGACCGCCGAGCTCGGCGACATCCGGACCTACCGCGGCGACCGGCGATACGGCCTCGTCTACTGCATCTGCTCCACGCTCTCGCTGATCCTCGACCCCGAGGGGCAGCGAGAGGTCATCGCCCGCGCGGCGGAACACCTGCGGCCCGGTGGCAGACTGCTGATCGAGACGCACAACCGTCCCGGCGTCGAGGCACTGCACCAGGGTCTGGCGCGCACCACGCTGTTCGTGCCCTTCCCGGAACCGGACACCGGTCTCCAGATGAACGCCACACTCCTGGGGGAGAACCGGATCTGGCAGGTGTCCACCATCCTGTTCGAGGCGGATGGCACGCACCGCATCGGCACGGAGACCACGCGCCTGCTCACCCCCGACGAGGTGGATCTCTACGCTCAGGACTCCGGCTTGCGTCCTGAGGGCCACTACAGCGACTGGCGGCGTACCGACTACGTTCCCACGGCTGGCGTGTTCGTCGCGTCCTACACCAAGCCGGCATGAACCTTCGGGAGACGGTCCGCCGCCACCGCGTCCCACTCGTTTCCGGCTCGGTCATGGGCCTGGCCGGCGCGGCGGCCAAGCTGGCCCAGCCGTGGATGCTGGGCCAGCTGATCCAAGCTGTGGCCCTCGACAAGCCGCTCGCCCGGCCCATCACGTTGATCGTGATGTTCTTCCTCGCGGACGCGGCGCTGAGCGCGGGGCACGCACACGCGATCGGCCGGGCCGGGGAGAACATCGTCTTCGACGCGCGGCGCAGCCTCGGCGGCCGCCTGCTCCGCAGCCAGATCCCGCACTTCGCGCGTCTGGAGCACGGTGACGTCTTCACGCGCACCGTGTCCGACACCTCCATCGCCTGTCTGGTCATCGCTCAGGCGATGGCGCAGGTGGTCACCTCCGTGTTCATGGTGGTCGGCGCCATCGTCCTGATGGCCGGTCTCGACTGGCAACTGTTGCTCACCACCCTCGGCTGTCTTGGCGTGGCCAGTGGCGGTGCGCTGCTGCTGGCCCGCCAGGTGCGCATCGCCGCCCTGCGCAACCGGACGGACGTCGGCGCGTTCGGCTCGGGCCTGCAACGGGTCCTCGGCGCCCTCACCACGGTCAAGGCATCGCGCGCCGAGGAACGGGAAACCCAGGAGCTGACCCGGCTGGCCGACCAGGCACGGCGCAGTGGGATCCGAGTCGCCGGGCTCAGCGCGCTGCTCACTCCGGCGTTGAATGTCGGCACACAGCTCTCGCTCGCCGTCGCCATCTCCTGGGGCATGGCCCGGGTCGCCACGGGGTCACTGCCGCCCGCCGACCTCACGGCGTTCGTGATGTACCTCTTCTACCTTGTCTCGCCGCTGGTGCTGCTCTTTTTGTCGATCGGCCAGATCCAGCAGGGCCGCGCCGCGATCCAGCGCGTGACGGAGTTGGCAACGATCCCACAGGAGGGGGAGGAAGAAGAGGACGTTCACCCCGAGCAGCGGCAGGAACGCGAACCCGCCGAGGAGCCGCCCGCGGTCCGCTTCCAGAACGTCAGCTTCTCCTACCACGACAACGCCCCGGTGCTGCGGGACGTATCCTTCACCCTGCCGCGCCGAGGCCTGACCGCGATCATCGGTGCCTCCGGCGCCGGCAAGACGACGACGTTCCAGCTCATCGAACGTTTCTACCGGCCGGACTCCGGCACCATCCGGGTCGCGGGCTACGACACCGCCACCCTCAGGCTCGCCGAACTGCGGTCGCTGGTCGGCTATGTCGAGCAGGACACCCCGCTGCTGCGCGGCACGATCCGGGAAAACCTGACGTATGTGAACCCCGGGGCCGACGCCGCCGACATCGCCCGCGCGCTGCGGCTCGCCAGCCTGGAGGGCTTCGTCGCCGCATTGCCCGACGGGCTCGACACGGAGCTCGGCGAGCGCGGCGCCGGCCTGTCCGGCGGCCAGAGGCAGCGGCTCGCCATCGCCCGCACGCTGCTGCAGCGCCCAGAGGTGATCCTGCTGGACGAGGTCACCGCGCACCTGGACGGCGACACCGAGGCCGCGCTGCGCGACGCGATGACGGAAGCCGCTCGTGAGTGCGCCGTGCTGGCCATCGCGCACCGGCTGTCCACCATCATGCAGGCCGACCGCATCATCGTGATGGAGGGGGGACGCGTGCGAGCGGTCGGCACCCATCAAGAACTCATGGAGTCCGACGCGGTGTACCGCAGGCTCGCCGACCAGCAGTTCGCCACCGAGGGAGCGCCGGTATGACGCGCGCCGACGTCGCCGTCGTCGGCAGCGGCCCGAACGGGCTGGCCGCCGCCGTCACCATGGCGCGTGCCGGGCTGACCGTGCACGTCCACGAACAGGCCGCCACCGTCGGCGGCGGCCTGCGCGGAGAAGCGCTGTTCGACTCCGAGGTCTGGCACGACGTCTGCGCGGCAGTGCACCCCATGGCAGCCGCGTCGGCCTTCTTCCTGGAGTTCGACCTCGCTGCCCGCGGCGTCGCGCTGCTGCAGCCCCCGATCGTCTACGCGCACCCCTTGGACGGCGGCGCCGCGTTGGCCTACCGCGACCTCATCAGGACCTGCGACCGGCTCGGCCCGGACGGGCGCCGCTGGCGGCGGCTGATGGAGCCGCTGGTGCGGCACAGTACGGGCGTGACCGACCTCCTGCTGTCCGGCCGGCGGTCCCTGCCGCATGACCTCACCGTCCCGCTGCTGCTCGGCGAGCGTCTGCTCGGGCATCTCCTGCGGGCCAACGGGCTGCGCACCGAGGCTGCCCGGGCGCTGCTCACCGGGGTCGCGGCGCACGCGATGGGCCGGCTGCCCAGCCTGCCCGCCGGAGCCATCGCCCTGCTGCTCGGGCACCTGGCCCATGCCACCGGCTGGCCGCTGCCCCGGGGCGGCAGTGTCCACATCGCCGAGGCGCTGGCCGACGACCTGCGGGCGCACGGCGGGATGGTGTACACCGGCCACCGGATCACCGACCTCGCGGAGCTCGACGCCCCGGTGATCATGCTGGACACCACACCGCGCGGTCTGCTCGCGCTGGCGGGCGAGCGGCTGCCGCCGCGTTACCGCCGGGCGTTGGACCGCTTCCGCTACGGTCCGGGCGCGGCGAAGGCCGACTTCCTGGTCAGCGAGCCCATCCCGTGGTCCACCCCGGAGGTGGGCCTGGCCGGGACCGTGCACCTGGGAGGCACCCGCGCGGAAACGCTCGCGGCGGAGAACGCGGCGGTCCGGGGCGAGGCCGGCGATCAGCCGTTCGTGCTCGTGGTCGACCCGGCCGTGACCGACCCCGGCCGCGCCGTGGGCGGCCGCCGTCCTGTGTGGGCCTACGCACACGTCCCGAACGGCGATACCCGGGATCCGGTGCCGCTGATCACCCGTCGCATCGAGCGGTACGCGCCCGGCTTCGCCGATACGGTCATCGCGGCGCGCGGTGTGCCGGCGGCCGAATACGAGACGTACAACCCGAACTATCCCGGCGGCGACATCGGTGCAGGAGCCATCACCCTCACACAGTCCGTGTGCCGACCGGTACCCGCACCGAATCCGTACCGCACGCCCCTGCCCGGTGTGTACCTGTGCTCAGCGTCGACGCCCCCCGGCCCCAGCGTGCACGGTATGTGTGGGTACCTCGCCGCCCGGACCGCCCTTCACCGGGAGTTCCGCATGACCGTGGCCCCGCGCCTGGGGCCCGAGGACGGGACCACCGTCGCCGAGCACCCCAGGAGAACATCGTGAGCGTTGCGCACCGCCCAACCGCCGCAGAGGACTACACCGGTTATCCCGCGTTCACCATGCCCATCGTGGGAGCCGAGCTGCCCTCACGAAGAGCTCACCTCGAGACAGTCGGTGTGAGGCTTCGCGGCGAGTCACCGCTGGCAGGAACTACCGCCTTTCTGCTCCCGCTTGCCGGCTTCGTCCCCGGCTCGGGCAGAGTCGTGGGTCGGGGCGCGGGTGTGCGACGGTGGGTGGACCACGAGATCGGCTGCTCCTCTCGCCCACCCCGCCTGGCCACCCGTACCGCAGGGTGGCCGTGACCGGGCTGCGCCCCCAGCCGCTGCGACCGCTGCGCCTGGCCGCCGATCTGCACCCCGTCACCTTCGACCTCGCCCGCCTCCTGCCCGGCACATCGCCGTCCGGCGTGCAGCAGGTGACCCCTGAGCGACCCTGAAGAGGGCATCGGGCCGCACCCGATCAAGTGGCGGTGCGGGCCGTCCCACCCCCGCCGGTGCTGACGCCGCCGCTGGGCTTGGCGGGGGAGAAGAGGGGCGTGTCCTGCCGGCAGGTCGCTCCGGGCAGCGGGAGGGTGCCATCGATCAAGTAGCGGCTCTCGTGGGCCTGGACGCAACTGTCGGGGTTGAGCAGTGCCGTGTGCCCAACCGCATCGTGGGTCAGCAGGCGGGCGTCGGCCAGATCCTCGGCCATGGCCTGCGCGGCCGAGTGGGGGGTCGAGGGGTCATAGGTGTTCCCGACGACCAGGATGGGGTGCGCCGTCGGCTTGTTCCACGGGCCGCGGTAGCGGTCCTCGGCGACCGCCGGCCAGGCGGCGCAGCCCGCGGAGGCCCAGATCCAGAAGCGTCCGGTGTCCCCCGCACTGGTGGCGGCCGCCTCTGCCAGGGTGTGGTAGGCACCGGGGTCCCGCGGGTTGGGGCTGTCGCCGCAGAAGACCGCGGTGCTCTGTTCCTCACCCAGGTACGGATTCGGGTGGGGCACCGGTGGCGGCGGCGGGAGGAGGGACGGCTCCGGGAGGCGGCCGTTCCACAGGTCCTGCAGCCTGCCGGCGAGCTCCCTCGCCCCGGGCCGCACGACGTAGAGGCTGTTCACCACGTCGGCTACCGTGCCGGCGTAGGTCCACGGGCCCACAGGCTCCTTTCCGAGCCGCCGCAGCAACTGGTCGTACTTGTCCTGGGTCGCTTCCGGGCTCCCGGCGGAGAAGGCGCAGCGGGCGGTCGTCGTGGATCCGCACAAGGTGAGGAACCGGTTCACGGTCTCCGCGGCGCTGCGGCCGGAGCCCAAGCGCTGGAACGAGGTGGTCCGGGGGGCCTCGTCGGAGGCGTCGTTCGTCCACGCCCGCGGGTCCCAGTTGGCGTCGAAGACCATGGCCCGCACCCTGCCGGGAAAGAGGTTCGCGTACGTGGCGCCCAGGTAGGTGCCGTAAGAGATCCCGTAGTAGGTGACCTGCTGGTCGCCCACCGCCTGGCGGAGCCGGTCGAGGTCGCGAGCGGTATCGGCGGTCGACACATGGCGCAAGAGCTCGGGATCCCGCTGCTCACAGCGTCGGCCCAGTTCCTCGTACGCGGCGGTGAAGGCCGCCCGCTCCTGCTCTCCCACCGGGAAGCCCGTGGCCTTGCTCGCGTTCCAGTCCGCGGCTTCCTCGGGGCTCCCGAAGCAGTTCACCGCGGTGCTGTTACCGATCCCACGGGGGTCCCAGCTGACGATGTCGAACCGCTCCCGCACCTCGCGCGGGAAGGACTCGTAGTTCTGCGGCATCTGCACCGTTCCCGGGCCGCCCGGGCCGCCGGGGTTGAAGAACAGGGTGCCCACGCGCCGGCCGGGGCCGGTCGCCGTCCGTCTCACGACGGCCAGCTCGATGGTGCGACCACCTGGATCGTCGTAGTCCAGCGGCACCTTCACGGTCGCGCAGTCGAAGTCACTGCCCGAGACACACTGACTCCAGTCCAGCCGGGGGGTGGGCCCGGAAGGTGTCGGCGCACCCCCGGCCGAAGCGGGGCTCGGCCCGGTAAGAATCGTCGAGCAGGTCACCAATGCTGCGATGACCGCGGTATGACGTCGGCGACCGGCTATGAGTCCGAGCATGGGGGCATACTCCATCCCTCTTTGTCCGTGGCTGAGCGTCCGAGGCCACCACCGCCCGGTCCACGGAACGCGTCCGTGTCAAGAACACCGCAGGGCGGCACGGCGTGCGAGGCAACCGCAGCCGAATGGCGTTGTCCCTGCGTCCCTGCAAGCCTCACGGTGGCCTCCGCCACCACCGGGCGGCCGGACGGCCCATCTCCCCGGTGACGTCCCGAAGCCGGCCGTCGCGCCCCTGCCCTGGGGCCCGTCACACACCGGTCCCAGGCGCTCGGTACAGCACCGCGCTCCGCCAGAGTTCGAAGGCGCGGACCGGTGCGGGGCGCAGTCGGTCGATTCGGAACCTGATCACTTCGCCCGTCGAGGACCGGCCACCATAGCAGCCGGTGGTAGGCGCGCGGCAGAAGGGCCGCCCCCGGCGTCGGGCGCAGGTCCGGGACGGTCGGGTGGCGCAGGGCCCGCAGCGCGGGGGACGGCGACCGCGTAGGGGGCACCGGGTGACGCCGTTGACGCAGTGACTTCACGGCCGTGTCTTCGCTCCCGGCCGGTCCCGGACGCCCATGACGCATGGCTCGCCGTCTCCCCCCTACGTCGCCCGCTATGCACCTGCCCGTCCAGCAGCGCGACTTCGCCGCCACCACGTCCCGCTCCCGGCTGCCGCCTTCGACGCGGACCGCGGATGTTGGCCGGCGCGCCGGTGAGGAGGAGGCCGTGCCCCACGGGGCGGTTCGTGTGTGTGTCGGCTTGTCAGGCTGAACTGTGTCCGTGGTGGGTACTGTGGCCGGCCGGTCGTCCGCCTGCGCACCCAACGCGTCTTCGGGATCCGGCGGACGTGCTCCAGGACTGCGCCCCGGGGCCCACTCCCAGTCACGCAACATGCGCTGCATCGTGACCGGACCAGAATCGGTCCGCGTGGCGGTGGCCATGTGCCGCGAGTCGGCCACGAACATGACCGGCATACCGATCCGGCACAGGGCTTGGGGGGAAAGCACCACTCGGCTGGCGTGGGCAGGAACTGTCGCAATGCCGACGCGCTTCCCGTCGGGGTCGGGAAAGGACAGGATCTGGCCGGTCGCGCCGAGCAGTTCTCGATCGCCCGCGGCCCCACCTCGCTCTCGAGGATCTCTGGGTGGCGGAGCCGCGCCTGCCAAGCTACCGACTCGGCGCGTAGCCGAGCTTTTTGGCGAAGTCGACCGCACAACGCACGATCTCGCCCCCGCGTCGATGCAGATGGATGCAGTGGCCCAGTTGCTCGTAGAGATGGCCTGCGAACGCCGGGGATGCGGTGAAGCTGGCCCGCACGAGGTCGACAGAATCGTCATCGACCGCGTACAAGATGTCCGATCCGCCAAGTGAGTAGTTGACGGGAACGTCGATCTGGGAGGCCACGGTCGCCAGCATCCCGGGGAACTTGAGGATCTCGCCGAGGTCGAGCGGCTCCGCCGGACAGGCTGCGGCGTTGTCCTCGGCAGCCACACCCTGGTCCCAGGTGCCCGATTCGCCGAAGAAGAGCTCTGTCCGCTCCCTGTCTCCGACGGTGACCGGCTCCGGTGAGCCGGCTACCGTCTGCAAGGTCGCGAGAGAGTCGCCAGTGCGAAACCGTGTGGCGAAGCCGGACACGTCGATGCCCACGACGTTGATCCGGTTGCTGTGCTCGGCGGCGATCAGGCAGGACAGCGCCGCGCCGATCGAGTGCCCGACCAGGACCACAGGCCGACGGTCCCTCGGTGCCGAGTCGGTGCCGGCGAGTGGACCTGCCAACAGGCCTGCCACGGTCCGGATGATCAGATCGGCCTGCTGGTCGAAGGTCGTGACCGGGACGTCGTCGAGGCCAGTGCCCGGACGGTTGACCGCCACAACCGTGAGGCCCTCGGCGGGCCCGATGTGCGCGAGGGTCGCTTCGCCCATCGACTCGAAACGCCAGTAATGGCTCGAATAGCCGCCGCCATGGATGGCGACCAGCACGGGTCCTCCATCGGCGCCGGAGTCGGGACGCGCGTACCAGCCCGAGAGCGGGAGTGTTTCGCTGTTCCGGAACGTCACGATGTTGCTCATGTGATCGTCGGGCCTTTCATGAGTGACGAACCGCGGCCTGGCCGGGTCTGAGCTTGGTCCGGCGGCGGACGAGCGCCACCGGACGGGGCCGACCATGTGCAGGTCGACGGCGGATCAGGGGGTGACGATCACCTTGCCGGTAGCTCGCCGCTCGTCGATCTCCAGCAGCGCCTCGACGATCTGCTCCATCGGTCGCACCGACGAGATGATCGGCTTCAGCGCGCCGGTCGACAAATGGGGGGCGAGGGCGTCCCACTGACGCCGCAACCGATCCGGGCGCGCCAGGACGAGTGGGCCCCACCCGACGCCGACCACTGCCGTGTTGCTGAGCAGGAGCCGGTTCACCTTGACCTCGGGGATGGCACCGGCGGTGAAGCCGATCACGAGCAGGCGCCCGTTTTCGGCCAAGAGGCGCAGAGAGTCGGTGAATCGATCGCCACCGACCGGGTCGACCACCACGTCGAACGTCGCGCCGGCGAGGCGGTCGCGGAAGCCGTCGGCCAGGACGTAGTCGTCGGCGCCGGCCGCCGACGCGACGTCTGCCTTCGCCGCTGTCGACACCACTGCCGCCACACGGCCCGCGCCGAATGCCTTGGCGACCTGGATCGCCGCTGTTCCGATGCCGCCGGCCGCGCCGTGTACGAGCACCGACTCACCGGCCAGGAGGCGTCCCCGTTCGAGCAGGGCGAAGTATGCCGTCCCGTAGTTGAGGATGACCGCGGCGCCCGCCTCGAACGAGACGGAGTCGGGGAGCGGGAAGACGTACCGCGGATCGACTGCCGCCCGCTCGGCGAAGGCTCCCACCGCACTCAGGGCAGCCACCCGATCACCAGGCGAGAACTCCGACCCGGTGGGTGCCTCGACGACGACACCGGCCAGCTCGGCGCCCGGCACGAAGGGCAACGTCGGCTTCGTCTGGTATTGCCCGCGCGACTGCAGGACCTCGGGAAACGACACGCCGGCGGCATGGACCCGAATCAGCACCTTTCCAGTGCTCGACGGGGCGCCGACCTCACAGACGGTCACTGCCTCGGGACCGGCCAGGGAGGTGATCTGCACCGCGCGCATCAAGAGGCACCGCCGCTCGTCGCGGAGGCGGCCGGTGCCCCGCTCGTCGAGCCGAGGCCGGCGGCAGACGGCAGGTCGGTCGGAATCGTGGTTCCGATCAGCCCGCCGTCGACGGCCAGCACGGAGCCGGTGATCCAGCGCGAGGCCGGTCCCGCCAGGAACGTGACGGCGTCCGCGACGTCCCAGGCAGTGCCCTCGGTCCCCAGGACTCCTGCGGCGGCCCGCCGGGCTCGGCCCGCTTCATCGACTCCCGAACTGACCATCGGGGTATGGACCAGACCCGGCGCGACGACGTTGACACGGATGCCGTCGCGCCCGTGCGCGAGGGCCATCGACTGCGAGAGTGCCACGATCGCACCCTTCGTCGTGCTGTAGGCCGCAGCGGGCGAGAGTCCGCGTAGGCCCGCGACAGAGCTCATGTTGATGATCGTGCCTCTGCCCTGACGCCGCATGTGGGGAATCACCTCTCGTGACGTCAGCACCATCGACGTCACGTTGACCTCGAAGCACCTGCTCCACGCTTCCATGTCGACGGTCTCGACCGTGCCGGCCGGGCCGGCGATGCCGACGTTGTTGACCAGGACGTCGACACGGTCCCAGCGCCGGGTCACTGACTCCACCAGCCGTGAGACGTCGGACACGCTGCTCACGTCGGCCACCTCGACGACGGCGACGCCTCCCGCCGCCTCGATCATCTCCTGGGTCGTGCGTGCGCGCTCTTCCTCGATCTCGACGAGAACGACACGAGCTCCGGCCTCGGCGAGGCGGACCGCACAGGCGCGGCCGTTGCCGACCCCGTCCTCGTAGGAGCCCGCTCCTGTCACGATGGCGACCTGTCCGGCCAAGGCTCCCTGTGATTCAGATACTGCGCTCAAGACCCCTCCAGAATGATTGACGGACCTCACGCCGGAGGACCTTGCCGTTGACGCTGCGTGGTAGATCGTCGACGAACTCGACGCGTTTGGGTGCCTTGTAGGAGCCGAGCCGCTGCTTGCACAACACGATGAGCTCCTGCGCCGACACACTCATCCCGTCGTTGAGCTCGACCACGGCGACCAGCTCCTCGCCCCAGTCAGGGTGCGGTGCGCCGACCACGGCGCAGTCCTGGACGGCCGCGTGCGACCACAGGACCTGCTCGACTTCGGTCGGGTACACGTTCAACCCGCCGGAGATCACCACGTCCTTCGCGCGGTCGGTGATGTAGAGGTAGCCGTGCTCGTCCATGTGGCCCACATCGCCGGTGTGGAGCCAGCCGTCCTTCAACGCCTCGGCTGTCGCTTCGGGGTTGCCGTAGTAGCCCTTCATCACGAGGTCGCCCCTGACGCAGATCTCTCCCGTCTCGTTGGCGTTCAGCGTCCGGCCGTCCCGTCGGATCTCGACGCGCACGAACGGATAAGGGCGTCCGCACGAGGCCAGGCGCCCGTCGGTCCGTGGTACGCCGTCCTGGAAGTGCTCGGACGGCCGGAGGAACGAGATGCCGGCGAACGCCTCGACCTGACCGTAGGACTCGGTCAGCACCGGCCCGAAGACGGACAGGGCCTTCCTGAGCTTCTCGACGGACATCGGTGCGGAGCTGTAGATGAGATAGCGCAGTGAGCCGAGGTCCCGCTCGGTGAGATCCGGCTGATCGAGCAGCCGGTAGATCACGGTCGGTGGCAGGAAGACCTCGGTGACCGAGTGGTCCTCGATGGCCTGGAGGATCGCCCGGGGCTCGGCGCGTTCGAGGACCACGACCTTCCCGCCCTGCGCGGAGGTCGCCAGGGAGAGCATCCCCGAGGAGTGCGTCAGCGGCGCCGCGGCGAGGTTGACCGGGGGCTGGTGGGGCTCGTAGGTGAAGGCCAGCAAGATGTGCGCGAAGGTGATGGAGAACGAGCGATGAGTGTTCATCACGCCCTTGGGGCTGCCGGTCGTGCCCCCCGTCGGGAAGATCGCGACGACGGAGTCGGGGTCGATCTCGAGCTCCGGACGATGGTCGGGGGCGTCCCCGATCCACTCGTCCAGGCCCGGCGGTCCGGGCTGCGTCGGCCCGAACGCCAGGCTGAACAGCCCGGTGCCCGCCGAAGTCCGCATGGCCGCGAATTTTTCGGCGAGCGACTCGTGGAAGAAGATCCCGTCGCCGTCGAACCCGGTGAACAGATCCGCGAGGGTCTCGGGTGGGCTCGCCGGATTCATCGGGATCCAGATCATGCCGGCGCGCCACAGCCCCAGCACGATGATCCATCCCTCCGGATCGTTGGGTGCGAGCACGCCGAACTTGCTGCCCGGAGGGAATCCCTGGGCCAGCAGCCGATGAGCGATGGCGCACGACCTCCGGCCGGCCTCGTCGTACGTCCAGGTGCGTTCGCCCTTGACGTAGGCGACCGAGTCCGGGGCGATCTTCCAGCCGCGGTCGAAGAGGTCGGTCACGAGCGTCACGCCGACCTCCCCAGGATGGTCACCGCTGCGACGGCCTCCTCGCCGCGATGGAAGCCTCCGCCGTTCTCGGCGAGGGCAGTCCGTGCACCGTCGACTTGCCGCGATCCGCATTCTCCACGGAGTTGTCCGACGAGCTCGTGAACCTGTGCGAGCCCTGTCGCGCTCAAGGGGTGGCCCTTGGACTCCAGGCCGCCCGAGGGGTTGACCGGTAGCTCGCCGCCGAGACTCGTGCGGCCGGCCTCCGCGTCGGGACCACCCCGCCCTGGCCGGCACAGGCGCGTCCGCTCCAATGCCATGATCTCTCCGAACGCCGTCGCGTCGTGCACCTCGGCCACATCCACGTCACCAGGTCCGAGCCCTGCGGCGCGGTAGGCGCGGTCGGCGGCTCGCGTGGTCACGTGCTGATCTATGTCGGCCGCCCGCCGGGGCCGGCCTGATGCGACGATGCTGGCGAGGACTGTCACGTCGTCGCGGAGGCCCAGCTGTCGGGCGACCCGACGTGAGGTGACGAGGGCCGCCGCCGCCCCGTCCGTGATCGGCGAGCACATCGGGACGGTCAGCGGATCGGCGAGCGCGCGGGCTCGGAGCACGTCGTCGACCGATATCGGTGCGCGGAAGAACGCCCTGTCGTTGTCGACGGCATGCGCGTGGTTCTTCGACGCCACCGCGGCGATCTGTCGTGCCGTGGTGCCGAACTCCTTCATGTGCGCCCGCGCGGTCGCGGCGTAGATGTCCATGAACACCGATCGCCGGCCTTCCCCGGTATCCGGAGCGGATCCGCCGAGCTCCTCCAAGGCGCGCTGCAGGCCGTCCGGATCCTCGACGTCGTACGCTCCGTCGAAGACAGCGAACGAGCGAGACTTGTCGCCCACGTTCATCTTCTCCACGCCTACCGCGAGGCCGATGTCGGCGGATCCGGCGAGCACCTGGCTGATCGCGAGGTGGAGTGCGCTCGCACCACCCGCGCACGCGTTCTCCACATTGAAGATCGGCACGCCGCTGATCCCGATCTCACGGAGAGCGATCTGTCCGCCGACCATCAACTGGCCCTCGAGCGCACCCCAGGTGGCGTTGCTGAAGACGCCCACCCCGATCTGCTCCGGGCGCAGGCCTGACGTTGCCAGCACCTCGTCTACGGCCTGGTGGCTCAGTTGCTTGACCGTGGTGTCGTCGTGACGGCCGAAGGGCGTCATCGAGGTCGCCACGATCACGACGTCGTTGTCATTCAACGCTTCCGCTTCCTTCTTGGTGCGCCGTTGCGGTCATGGGCCTCCACTGTCCGGCCAGAAGAACGCGTCGTCATCTGGGCTGGCTCCAACATGTCCGCGATCCGCTTGGAGTCTTCGACAGTCACCGACCCAGCGAGGCGGGAGACCCGGTACGCGCTACGAACATCGCAAGTGCCTGGCGCCACATCGGGGTCGATCACCGTTGGAATTCGGAACAACGGACGCGGACGGTCTTTGGATTTCGCTCCGTGGTTGGGACAGCACGCTTTCCGTATTCTCCCTCAGGTCCATGTGACCTACGACACGAAAGGGCGACTCATGGCTGCGTCCTTCACCTCGGCTGAGCAGCAGAGCCGGCCGTCCTCGCTGAGCGCCGCGTTGCGGCTGGAGTCCGTCACGGTCCGGTTCGGCGGTGTGACGGCGCTGGACGATGTGACCTTCTGTGTGGCCCCCGGGGAGATCGTCTCGCTGATCGGGCCGAACGGGGCCGGAAAGTCGACGGCATTCAATGCGATCTGCGGGCTGGCGCCGGTCGTGAGCGGCCGTGTCCAGTTCGCCGATACGAACCTCCTCGCGCTGCGACGCCACGAGATCGTGACGGCCGGGATCGCCCGGACCTATCAGGGTCTCCAGGTGTTCCCTTCGCTGACGGTGGGCCAGAACCTCACCATCGGCTATCACTCCTTGCGGAGGAGCACGGCCCTGGCACACGCGGCACGGCTTCCGCGTGTCCGGCGAGAGCGTGCTGCCGCTTCCGAGGGGGCGCGTCGGGCGGCGCGGGAGTTCGGGCTCGACGCCCTCTGGGACCGGGTGGTCTCCGAGCTGCCCTACGGGACACAGAAGAAGGTGGACATCGCCCGAGCCATGGTCTCGGAACCACGGCTTCTGCTGCTGGATGAACCGGCCGCCGGACTTCCGCAGCATGACCTGGACGAACTCACCGATCTCGTCGCCTCGTTGAGCACCCGGTTCACGATGTCGGTCCTGCTCGTGGAGCACCACATGTCGATGGTCATGTCCGTCAGCGACCGGGTGGTGGTGCTCCACCACGGGCGCTTGATCGCTGACGGTACGCCGGCGGACATCCGGAACGATCCCCACGTCCTCGAGGCGTATCTCGGTCGCGACCGACGGGACAGCCATGCTTGAGATCCGCGACCTCCATGTAACCTACGGCGCCGTAGAGGCCGTCCGTGGCATCTCGCTCACCGTCGAGGACGGGAGCATCGTGGCGCTGATGGGCGCCAACGGCGCCGGCAAGTCGAGCACTCTCAAGTGCATCACCGGACAGGTCCGGCCGGCACGCGGAGAGATCCTGTGGGACGGCGTTTCGCTGGCGGGCATGAGCGCCGTCCGGATCGCGCGCCAGGGTGTCGCATGCGTTCCCGAGGGCCGGGGGACCTTCGGTGATCTGACGGTCCTCGACAACCTGAAGCTGGGTGCGTACCGCCTGCGGGGAACGCGCTCGACGGCGTCGAAACTCAAGGCGGTCTACGACTTCTTCCCCATCCTGCGGGACCGTCGGGACCAGCTTGCCGGCACCCTCTCCGGTGGCGAGCAGCAGATGATGGTCATCGGACGTGCGCTGATGGCGGAGCCTCGGCTGCTGTTGCTCGACGAGCCTTCCCTGGGTCTGGCTCCGAAGATCGTGGACCAGGTCTACGAGATCGTTGCGGACATCTGCCGTCAACTCGACCTGGCCGCCCTCGTCGTCGAGCAGGACGCCTCGATCGCCTTGTCGATCTGCTCATCGGGCTACGTGCTGCGCAACGGGGTGGTCGCCGTCCACGGGACCCGCGACGACCTCGTGAACGACGCGGCGATCCGCGACAGCTATCTGGGGGCTTGATCATGACCTTTCAACTCATAGCCAACGGCCTGGCCAGCGGCGTGATCTACGGGATGGTCGCGCTCGCGATCGTGCTGATCTTCCGCTCCACGGGGGTGCTCAACTTCACGCAGGGTGAGATGGCGACCTTCACTACCTTCATCGCGTGGACGCTGATCGTGCATCTCGGCCTTCCCTACTGGCTCGGCTTCACCATCACGGTGCTCGGCGCCTTCCTGCTCGGCGTCATCGTGGAGCTGGTCTTCATGCGGCCGACCAGTCGCTTGCCTCACCTGTCGGTGCTGATGGTGACCCTTGGCCTCTACCTCCTCTTCAACGCGCTGTCTCATGAGTGGTGGGCGTCCGAAGCCCGCTCGTTCCCGACGCCGTTCCCCGCGGGTGTCCTCCGGATCGGCGGGGTACGCCTCAGCTGGGTCACCGTCGGGATCTTCGTGGTCGCCGCCTTCGTGGTGGTGGCGCTGACCGCACTGTTCCGGTTCACCAAGCTCGGGCTGGCGATGCGCGCGGTGGTGTCGAACGCTGAGGCGGCACCTCTGATGGGCATCAGCGTCAAAGGCATCGTCTCGATCGGCTGGGGGCTGTCGGCGGCAGTCGGGGCGATCGCGGGAATGCTGGCGGCGAACCTCCTGCTACTGGACGCCAACATGATGACGTCCGTCCTGCTGTTCTCCACCACCGCCATGGTGCTGGCCGGGATGACCAGTGCGGCAGGCGCTGTCGTCTGCGGGCTCCTCCTCGGGGTGATCAACTCGCTCGCGACCCGCGTCTCCTTCATCGGAACCGAGTTGAGCACCGTCACGACCTTCATCGTCATCGTGGCGATTCTCGCGGTGCGGCCGGCCGGCCTGTTCGGCAAGCGGACGGTGGTGAAGGTATGAGTGCTCTCACCGCGCACCGGCGGTCAATGACCGTGGCAGCCGTCGGCTCGGCCGCGGGCCTGGGCATCACCTACCCGCTGGTGTTTCTCCCCGGCGCCGCCGCGCTCTGCCTGTGCTGGCTCCTCGGCTACCTCGCCGGAACGATGGCCGGGGGCGGACGTCACCTCGCGGCGACCGCCGCTCTCGTCCCTCCGGCCGTCGCCGCACCGGCCTTCATGCCGCTCCTCGACGTGACCCAGGTTCTCATCCTCGGCATCGCCGTGCTCGGCCTGAACGTCATCGTCGGCTGGGCCGGTGAGCTGAACCTCGCTCAAGGCACGGTGGTGGGACTGGGCGCCTATGTCAGTGCGATCCTCTCGGTTCACCACGGCTGGCCGATTCTCCTCACCCTGCCGATCGCCGCCGCACTCTGCGCCCTGGTCGGGCTGTTCCTGGGGCTCGTCGCCCTGCGCTTCGAGGGCATCTTCCTCGCCATCCTGACGATGTCGTTCGCCCTGATCCTGCCGATCGTCCTCAAGCACTACGACGGTCTCACCGGTGGAACCCAAGGCATCATCGTGCCTGACGTGTCACTGCCCGGCGATCAAGCGACGGGTGAGTACGCACTGACGCTCGTCTGTGTCGTACTGGTCGTGCTGCTGACCCACAACGTCCTGCGTGACGCGATCGGGCTCGCGCTCAACGCCGTTCGCGAAAGCCCGATCGCGGCCGCGGGCAGCGGTGTGAGCGCGAGCCGCGTCAAGATCACCGCATTCGTCTTCGGCTCGGTCCTTGCCGGCGTCGCGGGTTCCCTCTATGCGATGACGGTCGGCTTCGTGGGCCCGGACAGCTTCGGACTCTTCTACGGCATCCAATTCCTCACGATGGTCGTGGTCGGCGGCGTCCGGTCGATCGCGGGGTCGTTCCTCGGCGCGTTGCTGATCTTCCAGCTCAACGCTCACGTGTCACCGATCGATCTGGCGGCCGTCGTCGGAGCCGACGGACTCGCGCTGTCGCCCCAGGCGGTCTTCGCGTTGATCCTGATCGGCGTCCTGATCGCGACCCGCAACGGAGTCGTCGGCCTCCTGACGAAGGCCGGACGCGCCCTCCCCCTTCCGTCCTCCGTCTCGCGGAAACTCCGGCGGGACCGATCATCCACCCTCCCAGAAGGAACAGCATGAGAATCACCCTCAATATGCGGTCGGTCGCCCTGATGTCCGTCACGGCAGTCGCCCTCGCCGGCTGCGGCGGACGAGGCGGAGACGACGCCGGCAGCACCCCGGGCGTGACGGACGACTCGATCGTGATCGGTATGACCGCGCCGCTCAGCGGGCCGCTCGCGGCGAACGCCGACGCCGCGAAGGGTTTGCAGGCCTACATCGACTCGATCAACGCTCACGGTGGCATACACGGCCGGAAGATCAAGTTGATCGTTCGCGACGACGCCTACGACCCGGCGAAGGCCGTGACCGAGACGACCCGGCTGGTCGCGTCCGACAAGGTCTTCGCCCTGGTCGGAGGCGTGGGATCAGCGACGCAGCTATCCGTCTACAAGCAGATGAACGACCAGCAGGTACCCACGCTGCTGCTCAACACCAGCTTGGACACCTTCGTCGAGCCGGTCTTGCCGTACGTCTCCCTCATGCTGCCGTCCACCAAGAACGAGCAGAAGGCGCTGATCAACTTCGCTCGGAACGAGTACAAGGACGCGAAGGTCGGCGTCCTCCTGCAGAACGACGACATCGGCCACACCATGACGGGAGTCTGGGAGAAGGCCTACGGAGGCGACTTTGTGGCAGCCGAGACCTACGACACCACCGACACCGACGTGGCGAACCAGATCGCCGCGCTCCGTCGGGCCGGCGCCGAGGTCGTCGTGTTCCTGGGATCAGTCAAGTTCACGTCGCTCGGACTGCTGGCGATGCAGCGAGACGGGTGGGACGTGCCGCGTATCACCCAGTCCACCGGGTTCGACACGTCCGTGATCGAGACAGCCGGCGATGCCGCGGATGGAATCATCACCGTGAACGCGCTCAAGCCGGGCGACTCCGACGAGCCCGGCGTCGCGGCGACCCGCGAGATCCTCAAGAAATACGGCAAGGGCCTCGGCCCCAACAAGACGGCGTTCACCGGTATCGCGAACGGCATGGTGCTCGAGCAGATCCTGAAGGACGCGGGCAAGGATCTGACCCGCGAGAGCCTGATGAAGGCCCACGACTCACTGAGCATGACGGCCGACGGACCATGGTACGGAACCATCGAGCTCAGCCCCGAGGACCACGAAGTCCTGCAGTGCGAGCAGTTGCTCCGCAACGACGGCGGCTCGTTGACCCCCGTCGGTGACGTCATCTGCCCATGAGCGCTGCGCCAGGGACACGGCGAGCCAGAGACACCTCAATTCTCCACCGCACCGTGCCCAGCCGCGGTGCGGTGGAGGGAAGGACCGAGACATGGATGAGCTGAAGGACAAGATCGCCCTGGTGGTCGGCGCAGGCGTCGACGGCGACGAAGGCATCGGCAACGGTCGGGCCACCGCGATCACCTTCGCCCGCGAAGGGGCGCAGGTCGTCTGCGCCGACATCGACGAGTCGTCGGCGGAGCACACGGCGCAGCTGATCAGGGACGAGGGACACGCGGCATCCGCCGTGACGTTCGACGTCACGGACCTGGCCCAGGTCGAACGAGCAGTCGAGTCGGTCATCGCCGCGCACGGTCGTATCGACGTCCTCGACAACAACGTCGGCATCGGGGTCGTCGGCGGTGTCACGGACCTGGACCCAGCCGACTGGGAGCGGGTGATACGGGTGAACGTGACCGGCGCCTTCAACACCATGCGACACGTCATCCCGCACATGGTCGAGTCCGGCGGCGGCAGCATCGTCAACATCTCCTCGCTGGCCGGCGTCCGGTGGATGGGCTATGCCGCCGCCTCGTACTACACGAGCAAGGCCGCCCTCAACCACCTGACGCGGACCACGGCGGCGGAATTCGCCGCGCGGAACGTGCGGGTCAACGCCATCCTCCCCGGACTGATCAAGACACCGATGGTGACCAACGTGGCCGGACTGACCGGCGCCTACGACAGTGCCGACACCGAGGAGATGTGGCGCGAGCGCGAGCGGCGGGTGCCCATGGGGCGCATGGGGCAGGCCTGGGACGTCGCCAACGCCGCCCTCTTCCTCGCCAGCGACCGCTCGGCGTACGTCACGGGAGTGGAACTGCGCGTCGATGGCGGGATCACTCTTGTGAGCGGGCGCTGAGATCATGACCCGAGTGTTCGACACGCTCGACGATTTCACGTCCGTCGTGGGCGAGGAGCTCGGTACGAGCAGCTGGGTCACCGTCACCCAGGAGCAGATCGATCGGTTCGCCGAGGCGACCGGCGACCGTCATTGGATCCATGTCGATCCGTGCAGGGCTGCCCACGGCCCCTTCGGCACCACGATCGCGCACGGTTATCTGACGCTGTCGCTGCTGGCCGTCTTCGCAAAGGAGATCTACCAGGTCGACGGCCTGGCGATGAATATCAACTACGGTGCCGACAATATCCGGTTCCGCGCCCCTGTCCCAGTCGGCTCCCGACTGCGCGGAACGGCGACGCTCACCGACACGACCGCGATCCGCAAGGGCACACGGACCACGATCAGGTTCGTGGTCGAACGCGAAGGCGGCGACCATCCGGTGCTGGTCGCCGACGTGCTGTTGATCATGGCCGCCTCACCCTCGTGAACACCCGAGAGGCCGAAGCCCACCCAGCCCCTCCAGGTCGGTTCGCGGTGCCGGGGGCCCACGGCGGGGGTGCGTCTAGGATCGGACGTATGGATGTCCCACGTCGGCCCAGTGCCTCGGTCCAAGAGGTCGCCGAGGTGCTGTATGCCAGCGTGGACCAGATCTGGGACCGCGCCTACACGGCTCTCATCGAGATCTCGTCGTATCGGGAGATTCCGTGTGATGCCCTGCGCGCAGCCCATCGGTTGAATGTCGAGCGGGCGGCGGCGACCGTCCGGTACGGGCGGTTGCCGGCACCGGCAGACATGGCAGAGGCACAGGCCACCACCACCGCGCGGCTGCGCGCGGGTCTCCCGATCGAAGACATCATCCGAGGTTACCGGCTTTCGATCAGCGCGACGTTCGAGCAGTTCGTCGAGATCGCCAAAGATGCCGGGCTCGACGAGGACGAGCTGATGAAGGGGATCGGTCTGCTCTGGGGACTCAGCGACCTGTTTGTAGCCCAAGCGGTGCTGGCCCATCAGCGCTATGCGGTCGAGGTTGTGATCGGCGAGACGCGGCTGCGCAATGATCACGTGCGTGCAGTCCTCGACGGGAAGGTGTCTCGGGCAGATCTCGAGCAATGGCTGCCCGATGCGCCAGGCCCCTTTCGCGCCTTGCTGGCACGCGTCAACGGTGGCGAGAGGGACGTCGACGAGGCGCGGTTGGAGTTGGAGAGGGCCCTTGCCAGGGCCAACGTCAGCGGTGTCATCGGTGTCGTCGACGGAATGGTCACCGGGTACGTCGTCGATGCCGTTCCGCGTGCGGTCGAAGGACTGAGCGTGGCAGTGGGTCATCCGGTGACGTTGGATGACCTGCCCGCCTCCCTCCAGCTCGCGCGCAGGCTGCTCGCCGCCGATCGTGGCGAGGCAGTCCTGACCGTCGAGACGTGCGGGTGGCGGCTGACGGTGGACACCATCGAACCGCTTGCCAGCCATCTCCGCTCACGGTACGTCGATCCGCTGCTGGAGCTCGGCGAGTTCGGTCCGGATCTCCTTGCCACACTCGCGGTGTATCTGGAATCGGACCGACATGTCGATCGTTGCGCCGCTGTCCTCAACCTGCACCCCAACTCGCTGCGTTACCGACTCCGACGACTCAGCGATCTCCTCGACGTCGACCTCAACGAGACCGACAGCGTCATCGCGCTCTCCATGGCGCTCGAGCTGGCGAGGCGCCCGGCGTAGGTGGAGCTGATGCGGAGCTCGCCAAGTGGCAGCAGGAAGGCGTGTGTCGAACTGGGGCACTGCCGGCGGTGGTAGTCGGAGTACGTGACCAACATCGGCTTCGCCGCATGAGCCCTGTCCGCTGTTCGTCCCGGTCACCGCCGCGTTCGGTGCAGGGCATCGCACGGGGACAGTTCCTCCTCGATCACACGGCGGGTCCGCACTCCACGATGCGTGAGGATGGGCCCGACTGGTGGTGCCCCGACACCTCCTCTTGCGTGCCGCGGCACTCGGCGTCGGCTTCAGCCCACCGGCGTCAGCTCGGGGACACGGCTCGGGGACGTGTGCGCATCGGCAGTTTGCGGGGCCGCAACGTGATGCTGAGAGCGGGACGCCTCTTGGCGCCCGGCGCGTGTTCCAGACGCCAGCGGGTGGTGATGGTCGCCAGGGCGAGAGTGGCTTCTGCCATGGCGAAGTTGTCGCCAGGGCATTTGCGGGCCCCGGCAGCGAACGGGATCAAGGAGTTGCGGGGCGGCTGAGGGCGCTCGGGATCCCATCGGTCGACGTCGAAGTCTTCCGGCCGGTCGTGGAGATCGGACCGGTGGTGGATGATGTAGGAGCTGTAAGCCACGCTGGTGTCGGCGGGGAGGAAGTGCCCGCCCAGGCGAGTGTCAGTGGTGACTGTGCGAGTGAAGAACCAGGCGGGTGGACGCAGCCGAAGCGTTTCGGTGATCACCCGGTTGGTGAACTGCAGTTGCGGCAGGTCGGCGTGGGTGGCCGGCGCGCCGTTCAGGACGGTGTCGACCTCGTCGTGCAGTCGGCGCTCGATCTTCGGATGCTGTGCCAGGAGATCCAGCGCCCAGGCAAGAGCGGAGGCGGTGGTCTCGATCCCGGCCAGAAGGATGGCCACGATCGTGTCGATGATCTCCGCATCCGTCATCCCCTGCCCGTCCGTCTCGACGTCGCGAGCCGCAAGCAGGGCGGACAGCAGGTCGTCATGGTCGGTGCCGTCGGCACGGCGCTGGGCGATGATCCGGCCGCATGTGGCGTGCAGCCTGTCGCGGGCGCGTGCGTAGGCGCGGTTGCCCGGGGTGGGCAGCCGGTCCAGTGGCGGAACCAGGAACATGCGTTTGTAGAAGCCGGCGAAGAGGGTCTTGCCGGCGTCGAGGAGACGGTCGAGTTCGTCCCGGGGCAGCGTGTTGGAGAACAGAGTGGCAATCGCAATCCTGGACGTGATGTTCATCATCTCGTCGGGCACGTCCAGGACCTGCCCGGGGCGCCATGAAGCGGTTGCTTCGTCGATATAGCCGGTCATGGTCTGTGCGTAGCCGGGAAGCCGAAACGGATGGAACGAGGGCTGGACGAGCCGTCGTAGCCGCCGGTGTTCGGCGTGCATGCTGGTGCCGATGCCGTTGCCGCTCACTTCCCGCGCCCGGTCATACATCGGGCCGCCCTTGTCGAAGGTGCGGTCGTCGAGCAGGACCTGGTGGGTCAGAGCTGGATCACACACGACCACGAGGGGGAAGGGGCCCAGACGGATCTTGACCAGGTCACCGTAGGCGGGCAGTGACGACAGGAAGGCGGTCGGGTCCCGCAACAGGGGCATCAGATGACCGACCAGAGGCAGCGCCTTCGGGGCGGTGGGGATCGACTGCAAGTTCTTCATGGTCGCTCCAGAATGTGGCCGTGCGGGGGCGGCGGCGGGGGCCTTGGTGACGGATGAGTCCGGTTTCCGGCGGTGCTCGGACGTCTCAGGACCTGGCCCGCACCACCATGGGCAGGTGGTCGGGGCGGAGCACTGCCGCGGGGACTTCTCTCACCTTCCTGCGGGTGGCGGGGGCAAGTCGCCAGTTGGCGGCGATCGTGGCGAGGTTGATCGCCAGCTGAGTGAGGGAGAAGTGGTCGCCCGGGCATTTGCGAGGGCCCGCGCTGAAGGGCTGGAAGGCCTCACGCCGGGGCGGTGCGAGCCAGCGGTCCGGGTCGAAACGCAGGGGATCGGGGTAGAGATCGGGGTCGCGGTGCATGGTTGTCGCGCTGAACAGGATCTCCGCTCCCGCGGGCAGATGCGTATCGCCGAGCCTGACGGGGTTGATGGTGCGGCGCATCTGGATCCAGGAGACGGAGTGGAGACGGAGTGTTTCCTGGATCAGGCGCTGGGTGTACTGGAGTTGAGGAAGATCGTCGAAGGTGACCGGGCGGCCGTCGAGGACGGTGTCCAGCTCGTCGTGCAGGCGTGCCTCGACGGCGGGGTTGCGACCGAGTTCGTAAAGGAGCCAGGAGAGTGTGTAGGCGGTGCTGTCCGCGCCGGCAACCACCATGGTGATCACCTCGTCGTGGATCTGCTGGCGACTCATCGGCTCGCCGGTCTCCTCGTCGCGTGCCGCGATGAGGAGTGACAGCAGGTCGTCTCGCTCACCCTCCGCGCGAAGACGCTCGTCGAGGATGGTGTCGACGATGGCCTTGAGTCGCTCACGTGCCGCTTCGAACTTTCGAGTGCCGGGGAGGGGCAGACGCTCGACGAAGTTCGGCGTCATGGTGCGCACGATGACCTGCTGGAGGAAGACGCCCACGCACGAGTCGATCTCGGCGATCGTGCCGTTGTCGATATCGGTGCCGAACAGCGTGCGCACGGTGGTCCCCACGCTCAACTCGTGCATGACCCGGTCGACGGCGATGCGCTGCCCCGGCCTCCAGGAGGCGATGACCGATTCGGCCTGTTCCCGCATGGCCTCGCTGTAGCGGCGCAGACGGGGGCGGTGGAAGGCGGGCGTGATCAGGCGCCGCTGCCGGTGATGGAACGCGCCCTCCGAGGTGGCGATGCCGTTGCCGACGACTGGTCGTGTCTTGTCGTACATTCGGCCCTTGGTGTAGGAGCCGGCATCGGTGACGAGGACGTCGTGCAGCAGTTGCGGCGAGTTGACGACGTAGATCGGCAGCGTGCCCAGGTGGAGGGCGACGATGTCGCCCTGACCGCGCAGGTCCTGAAGGACCTTCAGCGGTCCGCGAACGAACTGCAGGGCGTGACCGATCACCGGGAGGCGTCCTCGTGCCGGCGGAGGGAGATGGGAGACGGCCGGGGTGGTGGACATGGGGATGTTCTCCCTTTCAGGAAGCGGGATGAGTATGAGCGGCGGCCGCTCCGCTCGGACCGGGGCTCGGCCGGGCACCGGCACGTGGGGGAGGGTGCGGAGCGTTCCGTTATGCGCGCGTATTCGCTGCCTACTCAGGCACCGTGGAAGTTGCCCCTGTAGCGCGGGGTGTTGTCGTACCAGTCGTACAGACCGGACAAGTAGCTCTGGGCGCCCCGGACCCAGACCCTCATCTGCTCGGCCTCAGAAGGCGACAGGCGCACCTCCGCGGCAAGTTGCGGCAGTTTCACCTCTACCAAGTGGTCAAAGTGTCTGACCCGGTCCTCGATGAGACCGGTGGCGATCTTGTGTGCCTGATCCAGGCCGCCGCCGAAAACGTCCCTCAGGACCAGCATGAGATTGTTGATCTCACCTTCATCGTTTATCTCCATGTCGTAGGAGACGGCCTCGTTACCCAGAGCCATGACGTCGATGAAGGCGTCCAACAGCGAGGTGACCACCTCTGTTTCGCGAAGGGTTTCAGGGATTTCAGCACCTGTGGCCATCGCGGCGAAGCAGGCCCCGGTCCCGCCGGCGAATGTCCGACGCCTGAGCCCGATGAAATCGATCAGATCGGGCACCCGGTCATCACAGATGTTCTCCAGTTCGAGCGCGGCTCCGGTGACGAATTCATGAATTGCTCGCGAGAAGTCCCGACGCCAGCGGAGGGATCGCCCCTGTGCGAGGCGCGGCCACAAGTCGGCCAGCCCTCGCTCTACCGCGTCGGCCGGCTCGGGAACGGGATGCCCGGGATCTGGGTGGATGAAAGTGCAGAGCCTACGAGCGTATTCCCAACCTCCTTTTCTGTCATGAGACTTCTTGTAAGCCGAGGTGAAGTGGTCGTCGTAGGCGAATATCCAGACAAGCGCCTGGTTGATGAGGACGAGGTCGTCCGCTTTCGCGTCAGGGGCAATCTTCGCCGCGAGCTCAGGTACGGCGATCATGCGCAATCGATCCGGTTTCCAGACTCCCTCGGACTGGGACGGGCCCGTACGCAGCATTCCCATGTCACGAGCCCAGATCTCACACTCTTCGTGGGAGACCGCGAGGTACGGATTCACTCGCACCTCGTACGGCAGGGAAACTCCAGTCGCACTGAATACGGGAGCTTGATCGGCAAGTCCGCGCATGGAAACCTCCTATGGGTCGAGCGGAAACGGAACTCCCGAGAGAGCGGTGGAACTCGCCCGCACGCGCGGACCCGCTCCGGCAGCAGTGGCGGGCGGGACAGGGCGATCACCTGGTGCTGACGGTTCCCAGGCCCCGTGAGAGGCACGCGAATCCCCGTGCGGCGGCAGCGGAGACCGGGACCGCGTGGGTGTGGGCGGGCGGCAGAGTCACCCACCACGGTGTCGATCTAGGAGTTGCTGAAGGGTGTGACGCTGTCGGTGGTGGGCTGGCGGCGGAGACACGGCGGCGTCGCCGGTAAGCCCCCGCGCCTGCGCGGGGCTGACGATGACCGGCGCGAGAGGCCGTCCTCCACAGTCGCACGAACACCTGCGACCCCTTTGCGGAGTCGGCGGGGCGTCAGGGGCGGGGCCGACGGTTGGATTTGGAGGGGGGTGGACAAGACGACATCCTTCGTCAGTTGCCCTCGTCAGGGCGGTAGCGATGGCCGCACCGAGCACAGCCGCAGTGCTGTACGGAAGCCAACTACGCCTGGCGTGCGGGAGGTAGAACGTTCAGTCTCAACTTAGAAGGCGCGAGCGGTCATGTCAATACCGATCGTTCTGTCTCCTGTGGGCTGCCTTCAGCGCGCGGTGCCCTTGTGTGGTCCCAGCCGACCGGGGCTGCCGGCGGCGGCTGTTGCAGCCATATGAAACCCGGCATGAGCGCGGACGACGTGGTGGGTCGCCTCGCTGATGAGGAAAGCCGTGGCCGGCACACCTGGGGAGGTCGAAGCGGCCCAGCTTCCTCTTCCGAACCGGCGGATGCGACCGCTTGGGCTGCTGGAGCAGTAGGCCGTGTATCGACAGTGGATCTAGGGCTGGGGTCTGCCAATGCCTCCGACACCGGCGACACCACCTTTTCGATCATCTCGACTGGGGGCTCAAGTCATACCGGGGCCGAAGGCCGGGAGCCTCCTTGCGAGGCCACGAAGAAGGTAACGGGGCCCTTGACGGGACCGAATCCGACCGACCGCGGCAAGTCGGGGTCGAAGATTCACCTGCTCACGGACCGGAGCGGGCTTCCCCGGTCACTGGGCATCTCGGGCGCCAACACGCACGACGGCAAGGGCCTTGAGCTGCTCGTGCGTGGCATCCTGCCCCTCCGTTCCCGGCGCGGACCTCGAAGGCGACGCGCGGCAACTACACGCCGACAGGGCTACGAATGTGCCAGCAGTTCCAGTGCACCCACGCTGTCCGTCCCGACGGCCGGCGTGTACCAGAGCGGGCGTTGACGCCCGTCCTCGCTGAAGAGCGTGAGGCAGGTGTCCTCGATCAGAACCAGCACGGAGTGGTGGAACCGTCTACGGGCGTCCCGCCGGACCGGCTCGTCCCGGCTCACCCTGGTGGAGCGCTGGTTCGCCGAGCTGACGCACATACGGATACGGCGAGGCGTTCACAAGAGCGTCCAGGTGCTGGAGAGGGACATCCGTACCGGGAACGCCGATCCCATGCCGTACGTATGGACGAAGACCGCGGACGAGATCCTCGAGCGCCTCGCAAGTCATCTGAACGGAATCCTGATTCAGAAGACTTGCTGCTTCGGCAAGCTGGTGACCGCCCTGCGCCGTGAGGGAGCGGACGCGGTCCGTAGAGGCCGGCCGTGGAGCCTGCCCCTGGAGGACCGCGTCCTGTTGGTCGCGGCGCGAGCAGCGGTGCGAGGCGGTTGATAACGCGGTCGCGCCAACAGTTCCGCAAGAGCACCGTGCTCATCGTGGACGGCACCCTGGTCCCCACGCGTGACCATATGGTGGCCGAGCAGTCGAAGAACCACCGGTACTCCATCAACCACCAGCTCGTCGCGGTTGGCCGGCCTCTGCCCCGGCAACCGCAACGACTGCAGGGCATGGGAGTTGTCCGGAGCGAAGGCCGCCATTGGCAACGCCATGGTGATTGCTGACGGCGGTCACCGCGGCACTGGCCTGGTGATCCCCCGGAAGGAGGAACACAACCGCTCACACCGCAAGGTCCGCGCCCACGTCGAGCACGCCTTCGCCCGCATGAGGAGCTGGAAGATCCTCCGCGACTGCCGCCTCAAAGGTGACGGCGTCCACCACGCCATGCTCGGCATCGCCCGCCTCCACAACCTCACCCTCACCGGGTGACCGGGGAACGGCGCTGGTCGACCAGCATGCCGTAGATCATTTACGGGACAACGCCTAGACGACTACCAGGTCCGCCGCTATCCCGGCCGGCACCGACACATGACCCTCGCCATGGCCGCCCACGCCTGCCTGACCGTCCTGCGAGCTGGAGGCGGGGAAAGCCCGTCGCCCTCCACCCGCCGAGCACATCCCGCACTGGTCGACCTGGCGCCGGCGACGACAACGCCAGGCCCGCACCAGTCACTACAAACGATGCGTACACATCACCTGACGTGGCCATCAGTCACGGCAAGCACCGTGGCAGTACTAAGGGTCGCCGATGCTGTGATGCCGAATCTGCAGGACGCGGCTTCCTGAGCAGGGTCCAGGCGCCGTAGTAGTACTGGCCTAGCGGTTGTTACGGCTTGCTGCCGTTCATGATGTTGGCGATTGGTCCGATGAGGAACCACTTGCCGTCGACGCCCTGACCCTTGATCTGCTCAGGAGCGGTGTCGCCCTCGAAGTAGTACAGCGGGTGGCCTCCGTAGGTGACCTGCTTTGTGCCGTCAGTCCGGGTCATGGTGCCCAGATTGCTCGGCACGGTGTACTTGCCGGTCACGGTCACCTGCTTGGTCGTTGTGAGCGGAGGCCACTTCTTGGCGCACGCGTCGTAGCAGGTGGACGTGGTCTTGGTGTCCTTGGTGTTCAGGTACAGCGTCTGCCCGGCCGAGTCGGTAAGCCAGATGCCCGCAGCGCCCTTCGCGGTCTTGAGGACCAGCTTCGAACCCGAGTCGTCCGAGTCCGGTGCGGCCGAGGCCGTCGTCGAGTCCGATTCGGCCGAACTCGAGGCCGATGAAGACGTCTTCGAACCAGCATCCGACGAGTCGGTAGAAGAGCTGCTGCACGCGGCCGCGAACGTCGCCAGGGCGGCGAGAGAGAGGCCCAAGCCAAGCGTGCGCGGTGAAGTCGTACGGAGCATGACCATCCTTACTGATGTGCGAGGCAGAGCGTCTCGCCAAGGAGTGTATGTAGCGTTCGGTACAGATGGGAATGTAGTGCGCCATTGGTGCGAGAGTCAAGACCGAACATTCTATCTCGCAAGCTTAAGGCGCCCGCAGGCTCATGCATCAGGCGGCAGTTCGCTCATACCTGCTCAGCGCCCTGCTCTCGCCCGCTCCTGAACCCGGCTTGAGTTCCAACTCCCACGCGTCCAGGGAACGAACGTCTGGTCCCATGGACAGGGCTGGCAGTGCAGGCGCGGACGGTCCTGACCAACCCTCGACCCTTGAGCCTTGCGAAGCGCTCACGCGCGGGCCGGCGAGAGAAGCCGCGCGCCGGAGACGGGCCCGCGTCGGGGCGGCCCGGCGGCCGCGCGCTCCGCCCGCGTGGCCGGTCAGGAAACCTTGACCGTGATGGTGTGGTGGCCGGTGGCACCGTTCGGCACCACGTCCTGAACGGCCGACGTCTGCACAGCGCCGGTGCCGTCCGTCGCGCGCACCTTGACCTTGTGTGAGCCCTTGGGCGCGTTCTCCCACTGATACGACCATTGGCGCCACGTGTCGGGGGTGTCGGACGCCGCCAGCGTCGCTTCCCGCCACTCGCCGTTGTCGATCTGTACTTCCACTGCGGCGATACCGCGATGGTTGGCCCAGGCCGTGCCGGCGAGCACCACGGTCCCGGCCGGTACCGTCGCCCCACTCCTCGGCACATCGATTCGGGATGCTGTTTTGACCGGAGCCTGCGGCGAATAGCCACGCGGTGTCCAGTACGCGTCGGAGGCGGCGAACGTGGTGATGTTCAGATCGGTCACCCACTTGGTGGCCGACACGTATCCGTACAGGCCGGGAATGAGCATCCGGCACGGAAAGCCATGCTGGGTCGGTAGCGTCTCACCGTTCATCGCGACGGCCAGCATCGCGTGCCGGCCGTCGAGCACCGCTTCGACCGGCGAGCCGATCGTCATCCCGTCGGTTGAGGTGGACAAGATCATGTCCGCCCCGCGGCGGACACCGGCGCGGCGCAGCAGTGACGCCAATGGCGTGCCGAGCCAGCGAGCGTTGCCCATGTACGGTCCGCCCACCGGGTTCGACACGCAGGTCAAGGTCATGTCGTGTTCCTCGAACCTGTAGGAGAGCAGCTCCTCGAAAGTGATCTCAAAGGGGCGCTCCACCATGCCGTGAATCTTCAGCTTCCAGTCCCTCGGGTCTACGCGAGGGACCGTTAGCGCCGTGTCCACCCGGTAGAACTCGGAGGTCGGAGTGAAGAACGGCCCGAGTCCGCTCACGTTGGGGTGTACCGAGGCGGGCGGTTCAGGCAGGGTCTTCGCCGGAGTCGGCAACACCACCTTGGCGCGCGCCTCCGAAACGCTGTAGCGCTGTTTGATCCACAGGTTGCCGCCGTACCCGGCCGCCAGCGCGCCCGCAGCCGTGCCCAGCGTGCCGAGCACGAAGCGGCGCCTCCCGCTCGGCTCGGTGGAAGACGCCGATTCCTTCAGCGACAAGATCGTCAGCCAGCGCAGCACCAACGCCGCTACGAGGCCCGCGAACAACGAAGGAAGCAGCGCAGCCGTGTCTGCAGCAGGCCGCGTGACTGCGGCGATCGCGCCGGCCACGCCGACCACCGCGGTCAGAATGCTCGCAATGGTCAGCCGGGTCCGGGCAAGCACGCCATCGACGACCGCCGCCAACGCCAGCGTCACATAGACGCCGATCAGCAGCACGGTCTTGTCGTTGTTGCCAAAGTTGCGGATTGCGAACTGCTCCAGCCAGGTGGGCGTGATGCTGATCGCCCAGTCTCCGGCTGCCGCCACCGGCGCAGACGCTTCCCCGGTAGCCACCGCTACCAGTTCACCCACCGCCAGCCCGGCGCCGCCAGCCACTAGGCCGACCAGCGCCCCGCGCGCGATGTGCCCGCCGAGCGCGGTCAAGCGCCCCTTGGTTGTGGTGGGACCCGACTGTTGCTGTGTGTCTTCCCCACCCCCACCCGGCGCCGATTCATCCGCGGCCCTCTCCTGGCCGCCGCCGGGCTGCTGCTCGCTCACGAGTCCTCCGTAATGTTGGTCATGCGGCCCGGGTGGACCGCGATGGCTGATGCAAAGACGACGACGACGTCGTCGTACGACGTGGTCCTCATGTCAGTCCGCCTGATTGGCGCGGCCGAGACGCAGTGCCGAGATGAGGAAGAAGATGCCGCCGAGAATGGCGTAGCCGCCCACACTGGTCAGTTGGGGATCCGAGGTGGAGGCGCCCAGGATGATCTGCGCCCCGGCCAGCACGGAAATGCCACCGCCGAGCACCATCGGCCACTGGCCGCCCACCTGGCCCTTGCGGCGGCTGAGGTCCACGATCAGCTGAACGGCCCAGGACACGATTGCCCAGGCACCCCCCACGCGCAGGACTGCCGAAGCTCCCGACGCACTGGCAACGGCCAGACCGAAAGCGGCGACGACACTGATCGCGATGTTCGTCTGCAGACCGCGGATCGGTCCGGCGGTGCCCGATGGGCGGGCGTCGACGATGGCTGCTGCGAAGTACAGGTGGCTCAGAGCCAACGCAAATCCGCCGCCGGACGCTGACGCGTCAACGACTGGCGAGTCAACGGTGGTCACGATGATCCTTTCGGACTGCAGCCAGGCGGGAAAGCGGGATTCAGCAAGCGGTGCCGCGGCCGTCTTCTCGAAGGCGAGAGCGTAGAGCCGCTGAGCGTCAGGTAAGACTGAACGTTCTATCTCAATGCAGCATCACAGCCTTCTCCTTCGCCTGTCAAGAAAGAACGTTCTCCCTGTAAGGTCCGTGGAGAATGACGAAGCACTGCTGATCCGTAAGGAGGGGCCCGCGTGCTCATCGACACCTATGGCCGAGTGGCCACCGACCTGAGGGTCTCGCTGACCGACCGCTGCAACCTGCGGTGCACGTACTGCATGCCCGAGGAGGGCTTGCAGTGGCTGGCCAAGCCCGACCTGCTCACCGATGACGAGATCGTCCGCCTCGTGGACATCGCCGTCACCTCCCTCGGTATCGAGGAGGTCCGCTTCACCGGCGGCGAGCCCCTGCTGCGCCCCGGCTTGGTCGGCATCGTGGAGCGCGTCGCCGCCCTGGCCCCGCGGCCCGCAATGTCCCTGACGACGAACGGCATCGGCCTCAAGCGCACCGCGGCCGCCCTCAAAGCAGCGGGCTTGGACCGGGTGAACGTCTCGCTGGACACTCTGCGCCCGGACGTCTTCAGAACCCTGACCCGCCGCGACCGGCACAAGGACGTTATGGAGGGCCTGGAGGCGGCTCACGCCGCAGGGTTGACGCCGGTTAAGGTCAACGCCGTCCTGATGCCCGGGCTGAACGAGGACGAAGCCCCGGACCTGCTTGCCTGGGCCGTGGAGCACGACTATCAACTGCGCTTCATCGAGCAGATGCCCCTCGACGCGCAGCACGGCTGGAAGCGCGAAGGCATGGTCACCGCGGGCGACATCCTCGCCGCCCTGCGCACCCGCTTCGAACTGACCCCGGAAGGCTCCCAGAGGCGTGGCTCCGCCCCAGCCGAGCGCTGGATCGTGGACGGCGGCCCGCACCGCGTCGGCGTCATCGCTTCCGTCACCCGCCCGTTCTGCGCGGCCTGCGACCGCACCCGTCTGACCGCCGACGGACAGATACGGACCTGCCTGTTCGCGCAGGAAGAGACGGACCTGCGCGCCGCCCTGCGCTCCGGCGCCCCTGCCGAGGAGATCTCCCGCATCTGGCGTCTGGCCATGCGGAGCAAGAAGGCAGGATCGGGACTGGACGATCCGTCGTTTCTCCAGCCGGACCGCCCCATGTCGGCCATCGGCGGCTAAAGCAAGGGAGTACTCGGAGGTGAAGATGCCGCTGCGCCCGGGCACCGCCCGCGACCTACCGGCGTCCATGCCGCCGCGTCCGCGAGTCGGCCGGCGATCTGCCGGGAGCTCTCATCGTCCAGGGATTCGGTCCGGCCGCCGGTGGAGGTCCCAGCCGACCCGGACACAGTGCCGGAGCCGACCTGCATGGGCGGCAAGAGGACCGTTGCCCCAGGACGGCCCTCCGCACGACTACACCGGCTACGGCGAAGACTCGCCAGTGCCTTCCGCGTTGGTGAGCCTGATCGGAGTTCCTTGTCCACCAGTTGACCAGCTACATCGATGATCTTCCGCCGGAGGCGGGCGTCCCAACTGGAACGACGCGCGACGCGACAGCTCCTTTCCGGCCCGCATGGACAACGTCGACGACGTCGCCCACCCGAGCCGTGATGGAGAAGCCGGCGGCTAGCCATCGGATCGACATGGGCTGTCGTCGGTTATTCCAACGGCGGTCAGAGGACGCGGCCCCAGGGGCAGGCGAGTCCGCGACTGCGGGCTCTCACGACCGCCGCATACTCGAACGGTGCCTGCTCACCGCTCACGTCACCGCCCGACGGACGCCCCGAAGTACCCACTGGTCGGCCGGACCGCCGAGTACCACCGCGAGCAGATCCGCGAGGCGGGAACCCACCGGAACATGGACATAGTGGGACCGAAATGCGGTCCACGGGTCGGTCTCGACCCGGCGCCGCGTGACACTGGGCACCGACGCGCCCGCGGCCTTCAAGTTGCCATACCCAATCTTCCCGAACGGCACGCCTCTAATTTGCGGGTCTCGTTGTCAAGCTCCGGGAACGGTGCACTTCATCAGTTGATCGGTCGGGCGGGGTTCGATCACGCGCCGAAGCCGTCATCTGGAGCGTGTTGCCGGGGGTGTGCACTCATGGCTGCTGATCCAGTGGCCGGCACTCTCCAGGAGGGACTCGGAGTCGGCCTCGGTCCGGAAGGTGAAGGCGACGCCTGTTCCCTCGACCCGCAGGGTGAGCTGTCCGGGTGGCTGGTGGAGTCCCGCGGGACTCAGGCGGCAACCGACTGCGTTGAGCCCCGCTGTGACTCGAGTGTGGGTGAGGGGCCCGGCGAACTCGGCGAGTGTCGTCGTTCCCGAGGCAGGAAGCTCGACGGCGTCTCGCCAGGTCTGCAGGCTGATCAGCGTGATGCGACGGCAGCGACAAACGCAGAGCTCAACGTCTCCGTGGGAGAACAGATGGGGCCAACGCCGCCGCTTGCTCACCCGACCGATGTCCCACGGCGGCCCGAGCGGCGCCGCGATCTCATGGAGAGTCGCGCCTCAGTGCAGTGGGCCGATGGCCGCGGTGGAGCCGAACTCGGCCAGGATTCGAAGGGCGGTCACGCGGTGGAGCGTGCCACTTCTGCGGCAGCGACCTGCCCGCGGCGTGGAATGTGGATCCCGCCGCGTGACGGTCGAGGGTCACAGCCACTCGTTGTTGGCAGGGACGAGGACGGTCGCCTCGTAGCGGACGGCGAGCCTGTCGTAGCGCGTGGCGACAGCGCAGCGTCATGAGAGTCGGTTGATCCCGCACGCGAACGCATGGCGCTCGCGACAGTCGGCCGGGTCGAAGCGCGGAGGTCGGCCGCCGCGGGATCCGAGCTTCTGGCGGTTGTGGCGGACACGTGGCCGGCCCGGCCCGATGCGGGGCACGCGGATCTTCTCCAGCACTGGTTCGGGCCGTGAGGGCTCGTTCGGATGGACGCTGGTCAGGCGACGTTGTTCGCCGCTACCCACGTCGCGACCCGCTGGCACCGCTTCGTCGTCAGGCGCGGGGAGCAGTTGTCGCGGACCATCGCGACGCGCACGCCGCTCGCAGGCTCACCAGCAGCGAGCTCGGTAGCCGGGTCCACATCCCTTGATCGGGTTTACACGATGTTTACGGTGATCCTCGTCAACCGCTTGTGTATCGATACAACCTGCGCTAGCTTTTCGCGCTAAGCCGCCCCGAGCTGCCACCACCCAGCGTGCGGGGCGGATGGTGGGATCCGTCCGCGAGGAAGCAATCAATGAACCACACTGGATCAATTGATCGACGTCCGAGTCCAAGCCCATGGCGGGTGGCAACGATCTGTGGAATGGCGTCGTATGTCGATGCCTCTACCATCGTCAGCACCGGAATTGCCCTCGTAATCTACCAGCAGTCGATCGGTGTCACTCCGAATCAGATCGGCATCCTGTCCGGCGTGCTAACTCTGGGCATCGGGTTGGGCGCACTGCTCGGCGGCCGCCTGGGCGATCGATTCGGTCGGCGAAACGTCTTCATAGCGACCATGGGGCTGATCGCCATTGGGATTGCTTTCCTGGTTTTCGGCACAAGCTTCTATCTGCTGCTGGCGGGTATCGTGCTTTCCGGGTTCGGCACCGGGGCTGATCTTCCGGTGTCGCTGGCGACAATTTCGGAAGCGGCCACCGACAAGAACCGCGGTGCGATGATCGGGCTCTCGGCCGTACTCTGGAGCGTCGGCGTGCTGGTGTCGGTGACGCTCGCCATCTTCGCAGGCGGCTGGGGTCACCTCGGCGGGCAGGTGCTCTTCGGCCAGATCGGGGTCGTCACGCTCATCGTGCTGATCTGCCGCGTGGGCATTCCGGAGTCGCAGATGTGGTCGGAGGCGCGGGAAGAACGACTCGGCGGGACCCACACCATCCGTGCGGACAAGGCACGCGCGCGGGACCTGCTCAGGACTCCCTACTTCGTCCCCTTCGCGGTGCTGCTCGTCTTCTACGCCCTGACCAATGTGGCGTCCAACACCAATGGACAGTTCGGGACCTATCTCGCGGTCAATGTCGCGCACATTTCCGTCCAGATGAACTCGCTCATCGGCTTCCTGACCTTGCCCATCTATATCGGGCTCGGCCTCGTCTTCATGCGCATCGTCGACCAGAAGAACCGCATGCTGTATTTCACGGTCGGCAGCGTGTCGCTCATTCTCGCGTATGCGGTACCGGCGGCCTTCGGCTTCACCGTCACGACGATCATCATCATGAACGTGCTGTCGGCGATCGGTGGCGCTTTCGCGTTCGAGGGGATTCTGAAGGTCTGGGCCCAGGAGTCGTTCCCGACCCTGCTGCGGTCGAGCGCGCAGGGGGCGATATTCGCCGTCGGACGAATGGCGGCTGCTGGTCTGGCGTTCTTTACGCCGGCGATCGCCGCGGCCAGCTTTCGGGGCCTCTATTGGGGACTGACGATCATTGTCGCGATCGGTCTCACCGCGGCATGGGTCACGTTTCGACGGGTTGAGCGTACCCAGTTCACCATCGAGCAGGAACTGGACCCGGAGATCGAGTCACCGCGCGATGTGCCTGGAACTGCTGTGCTCTGATACGAGCCGGACCATGAGCGCCGCAGAGCGCGAGCGCTGGGTGCAGCTGGAGTGCGTCCCTCCACGGCACTCGACGGTTGCAGTCGCCGGACCTGTGGCTATGTAGCCTCGCGGGACACCTGACCTCGGCCGCGTGCCGTAGCGCTGGCCAGCGGACGACGGTGCGGATGGCCAGTCCGGTGCGGCGCCGGACTTCGTGGGACACAGCCGGAGCGCACGGCCTCGACAAGTCAGCACGGGTTGTATCGATTTACATGCGCTCGTCGAGGCCGTACGGTGTTCCGCAGGTTCCGTGGGGTCAGCTAGGGCGACACGAGGAGTGCTGCGCAGGACCGAGAAAGGCTCAGTCCGGTGTGCCTCCTCGACCGCGGTGAACAGGGCCCTCGGTAAGCCCTGTCATCGGGTCTTCACCAGGCATTTTCCCTTTCCGGAACAGGTTACCGCCCAGTCCGCCACGAAGGGTCTGGGCTAGCATGGAGGCTGAGCGCGGGCTCAGGGAACCGATCGAGTGGGGGCGGCTGTGAGTTCTGCGAAGGGCGTGGGGAAGTCGCCACGCGTCAAGGACGTTGCCGCGCGTGCCGGGGTCTCTGTGGCCACCGTTTCCAATGTCCTGAACACACCGGGACGAGTCGCGTCGGCGACGCGCGATCGTGTCGAGGCCGCCATGGCAGAGCTGGGCTTCGTGCGGAACGAATCCGCACGGCACCTGCGTGCCGGCAGGAGCCGCACCGTGGCGTTCGTCGCGTCCGATGCGGCGAACCCCTTCTTCGCGCAGATCGCCTCCGGCGTGGAAGACGTCGTGGAGCAGGAGGACCTCTCGCTGTTCATCTGCAACAGCCGCCAGAATCCGGGTCGTCAAGCCGCGTACCTGAGCCGGCTGGAACAGCAACGCGTACTCGGAGTTCTCATCACGCCGGTCGCCGGGGACAGTTTGATAGACGCCCTGCCCGCACGTGGCACCCCCGTCGTGGTGCTCGACGACAGCTCCTCGGGGAACTTACACTGCTCTGTTTCCGTCGACGACCGCCTCGGGGGCAAGCTCGCCGCGGAGCACCTGGCGGAACTCGGTCACATCCGCGTTGCGTTCGTCGGCCCGCCGGGCTTCCGGCAGGTGAGCGAGCGTCGAGAAGGATTCGAAACAGCGCTGTCGACGCTCGGCGAAGTCACCCCGTCGATCACCCATGTGGTGACCGACGGCCTCAGCGTGGCCCACGGTCGATCAGTGGCGAAGTACCTCGCCGACCTCCCGAAATCGGAGCGTCCCACCGCGGCGTTCTGCGCCAACGACCTCCTGGCCATTGGGCTCATCCGAGGCTGCGTCGACGTCAATTTGTCGGTGCCCGGCGACCTGGCCGTCGTGGGATACGACGACATCGAGTTCGCGGAGACGGCCAGGGTTCCGCTTACCTCGATCGCGGGGCCCAGCCGTGAGCTCGGCCGCGCCGCCGCGCGTCTGCTTCTGGACGAGTCGGCGAACCCGGAACATCAACATCAGCGCGTCAAGTTCACGCCTCACCTGGTCATTCGCTCGTCCTCCTGCTAGTTGCCCGACGGCCGTCCGCCGCCGGACACCTCGCTGGGGGGTTGGTGGCGCAGCACTGCTCTGGTACGTTGTGTATCGATTCAATTAGAGCGACCCGCCACCGCGCTGGCACGATGTGTATCGATTCAATCGCCTCAAAGGAGACTCATGAGCACTACGAAACCACGCAAGGGACTCAGCGAGGAATATCTTCGCGCTCTCCCCAAGGCCGAGGTGCACTGTCATCTCGGAGGGTGCGTTCCTACCGAGATGGCCGCGCGGTTGGCGGCGAGCCACGGGGTAGCGATTCCGGAATCTGCTGTGCGACACGGCGGCCGCTACCGCTTCGCCAATTTCGACGAGGGTCTCATCGTCCTCAACGCGGTCACGAGCTCCATGCAGACGACGAGGGACTTCGAGGAGGTCACCTACGTCAGCCTGATGACCGCGGCCAGTGGCGGCGTACGCTACCGCGAGTACTACTTCGACCCGCAGAACCACCCCGCGCTCAGCTACCCCGAGATGCTCGAGGGCATCCTGGCGGGAGCCCAGGCGGCGGAAAAGGAGACCGGCGTCGTCACCCGGATCGTCCCGGCGATCAATCGGGAACTCGGAGGCGAAGCTGCCGTCGAGCTGGTTCAGGAGATCATTCGGCACCCGCACGAGTACGTCGTGGGCATTGGCCTCGACTCGGATGAGAAGGCGGGCCGGCCGTCCGAGTTCGTCGCAGCATATGAGCTGGCTCGAGATGCCGGGTTGAAGCTGTCCGCCCATGCCGGTGAACACGGAGACCCGAGCGAGATCCGGGAAGCGCTCGACCTGCTGAAGGTCGACCGTCTGGACCATGGCTACGCGGCCCTCGACGAACCGGAGCTGCTGTCACGCCTCGTTGTGTCGCAACTGCCGGTGGCCGCGTGCTGGTTCGTGGACTATCCGCCGCCGGAGGTGCCCGGCCGGATTCGGGACCATCGGGCCATGGCGGCGGCGGGGGTCAATCTGTCGATCAATTCGGACGATCCGGCATTGATCGGTCCCGAGCTGCATGACTGCTATTTCGATTCCGCACTTCACATGGAGTGGACGGTCGAGGATGCAGAGAAGTACTCGCTGGCCGGGCTGGAGGCGAGTTTTGCGGACAAGGAGACGATCGACCGCCTGACGGCTGAGTTCAAGGCCGAGCACCAGCGTATCCGTCACCTCGCCTGAGACGCCCGGGGTACAAGGCGGGCCGTGGAGGCGGGACGGCCGTGCCGGACCGTCAGCGGGGAACGCACGGCGTCGAACGAGGTGCGACCTCATGCGGCCCGCCCGAACCCCGGGCAGGTCACGAGCACTGGCGCGAACGAGTAATCACCGAGGCGCGGCCGCTGAGTCGTGTCGTGGGAAGAAGGAAGCGCATGGTTCATTTCATCGGTCCGGACAACGACGCGTATGTCGCGAGTGTCATCAGGCACCTCGCGGAGTACGAGGAGCTCTCCGGCGAGAAGGTCGAGCTCGAGATCATCCCCGAGACCGACTATGTCACCAACTCCCTGGACGTTCTGCGGGGCCGGCTGCGGGGTGAGTCTGCGCCGGACGTGTATGTGTCAGGGCCGGTCTCGATGTGGAAGCTGGCCGGTGAGGGCTTGGTCGAGCCACTCGACGGATACCTCGACCGGTGCTCCGCCGACTTCGACCCGAGCGACTTCCTGACCCCCCTGATCGACTGCAACCGGTGGACCGGCAAGCGCGGCGACGCCCTCGGCACGGGTTCGCTACTGGAGATCCCGGTCAACTGGGAGACCTACAACCTGGCCTATCTGCCTGAGGTCCTCGAGCAGGCCGGTCTCGGCGAGGCACCAACGACCTGGGAGGGCTACTTCGACGCCGCGGCGACCATCGCCGAGAAGGTGCCCGGCGTGCGTGGTTTCGCGCAGCGCGGCACCGATACCTGGCACACGATGTACACGGGGTTCGCGACCCAGCTGTGGTCCTACGGCGGGGTGGACTTCGACAGTGCGGGCAGGAGCGCTGTCGCCTCCCCGGAGGCGCTCGCGGCCACGCGGGACTTCATCTCGGCACTCCGAGCATCCGGCCCGACCGCGTGGCCTGGTGGCCACTGGCTGGACGTGGCCCGGGACTTCGCCGCCGGCCGGTACGGCATGATCGTCGACTCCGACCACTATGTGGCCTTCTTCGAGGGACCGCACTCGGCGGTGCGCGGGCGGGTCGCCTACACCCGGCCGCCCGCCGGTCCGGGCGGGCAGCGGGAGTCCAACATGTGGACCTGGTCGCTGGTCATGAACAGCGCCTCCCGGGACAAGGACGCGGCGTGGCGCTTCATCGAGTGGGCCAGCTCGCGCTCGTTCCTCACCCGGGCCGTGCACGAGGGGAACATGAACCCGACGCGGCAGAGCACCTGGGACGACGAGGGCTTCCGGGCTGTGGCGGCCACGTGGAACGGATTCGCCGAGAACAGCCTCGAGATCCTGCAGACCACCGCCCGCGTGCTGCCGACCCCGATGCCGGAGTACCTGGACGTGGCCAGCATCTGGTCCCGGGGCCTGGTCGACGCCTTCGCCGAGCCGGCGCGGCTCGAGGAGATCATGAGGGCGACCGCCGCGCGGATCGAAGGCCTCGAGGGCGGCGGCGGCCCCGTGGGCGCCCCGTGAGGATCGGCCTGGTCGGAGCGGGCAGACACGCGAACAGCGCGGTCTGCCCGGCGATCCTGGAGGCAGGCCTCGAGCTGGTCTCCGTCTGCGCCCGCACCGAGGAGCGCGCCCGGTCCACGGCCGCGCGGTGGGGGGCGAAGGGGCACTACGTCGACCTCGACGCCATGCTTGAGGCGGGGGGCATCGACGGCGTCGTCGTGGTGGTCCCTGCCGGGCAGTACCGGTCCGTCGTCCCCCGATGCATCGAGGCGGGTCTGCCGGTCTTCTGCGAGAAGCCGGCCGGAGGGTCCTCGGCCGAGCTGCGCGAGCTCGCCGACCTGGCCTCGGCGGCGCAGGCCCAGGTCGTCGTGGGCTATATGAAGCGGTTCGCCCCGGCCTATCGCCGGGCCCATGAGCTGATCAACTCGGCCGAGTTCGGGGCGCCGTCGTTGGCGCATTTCACCTTCGTGATGGGGCAGTTCGACGGCTACTTCGAGGGGAACCGAGACGACCTGCACTTCTACCTCACCGACAATCCCGTCCACCTGATCGACCTGGCGCGGTACCTGGTCGGTGACCTGAGCGAGATGTCGGCCGTGCTCAATGTGGTCCCCGGCTTCGGGGTGGACGTGAGCCTCGTGGCGAGGGTCGGCGGTGGGGCGGCGTGCTCGTTCAGCTTCTGCACCACTGCCTCTTTCGCCCACCGCGGTGAGGCGATCGACGTCTATGGGCGGGGTAACGCGGTGCAGGTCGACAACGTCGACACCTGCATCTACCGCCCGCTCGACGGGCCGGCGCAGACCTGGCGGCCCAATTACACGCTGCCCTGGGGCGACAGCTCGAGCCTGGTGACCATGGGCTTCGTCCCCGCGCTCCGGCACTTCGAGGAGGTCGCCGCCGGGCGCGCGGTGAACGAGTCCGACCTGGACAACGCGGCCCGCACCCTGGAAGTCACCGAGCAGCTCTACGCACAGCTGCTGCCCACCTGGTCGAAGGCGATGGACCGGTAGCCCGCTCGCCGCACGGGCGGGCCTCGGTGAGCGTCCCTCACGTGCCCGACGCTGCTACGGGTCGCGCCGTAGCACATTGATACGTTTCATGTGAGGAGGTCCCCGATGCCGTCCCGTGCCGACAGTACCGTTCTCGACGCGCTCGCCGAGGGCGCCCGCGGCCGGAGAGGCCGCGCAGCGCCGGGCAGTCGCCGCCTACTGCCGACGAATCTCTGACTCAGATCACTGGGCTCACCCACCGAGGCTCCTCGCTGGACCACGAGCACGAGCAACGTCCCATCTTGCACGGCACGTTGGTGCGGCTGCAGGTCGAGCGCCTGCCAGGCGACCGCGACCCGAAACCGGTCTGGCTGTGGTGCTCAGCCACCGCCGCGACGCCGGTGGACGTGGACCGCTGGTGGCAGTCCTTCCTCCGCAGCTTCGACCTGGAGCACACTTTCAGGCTCTTGAAACAGAGCCTGGGCTGGACGGCCCCGAAGGTCCGTCACGCCGACAGCGCCGATCTGTGGACCTGGTTCATCATCGCCGCCCACACCCAGCTCCGTCTCGCCCGCCCCCTCGCCGAGAATCTGCGACATTCCTGCGAGCGACCCGTCGCACCCCGCCGCCTCACTCCCGCTCGCGTCCGCCGGGGGTTTCGCAACGTCCGCGCGACGGCGGCCCGTCCGTCGGCCGCACCGAGACCGTCCAAGCCGGGCCCGGGACGGCCTCCCGGCTCGAGGAACAGGCACCGGGCCACACGTCACGACGTCGGCACGACGGTCAAGCGCGCTGAGTCGATCAAGGAACACCAGACCCGCCGAGGATAAAAGCCAAGGTGAGGGCGTGTCAGCGGGTGCCGCGGTCTGCCTGCTCGACCAGGTCCGCAACCGCCCCAGGGTGGCTGACCATGGCGGCGTGCGAGGAATTGATCTCGACGGTGTGGGCTCCGATGCGCTCGGCCTCCCAGCGCTGGAGGTTTGTGCTGTTCGCTTTGTCCTGCTTGGCGATCAGGAACCAGGAGGGAATGGTCTTCCACGCGGCCGCTGTGGCGGGCTGGTTGAGGGCCGCTATGTCGATCGGCTTCTGCGTGTCTGCCATGTCGGCTGCCACGGTCGGATTGACGTCCGCGGCGAAAGTCTCGCGGAACTTGGCCGGGTCGATGAACGCGTCGTTGCTTCGGGTTCCGTCCGGGTTCGTGAACTCCACCAGCTGCAACGGGAGGGGCGGTGCGGGGTTGTCGACCGGGTGGGCCTTCAGGTCGGCCAGGGACTCGCCTACGTCCGGGACCGAGGCGGCCACGTAAACGAGGGCCTTGACGTCCGGGTCACCCGCGGCTGCTTGGGTGATGACTGCCCCGCCGTAGGAGTGACCGGCCAGGATGATCGGTCCCTTGATGCTGTTGAGGAAGTCCCGAACGTAGGCGGCGTCGCTGGGGAGGCCACGCAGCGGGTTGGTCGCGGCGCGGACCGGATAGCCGTCCTTGCGCAGGCGGTCCATCGCCCCGTACCACCCGGAGGAGTCCGCGAACGCTCCGTGTACGAAGACAACGGTCGGCTTGGGCGTGGCGGCGGAGTCCCTGGTGGCGTCGGCGGCGCCGGCGACGCCGACGGCCGGGATGTAGACGGCCGCTGCTGCCGCGAGAGTGGCGGCGGCGAGTGCGGATCGCCGAGTTGCAGGCTTGATCACAGGAACCTCATCTAGGTAGATAGAACGTTCTCTCTTCTCAGGCAGTGTTGCACGCATGAGGCGGGAACGGCAAGGGAGAACGTTCTGTCTACGTTGTGATCAGCGTGACAGTCTCCTGTGACGAAACGGCTCACCATTGGCTGAGCGGCTCCGTGAGCACGTCGAGGGGACCGCCGTGCAGCTGGTCGTGTTCATCACCGTCACCAGCGAGGCCCGGACTGCTCCGCGTGGATCCGCGTTTCACGTCCTCCCGGGCTTTGGGTTCACTCGTCGAGGACGTAGCGGACGTGCTGGTCGCCGTAGTCTCCGCGAACGATGTGGGGCTGACGTTGTCGGCGGTAGACCGAACCTGGGTGATTCGGCGGCGAGTTCAGCCTGGTTCCTGGCCCGGTGAGGATGAGGCAGATGCCTTTGAGGCCGGCGTTGACCAGCTCGTCCAGGTTCAGCTCGGGTGAGTGCGAGGCAGGAAGCGCAACTCGACCCGGTCCCTGTGGTCCGCGAGCCCGCTCCGTACGGCCTTTGGAGCGGTGGGCCGCGTGCCGGTCGACGACCAGGTGGACCTTGTGGGCGAGCGAAGGAGGTCAGGATGTCGACGGCTTCGGCGACATCCTGGGACCTGCACGAGTACCGCCACTCTGCCCTGCCCCACCTTGGCGAGCAGGGCGCCTCGTTGCTGACGCTGGTGGCGAAGTCCCGGCACGAGAAGCCGGAGAACGTCCGCCGCTGAAACTGTTGCCGCCTGGGAGGGTGGGTCGCGTGGGCGGGGCCGTTCGGGTGGCGGGGTTCGGGCGATGAGCGATGAGGCCGCCGACAGGGAGGGGAGGGTGTCAGCCTTGGCGGCTGGGGAGCATGGCCAGGGCCTGGGATCGCTGTGCGACAAGGTCGTCGTAGGTGCCGTCGCGCTCGGCCCAGCGATGCACGAGGACGCCCTTCACGAGAATCTCGTGGGGGGTGGGGTCCTGCGAGAGCAGGTGCATGACCTCGGTGGCGAAGCCGTCCAGCGGCAGCGCGTGCGGGTTCACCTTTTCCTGTCCTGCCGTGGCGACGGCCGGGGGGACGAGCTCGACGACGCCGACACCGGTGCCGTCGAGTTGCGCGCGCAGTGCCTCGGAGTAGGCGTGCACCGCGGCCTTCGAGGCGGCGTAGCTGGGCATGGGCGGGAACGGCAGGAAGGCGATGCCGGAGGTGACGGTGATGAAGGTGCCGGTGCCCCGCCGGACCAGGTGCGGGGTGAAGGCGTCTACGACTCGGATCGTGCCGAGCAGGTTGGTGTCGATCGTCGTCGCTGCCGCCTCGAAGTGCGCGGGGTCGCGCAGATCCTCCAGGAGCATGACGCCCGACATCGTCACCACGGTGTCCAGCTCGGGGTAGCGGGCGAGTACGGCGTCACGGGCAGACGTGACGGAAGCACTGTCGGTGACGTCGATGCTGATCGTGCCGAAGCCTTCTCCGGCGAGTTCCGAGAGTGACTCCGGGCTGCGGCCGCCAATGGCCACGGTGCTGCCCGCCGCAGCGAACCGCCGGGCCAGCTCTCGCCCGATACCCGAGGTTCCGCCGACGATGAGAACGGTGCGGTTGGAGAGATCCATGAGGTCTTCCCTACATCCAGGGCGCCGCCGGCGTTCAGGCCCGCGGCGCAGACAGTGATGCTCTCTGTCTCTTTCAGAACATTGCTATCGCAGTCTTGACGGCATCCGCCGGGTGTGGCAGGGCCCCCGTCTTCCCTGGTCCTCCCAGGGCCCCCTCTGGGACACGCACACCGCACTACGGTGTCGGTATGAAGGATGAGGAATCCGGCAACCGGCTCGGCAGCTACCTTCGTGCACGGCGTGAGCTGGTCTCCCCGGCGCAGGCAGGACTCCCGCCCGGGGGCAACCGCCGCGTGCCCGGCCTGCGCCGCGAGGAAGTCGCCCTGCTCGCCGGAATCAGTCCTGACTACTACCTTCGCCTGGAACGGGGCCGTGACAAGAACCCCTCACCGCAGGTCCTCGAATCACTCGCGCGGGTCCTGCAGCTCGACGACATCGAGCGGACGTATCTGCTCGGCCTCGCGGCGGCACGCCCCAGGGCGCCGCGGCGCAAGCGGCCCGAGCACGTACCGGCGCGCGTGCACGAGCTGCTCGCCCACCTTCAGATCCCCGCGTTCGTCGAAGGGCGCGCGTTCGATGTCCTGGCCTCCAACCCCATGGCGGTCGCTCTCTCCCCCCGCCTGACGCCCGGCAAGAACCGGCTGCGCTCCCTCCTCCTCGACCCCGAGGAACAGGTATTCCAACAGGACTGGACGAAGGCCACCGCGGATTCTGTCGCCGCCCTTCGCATCACCATCGGGGACGACACCGACAACCCCCGGTTCGTCGAACTCGTCGGAGAACTCGCACTGTCCAGTCAGCGGTTCCGCACCCTGTGGGCCCGCCATGACGTCCGCAGTCTCGACGGAGGCACGACCACCGTCCACCACCCCGTTGTCGGTGAACTACGCCTGCACCGCGACAAACTCCCCATTGGCGACGTCATCCTCGTCGTCTACTACCCCGACAAGGACAGCGACAGCGACGAGAAAATGCGGCTCCTCGCGGCACTCTCACACACCGGGTCCGCCGGTACAGCACACGACGGACCGGAGGGCGCCTCGCGCCCAAAGACACCCTGACGAGCACGCGCTGCCTCGGCGTCGCGACCAGAACGCCCGCACCATGCCGCACCGGCCTGCACCGCCGGACGTACGTCCATGGTCCTCCCGTCCGGCGGTTCGGACCAGGACCCGGTCATTCCTCGTCGGTGGCGTCCGGGTCGCGTAGCGGGCGCCGGCCACCGGGCAGGTTCGGGAAGCTGGAAGGAGTACCGGCCGAGCATGTTGGTGTGATGCCTGACGAACGGCAGAGGCGGGCCACGTCCTCGTCACGGACGTCGAAGCCATCCCGCGCGCAGCTGATTCACCGCGGCGTCCATGTACCGCGTCGAAGAGCACGAGGGCGTCGAGGACCAGGCCCAGGGCGCCGATCTGGTCCCCATGCCGTCCTGGTGGCGCGGGGACAACTGCCCCCTGCTTCCCATGGAGATCATCCGGGCGAGGGTGAGGGCGTGGTGGCCCTCCTGGAGATTGGCCTGCATCTTGGTCTGGCGGCGGTAGCCGGGCTCGTCGACCAGACGCAGGATGTGCAGGGTCATGGCGATCCGCCCGTAGGGGGCGATCGCGTCGCCGAGCGGCGTGGAACGGCCGCCGCGGGACAGCATCCGGATCACGTCGTACGCGCGCACGGCCCCGGTGCGGATGGAGCCGATGATCCGAAGGATGTCCTCCCAGTGCCGTTCGATCCGGGCGAGGTCGATCCGGCCGCGACCTTCCCGCCCAGCCCCGCCGCCCGGTACGTCGCCAGCCGCAGATACCTCTGGTCGACATGGGACAGGCGCCCGTACTTCAGGGCGTCCGCGGCCCCGATGACCGGGGTGTAGCCCACGTTGCAGCTGTGCGCGACCAGGGCAGCAGCTTCGCACGGGAATCGCCCCACTCGGAGGAGTTCTTCCTCCGGCGCAGGATCTGGTGCACATCCGCTCCCACATCGCCTCCAGCGTCTCCACCTCGGGCGGGGTGATCCCCCCCGGTGTCCGTGTCGACCTGCTCGCTGGAGCTGTCGAACACGATCCGGAACCCGGCGGCCGGCTTCGTCGACGCCCTCTCCACGCGCTGCAGGGTCTTCGGCTTCTCCTTCGCCGTCTCCCGCTCCGCCCTGGCCGGCAGCTTCGTCGCGGTCAGCACCTCCAGGAGGTCCAGGGCGTCATCGACCGCCCGGGACGTCAGGTAGACCGAAGTGGCCAGCAGCGTGGCCAGGCGCCGGGAGTCACCGTGCCGCTATCCGCGTGACAGGCGTCCGGGTCTCTCGCCCGCCCAGCCGGCCACTGCTTGTGTGCTGCAGTTCGTGCTTGGCCTGTCGGACTGGCAGGACGCCGCGGCGGTGCGCTGCCGCAGCGACTTCCAGTACGCCATGGTCATAGAGTCGGACGATCCCGGCTTCCACCGCAGCGTGCTGTGCAAGGTCTCACCGAGGCCGACCGCACCGACCGCCTCCTCGACCTCGCGCTGGCCCGCCTGAAGGAGGCCGGTCCGCCTGGGCAAGAACCCCGCCAAGCCAAGAGCACGACCCTCGCCACCGGCAACGAGACCGTCCGGCTCCTGGAACACCTCAACCGGCACGGAGCAGACCGCGTGTCCGGCCGGGGTGTCCAGGCCCTGCGCCAGATCGTGGTGCAGAACCAACACCGCGACTCCGCAGGACACCTGCGCCGGCGCACCGCCCAGACGGGAGACGAGCCCGGGCGCGGACACGACCTCGGCGCGGCGGGTTGTGGTTCGGGTCTTGCACTCGGGACACGGTCAGGCCGCAGTGGTAGTCGCCTTGGTCCGACTGCAGCAGCGCCGACCGGTGTTCCTCTTGATCCCCGGGACCTCGTCGCGCGCCGGCCTTCGCCAGAACACCGCCACCGTCCTCGAACCTGCCACCGACGTGCCCGCCGGACTCGACCACCGGGCCCAGGCGAATTGCGCCAGGGCTCCGTGCTCGTCCCGGGCGAGCCGTCGGCGAGCTCTGGGCGTTGCGGCGCCGTTCCGGTGGGCGGTATTACTCGACACCGCTCGTGATCTGCACCGGTACGCCCGGGGTGACCAGCCGGGCGGTGATTTCCGGTGCCAGGAGGGCGAGTGCCTCGGTGAAGTGTCGTGGGTCCGTGTCGCCCTTGGTGATGATGCGATCGCCAAGCCATCCGGAGTGGAAGGCGTAGTGCTGTGGGATCGCGAGGGTTGGCTTGAGCACGGCGGCAAGGCCAGCGGCCTCGTGGGCGTTCATGACGACTTGGGCGAGGTTCGCCGGCCGGATGCACAGGCCGTTGACCGGCAGCAGTGCCAGGTCGATGGAGCCGAACCGGGCCGGGATCTCGTCGAGCTCAGGAACCCGGAGCGAGTCGCCGCCGAAGAAGACGGTGCGTCCACCGGCCTGGATGACGAAGGTGACCTCGTGGACCCCATGCTGGCCGGGAGTCGCGGTGACGGTCAGCGCGCCGACGGTGGCAGACTCCCAGGCCTCGATGGTGTGCAGGGTGCGGAAGCCCTTGGCTGCGGCGATGGCGGTGACGGTACCCGGTCCGAACAGCGGTGTACCGAGGTCGAATCCGCCCTCGACGAGGGCGTCGAGATCGCAGTGGTCGTAGTGTTCGTGGCTGATGACCAGGGCGTCGATGCGGCCCAGGTCGGCGACCGTCATGGCGACGGGCTCGCCGGGGTAGTAGTGAGAATTGCTGGTGAACCACGGGTCGGTCAGGACTCGCGTCCGGCCGAACTCTATGATCTGACAGGCGTGTCCGATGCGGGTGACGGTCAGGTCCAGTGGGATCGTTGCGGTGCTCACGGTCGGTCTCCTTCGGTGTGGGGGAGAGGGCTCAGTCGCGGCCGAGGTCGAGGAGGGCGCCGAGGAGTTCCTCGGGAGTCTCGAGTTGGGGCAGATGGCCGGCGGCAGGCAGAACGGTCAGGTGCGACAGGGGGATTGCGTCGGCGAACGCGTGGCCGTGCGCGACATCGACGATGCCGTCGCTCGCGCCCCAGACGACGTGTACGGGCAGATCGAGTGTCTTCAGCCGCCCGGCGAGTGTCGGGTCAGCCATGCTGGGACCGGTGTAGGCGGCCAACGCGGCGATGTCCGGGCTGGGGCCGGCAGCGGAGCCTGCACCGGACTGGGCCGGTGGGCGAGGAGCGCGGCTGGGGTCGTGGAACGAGCGTGCCGCCCGCTCTGCGGGGGTGAGCGTCGCTATGTCGGTCAGCGGATGCCCCTCGACCTCGAGTCCGATGGCGTTGACGAGTACCGCGCCGGAGACGCGGGGACTGTCCAGTAGTGCAATCTCCGCGGCGAGCCAGCCGCCGAAGGAGTTGCCGATGACGGTGACGTCCGCGAGAGCGAGCCGGTCAAGCAGTGCGACGTAGCTGCGCGCCAGGTCGATCACCGAGTTCAGGTGCTCGGGTCGAGGCGTACCGTCGAAGCCGGGGTGGGTCGGGACCAGCACCCGGGAGTGGGTGCGCTCCGCGAGCAGGTCTGCGAAGGCCGACACCGTCGCGACGCCACCTCCGCCGTGCAGCAGAAGGAACGGGCGCGTGCGGTCGGTGTCGGTCGTGGTGATCTCGACGGGGTCGCCCCCGGGAGGATTCTCCAGCGTGACGGTGGTCGTGCGAGCGGGACGCAAGCTGCCTGCTGGTGCGGTGGTGCTCATCAGTGCCTCCAAACGAAGTATGTAAGCTTGTTTATATCAACTTGTTGATTCAGATGCAAGGAGTGCACCACTGTCGCGTGCACCTTGCGAGGTCACCCCGGCCGATCGGCGCCACTGGCTTCGGCTCGGCGGGGTGAACCTTCGTGTGACACCTGATGAGTCCGGGGCGGTGGCTGTATCCCGTTCTGCGTGAGGAACGGGCCGGGGACGGGCTGACCGCTGCGGGACGTCGAAGCCGGCCATCGGTACGGGCGCGGGCGACCGACCTGTTCGAGCGGAAGATCAAGCCGCCGAAGGTGGCACGGCGTTTGTGGGTGAGTCCGAAGCCGGCCTACCAGCGGCATCAGCTGGGGCGGTACGGCGGTTGTGAGGCTCCGGCCTCGCGCGGCCGGCCCGAGCGGTTCGCGACGCGGTCTGCCGCCGCGCTGCTTGGAGACGCTCGGCGGGTATGTCGAACAGGGTCCGGCCGCGCACGGCTGGATGGAGGACCTGGTGTGGGCGGGTCGTCAGGCGGTTGCGCCCGCCTTGAGGAGCAGGCGGTGCAGCGTGCGCCGCTCGTCGGAGGTCAGGGCTCCGATGGTCTCCTCGAGGACGGCGGCGGTCACGGCTGAGCCGTCGCGGCGCGCGATCTCGCCGGCTTCGGTAAGCCGATGGCGCACCGCCCGTCCTGGTCCTTCGACACGCTCCATGAGCCCGCGTTTGATCATGCGTGTGGCGAGGGTGCCCATGGCCTGGTCGGTCTGAAATGTGAGCTGGGCGAGGTCGTGCAACGACGCGTCGGGCCGTTCGCCGAGATGCCGCAGTGCGTCCCACTGCGGCAGCGACAGACCGACTTCGGCGCTCAAACGCCGGTTGGCCTCACGCTGATGACGGCTCTGGAGTCGTTTGACGGCAAGGCCGACTTCGGCCAGCGGTGGCGGTGTGGGCATGGATCCGTTATATCACCACGTTGAGATAAACGTGTTGATCGAGGGTACGGCGTACACCGCGGCCAGGGTGCAGTGGGCCGATGGGTGCGTGAGCCGTGATGGCGGGGTTTCGACGCCGAACGGATGACCTGGGGGTGGTGTCGCTGGCCCGAGGGGCGTTCAAGCACGGAGATATGTGCGCCACGTTCGAGTCCGTTCTCGCAGGGTCTGACTGGGGATGTGAATGGGGTAGGAGAGGATCCTGTTGGAGGAGAGCGAGGCGAGACGAGCCGAGCCGCGGAGGAGATCGGCCGGAGCTCGATCGAGCGGTGGCACAAATGGGCATGTCGGCGTACGGACTGTTCTCCCCGGTTGCGTACGGACCAACGTACCCAGCTCCGGCTGCGGGTGACGTCACTGCGGCAGGAAGCTCGGTTGAGATCGATGCACCGACCAGGGCAACTCGCGCGATGAGCCGCAGCACATCGTCTGGACCGATCGAACGAGGGTGGGACGAGCCCTGGTATCGGGCAGCGGCCGGTCTCGAACGTCTCGACGGGCAGCGGCTTCAACGACGGTCGTTCGACGGCGAACAGCTCGCCGATCGTGCGGGGACGGGTCGCGATGCGCCGGGCTTCGTCGGGCCAGATCCCACTCGCCGATCAGCATGTTCGAGAGCGCCGGCGAGTCGATCTCGGGGACGGGAACGAAGTGGCTGCGGCGAACCCAGCCGATCTGGCCCTCGACGCCGCCTTTCTCGTGGGCGCCCTCGATTCCCGGCGTGCAGCAGAACGGCTCGATGCCGAACCTCCGTGAGTTCGCGCATTCTGAAAGGTCTTCGTGGCGAACCCGCGGGTCCTGGCAGGCGGCCTGTACGGGCACTCCGGTTCAGCTTGTATCGAGATAATTGTTCGCCTTGGCTGGGACCAGTGGCCAACGTCTCGACCGTGGACATCGCAGATCCGAAGGACTTGGTCCGACGTGGGTACGACGCTGTCTCCTTGCGTTACGACGAGATGTACGGCGCCGAGACGAAGTACCAGTCACTGCTTGGTGACCTCTGCCGGCAGATCCCGGCCGGTGGGACAGTGCTGGACCTGGGCTGCGGCGGCGGGGTGCCGGTCGCACGCACTCTGGCCGCCGCCGGCTACCGGGTCACCGGCATAGACATCAGCGAGGTGCAGATCCGCCGGGCCCGCGAGCGGGTGCCTCACGCAGAGTTCATCCGCGGTGATGCCACGGCTGTCTCCTTCGGCGCCGCGTCCTTCGACGCCGTCGTCTCCTTCTTCGCCCTGATCCAGATTCCACTGGCTGAGCAGCCGCCCCTGCTGCGGAAGACTGCTGGGTGGCTCCGCCCGGGAGGCTGTTTCGTGGCCACCATGGGACACGGCGAGTGGACCGGAACCGAGGAGAACTGACTCGGGGGCGGCACCCCGATGTGGTGGAGCCATGCGGATGCTGCCACCAACCGGGAGTGGATCGAACGGGCCGGCTTGACGGTCGAGCGGGAGGACTTCGTCCCTGAGGGCGACGGTGGACATGCCCTGTTCTGGGCACGCCGCCCATAAAAGTTGCAGCTCAGCAGGTGTGCGACTCGTGTGCGCCAGCCGAGACGGCACCCGCGGCCGTGTAGCGGAGGCTGGTCTTTGCGCCGAGGGAGAAGACGTGCGCGAGGTGGAGGGGGTCCATCCGGAATGTGCCGACTGCCCTCGTGGTGGTGGCCGTGTTCCGGCTGATCAGCAGGTGCGGGTTGACAACCGAAGGCAGGGCAAACGGTACTTCACCAGCTCGCCCCGCAAACGGACCGCGGTCTCGCCGAAGTCGACCTCGGCTTCGGCGCCGGCCAGGTGCGACTGCTCGATGAACACCTGCGCCGGGCCACGGCCGGCCTCGACCCGAATCTCCGGCTTCCGCTTGGCGACGTAGTCGCGCACGACCTGGTAGGACGCGTCGTCCACCGCGTGCTCGTTGATCAACCGGCGATAGATCCGGACCACCGTGTGACGCTGCTTCCTCGGCGCGTCCAGATCAGCCAGCAGCATGTGGTCGATCACCGGCTTGAACGGATCCGGCCTGGAACGGCGAGGCACGTACGGTTCCCGAAGTCTCGGCCACGCCGAGACTCAGCGCCATCTGAACAGCGCCAGCCCACCTGGTACTTGCGCTCCAGCGCCCGGTTCGACATGCCCTCGCGAGGTCACGTCGCCTCGCGGCATACAACTCGACCTTCGACTGACCAGGCGGCATCGACGGTGCTCCTTCACCGAGCACATTCACTTTCCACCGCAACCCCGCGAGTGACACTACTTCTCACGAACAACTTCCAAGCTACCAGCCGGTGAAATCCACTCATGCGGACGACTGACAACCCACAAACACCGTCAGAGTCACCCTTGCGAAAACCATTGGTGCCCGGCTTGCTCCGCTGATGGACTGACGTCCTACCGTGAGTCTGCCGCGTGACGGAGGTAGTGGTTGTGACAGGTTATGACGTGCTTGCCGAGGTGTACGAATGGCTCATCTCGGATGCAAAGTTGCCTCCAGCCGAGTTCGCTGCGTCGTTCGACGACGTCCTCAATCTCCTGCCGTCGAACGCTCACGTCATCGACTGTTCGTGCGGAACGGGACAGTTGGCGGTTGGCCTCGCCGGTCGTGGCATGCAGGTTGTCGCAACTGACGCCAGCGAGGCGATGGTTCGTCGGACTGCAGAGCTGTCTGAGGAGTTCGGGGCATCCGTCCGGGCTGTACGAGCGAACTGGGAAGAGTTGCCCGACCATTTCCAGGACAACACGTTCGACATGGTGTTCTGCGTTGGCAACTCGCTTCACCATGCCGCGGGCGCGTCAGGCAGGAGTGCTGCTCTGGAGTCGATGTCACGGATTCTGCGCCCCGGCGGGCGCTTGGTACTCACATCCCGCACTTGGGAACTCGTGAGGGCCAGAGGTTCCCGGCTGGAGATCAGTGACCGACTCGTCCGCCGGAACGGTCGCGACGCCGTCGTGGTCTACCGCTGGGAGATTGCACCGCATTGGGAGGAGGAGCACCACATCGAGATTGCGATCGCGCAAGTTGATGCGACCGGGTTGGTTCTTGTCCGCTCGGAACTGCTGTCCTGCTGGCCCTACCGGTACGAGGAACTTGAAGCCGAGCTGCACCGGGTCGGACTCCAGACGGAACTGAGCACGTTCGATCTTGAGGCCGAGAACTACATGGTGGTCGCGAGCAAGGTATAAACACCGGACTCTTAGTCCCTGACTCGGCGTCCTGTTCGGCGACCGTCTACGAACCCCGAACGCCACGCCCCGCCCGACCAAAGACATAAAGACACCTCCGCTGCCTCGATCTTGCCTCGTCCGGCGGCCCATCCCCGTCGGCTACGGCCCCGACACCCGTCGCGGAAGGTGGTGTTGTCAGCAGCCGATCGGTCGGGCACGGTGGGCCGAGCAGGTGCGAAACCGCGAAGCGGGTTGAACCACAGGGTGGGAAGCAGGCCGCCGTCGAGCGGGATCCGCGCTCCGTTGAGGTAGGACGCACCCGTGGAGGCGAGGAAGGCGAACAGTTCAGCGGCCTCCTCACCCCGGCCCGGTCGCTTCATGGGTCCGGCGAACCGTTCGTAGAGGCCGGCGCGGAGCTGCTCGAGGGTGATGATGCCCACTGCGGTCGGCCATGTCATGCATCGAGCGTCTCCATGAAGCGCCATGCAAAGGCGAAGCGCACCACTGCCGGGGCGGACGCGGTCGACGGGCGAAAGTCCGCGCAGACGGGGCCAGTCGTCGGCCTCGGTCCACTCCCGCAGGAATCCCCAGCGCCGGTGGGTGATTCCTGCTCGGTTGAGCAGCTGGTGCCACAATGCCCCGCACCATCAGCGGCAGGTGGCTCTACTACGGGAGGAACGCGCTTGGCACTGCGTCAGGCACCGACGGGCGTGAGGTGAGCCAGGTGGTGGGCCCAACAGGCGGAGCAGGGCGGGACGGAGTACAGAGCCGCCTGAAGAGTCTGCTGCCCTCCGGGGTTGCGCCTGTTGAGGTGCGGGACTTCCCGGGGCACGGGAACAGCTAGCCTGCATGCATCAGGCGGGGGCTTCACCCACGGGTCGCATTGAGGATCTCTTCCAGACGACGTTCGCCCTCACGTGTCTGGGCTCCGGCCGCGAGCAGCTTCTGAGCGTGCGCGGCGGCGTCAGGCGAGAACAGACTGGTCAGCAACTCGTTCTCGACGCTCAGCCCTTCCTCCGGGACCGCCCCGGCCGCGACGTTGACGGCAGTCTTGACCGCGGCCACGATCTCCGGAACCAGTCGCGCGATGCGTCGGGCCAGAGTGTTGACGAAGTCGTCGAGTTCGTCGGCCGGTAGGGCCCTGTTGACCAGCCCGTAGGCCGCGGCGAGTTCGGCGTCGATGAGTTCGCCGCCGAGGATGAGTTCCAGGGCTCGAGCCCGCCCGGTGAGCCGGGTGAGGTACTGCGTACCGCCCCCGCCGGGGATGATGCCCATGAGAGTCTCCGGCTGGGCCTGTCCGGACTTGCCGACCGCGGCGAACCGCATGTCCAGGCTCATGAGGAACTCGTTGCCGCCGCCCCGGGCGAGGCCGGCGAGCTTGCCGATGGTGACCTGTGGCAGCGAGCGCAGTTCCTCGTGGACCACCTGCATGAGGTTCATCGTCGGCGGCACGGCCGCGTCGGGAACGGCCGCGATGGCCGCGCCGGCCGCCTCGACGGCCGTTTGCGGATCGATGATGAAGCCCATGTCGCCGTGCGCTATGAAGAAGTCGGGATCCGCGCTGTCGAACACGATCACCCGAACATCGCTGTCGTGGCGTACTCGGGCGATGAAGGTGCGCAGCGACGGCAGCAAGGTGGCGTCGGCCAGGTTCAGCGGCGGGTTGTCAATGGTGACGGTCGCGACGCCCTCGGAGAGGGATACGTGGATCCCCGCCAGCTCTTGGTACGACATGACGAACTTCTCTCTGTACGGGTAGGTCCGCGCCGTTGTCGCGAGGCCCTACTGGACGAACGTTCATTAACGCTAGGTCATTAATGGCCGGATGTACAGTAGGTCCATGCCGCAACCAGCAACGACCCGGAAAAGGACCCGAGACCCCGAGGCCAAGAGGGCGGCGATCCTCGACGCGGCCCGCGCGACCTTCGCGGAACTGGGCTACGAAAGAGCGACGATCAGAGAGATCGCCAAGCGGGCAGGTGTCGCCAACGGCCTGATCACGCTCCACTTCTCCAGCAAGGAGAACCTCTTCATCGCTGCGGCAGCTCCGCAACAGATCATCCAGAACGTGGCCGGAGACCTGGAAGGACTCCCGCGGCGCGTCGCGAGCACCTTCGTTCATCAGATGGAAGCGGGTGAACTGGCCGAGTCCTTCACCGCGTTGCTGAGGAGCTCGACCAGTGACCGCACCGTGGCACGAGAGATGCAGCGGGCCATGCGCGAGCAGAGCGTCGCCGCCTACCGGCAGATGGCTCCTGACGACGACGCGGAAGCGAAGGTCGAAATGATCGTCGCCGTCCTCAACGGCATCGCTCTCAGCCGCTACGTGCTCGCCGACGGCCTCCTGGCCGCTATGAGCCCGGAGGAAATCATCGACCGCACCACAGAACTGCTGCGCACCGTGGTGCTCGGATAGAGCCGCTCAACACGCCGGCGGCGAATATCGTCGGTGCCGTTTGATCGCGTCGTCATCGACACCACCCCTGCGCGAGTCAAAGGGGAGGGCGAACACACATGTCCGAGCCCCGTAAGCCGGGCAAGCCAGGTGAGCCACGTCTCGTAAGAGTGAGCCGCACGCTGGCGTCGTAGACGCGACTCCACTCACCGGCAGTGGAGTCGGCTACTGGCGCGTCAGGGGCGGCCTTGGCGGCCGTCCCTCCAACGATTGACCTCGTCGTCGGTAGCGACAGTGCCGGGCCACGGCCTGACGCCTTCGCCGCCATCGCGATCAGCTCAGTGCGTGGACGCGACGTGGCGGGCGGGGTCGGTGTGCGAGGCCGGTTGCCAGGTGCCGGCGGACTTCTGCCACGGTGAGCGGAACCAGGGTGGAGTTTCTGCGTCCCCCCTCGCTGCTGCCTGACCCGCCGTGGCCGAGAGAAAGGCCTGAGCATGGCCAGGGTGATCTGCCTCCTCCGGCCGACGTAGCTGCGCCCGCTTCAGCGACGGTCGTCGTAGCTCTGCTAGGACCAGCTGGAGCGCGACCATCAGCAGTGGCGGGCTGCGGGCGTGGGCGCGACGCGGATGGTTGTGGTCGACGTCAGGGAGCACGAGTTGGTGTGGATCGTCTCTTGGACCTCCGAGGAGTTCGTACGCGCCCGGAACCCGGAGTTCATGCTGGCCGGTAACGGGCCTTACCTGGTCGACCGTGTCGACGGGGGACTGCACCGAATCGGTGTCGTCTCCGCGGTAACCGGGGAGTGGGAGGCCGACTATCGAGCCCGGATACGTGGGCTGGCGGTGCGCACTGCAGTGGACGATCTACACCTTCCAGTGTGCGAAGTCGCCGCCGCGCGCGGACGCATGCACGCTGTGCGGACACTGCGCCAAAGGCTGCCGATGTTCTCGCCTGCGGGGGCCATCGAATATGTGAGCGCCTTGCTGGGCGGTGTTGCGCCCGCGCGGCTCGTGGCTGTCGCCATCAAAGAGCTCGTGGAGCCTCTCAACCCGGTACTTGCAGTAAAACGATTCTGAGCGGGGCGGAGAGCCGAGCGGGTCAGAGACCCGAGGGGTGATGGGAAAGCCAGTTGGCATGCCGATCGCGCACCCGGTCCCGCTCTTCGGACGTGGCGAGGAAAACATCGGCGCCACCGTCGTAGGGGTGGTGGATGCGCTGCATCTGGGTGTCGGTGATGAGGACGCCCGCCACCTTGTCGTCGGCGATGTCTCGGAGCAACTCGTCGATACAGCCACGCCTCCAGGGTCGGCGGGCGGCGAAAAGGTGGCAGTACGTGCGGAACTCAGGGTCAGGATCGTCCTCCACGAGCAGGCTTTGCCAATAGCCGGTGGCTGGCGAGGATGGAACCTCCGCTTCGGTCGTCCAGAGCGGTGTGATCACATACACGTCCGTACCAGCGAACAGCTCATCGAGGACGGTGTTGTAACGCCCCAGGACGACGCTGTATTCGCTCTCGTCGTCCGCGTACCGCTTCGACTCCGGCAGGCTGTGGAAACGTACCCAAACGTCCCGATACGGGTCACGGAGCTTGTACCCAACCGGAGAACAACTAGGCCAACGCCGCTGCCACAGCACCGTCAGATCCGCCTGCCCGTCTCCAGACACCGGCCGCACTCGCCCCTCTCGCGTATGGACCTACCGACAGCCATGATGCCGGGGCTCACCCCCGAGGGAAACCGACTTCTCATCTGTCGCTTCGCTGGCTGCTGATGCGGCCCGGTCGTCCAGTCCGTCGCACTGGCGCCGGTGAGGGCGGCGGACGAGGAGCGCAAGGAATGGGCTGGCCTCGTTTTGCGCCAGCAAGGCAAGATCGGTCGTGTGATACGCGATCCTCGTGACGATCCCGAGTTGTTGGCCCTGGTCCGCCGGTATGTCACGCCCGAGCGGCGTTACCTGAAGCTCGGCGGCGGCTTGCTGCGCATGCAAGGTCCTCAATACGCCCGATTCATGCGAGATCTCTGTGAGGACGCGAGACTCATCACCGCAGATGAGATCGCCACGCTTCTTGAGGGCAGTTGGAGAGAACGGAGAACTGCGGCGTGGCTCGTAACTGTATCCCGCCGGATTGAGTTCCGTGAGCGCCTCGGGGAACTCCTGCTGGCCAGCGAGGTCTGCTGTGTCGGGCTGGCCTACAGCGTGGCCCTGGCCAGTTTCGGAACGGCGCGCGACGCTGATCTGCTCGCCGCCTACCTGGATCGCTACCTCCCTCGCCCTGACCTCGCGTACGACCAGACCGTCGTCATGGGCGCTCTTGAGTTCATCGACCTGAACCTTGGAGGTGGCCAAGCCGACCGCTTCCGAGAATCGGGGGGCCTGTGGCAGCAGTGGCTCCAGGACGCACCTCACATGAAGGGCGACTTGGACCCCACCCCCTTCTTCTTGAGCCTCATTCGTCGGCTCTGCGCATTCGTCGACGAGTGCGCAGAGTTGCTATAACCGCCCCCATCTCGTGGTGGTCCTTCCAGATCATGGCCGCCGCCCGGGGGGAGCAGTCAGATCTGCGTGCGGGACGCGATGTAGTCGAGGCAATCCCGCTTGGCGTATCCGGTCCAGCGGGCTGTGGATGGCCGTGGTGCTGGCGTAGGCATGGCCGACCTGGTCTTGGACGAACTTCTCTGGATAACCGAACTCGATCAGATGGGTCACGTAGCTGTGCCGCAACGAATGCAGATCCAGCTCCACGGGCAGGCCGGCGGACTGACGCGCGGCATCGAAGGCACTGCTCAGCCGTCTCGAAGACATCCGGTCGCGTCGCTCGGTGATCCAGAAGGCTGGGTGCTTGCCCGGCACGAAGGCGGGGCGGACCTCGCTGACGTACTGGTCGAGAACTCCAACGATCCAATCCATCTCCGGGACGGTCAGAACACTGCGGTACTTGGGAGGGCCACCCTTGGACGCCTTGCCGTAACGGACAAAGATCGCTCCGAAACGGCCGCAGTCGGCGACCCTGGGATTCCGGCGCAGGTCACACAGGTCAAGGCCGCACGCTTCCTGGCGCCGCAGGCCGAAGGCGTAGACGGTCTTCAAGACCATGGCATCGCGGAGGGCCGCGAGCGAGCCCTTGCATCGTCGTGCGCGGATCTCCTCGACACGGCCGTCGGCGGCGTCGCAAAGGGTCTGGACCTCGTCGTAGGTGAGCGGACGGCGTTCGGCAGCTCCTTCGTACTCGCTGGTGTGGGTGATCGTGTTCCACTCGTGCAGGAGCTGGCCCGGAGCCCGTCCAAATAGTTCGTTGAACGTGGACGGCCAGCCGTAGCGGGTGTCAGTGATGTAGTCGAAGAAGGCTTCCACCTCGGCGGGGTCCCATCGCCACGGGTACTCATCGGTGAAGCGGGCCAGTCGACGGACCAACGAGATCCGGGGGTGGATCGTCGAATCCCAGTTCAAGAAGCGCGTGCGCTGCTGCAGTGCCTACCCCTCCAGCATGGCTTCCAGAACGGCCGGTTCGAGGTCCAGGTGCACGACTCCGGCGGCAAGGACCAGATGCACAGCTCCTGGCACGGTACCGGGACACCACCTCGGACGAGTGGACCGAGTTCGAGGAGCACGTCGACCGTCGCAAGGTCGAACTCGGCTCCAGCGGACGCCCCTACGGCACCCCCTGCCAGCACGAACATGCGCCGAGCTCACCGGCGACGTTCTGGACGGATGGCCCAAGCATGCAGCTGATCGTCCGCAAGGAACGGCCCCATCCTGGAGCCCAGTTGAGGCTCACGGAAGCGGACGGCATGAGGCTGACCTGCTTCGCCACCAACACCGCCCGACCGGCCGATCGCCGAACTCGAGCTCCGTCACGGCTGCAGGCCCGCGCGGAGGGCGCATCCGGGCCGCCCGTGCCACCGGCCTGCGCAACCTGCCGTTGAAGCGCACCGTCCAGAACCGGAGGCTGGAGATCGTGCAGATCGCACTGGACCTGCTGGCCTGGATGCCGATGCTCGTCCTGACCGGCAAGGCCCGCCTCCGGGAGCCCCGCAGCCTGCGGCTTCGCCTGTTCACCACAGCCGGACAGCTCATCACCACCGGCCGTCGGCGGATCCTTCGACTGGCCCGCCACTGGGCCCTGGACCAGCCACATCACCGCCGCCCTCGAACGGCTTGCACGCCAGTTGACCCCCGGCTGACCAGCAGATCCACCCGCTCCTACGAGAGAACCCTCCAACCGGAGCAGTGAAACCCGGCGCCCACCCGAGACGACGCCCGGGCCTTCAGCCTGCCCAACTCCACCCACGGAACGAAAACGGTCCACCGACTCCGTCGGCGGACCGTCACGCAAGATCGAGGTTGCCGCACGACCATTTCGCCGCGACGGGGACAACGCGGCGGGGCGGAAGCCAGCGCTCGGCTCGGGCGTGCCAGACCTCCCCGGATGCCGCGGTTATCCGCACCCGACTCTGAACCTGCTTGCACGCTAATCAGTGGACACCGCTGGCGGCATCTTGTGGCCGCACGGCAAACACCGGTGACGATGGGAGACGCACAGGCTGCGGGGATCTCGGTCATGGACCCGCCTCGTCATCCGTTGCTTTGAGCACGCCCAACCTGCAGACATAACCTGCACGTTATAGATCGCAAGACATCATGCATTCCTGCTTCGCTGACGTCGCTACGCCGTGCATGTCATAGTCAACGAGCCCGCTACTTGATCAGCCTGACGGTCAGGGGAGACAGCGCCGCGACATCAGGTCAGAGGCGGTCGGCGAAGCGGCCGTCCGCTCGGCGATCACTGGAGGAGACAGTGTGGAGAGCCGCTAGGTGTGTTTTAGCACTGGCAGTTGTACTTGCGGTAGCACCCTCTGCCAACGCCAATCAGACCGACAACGTTGCCTTTTACGGCAGGTAGCCCGGCGTCCCGTAATCGGCATCCGCCCGCAGTAGAAGGGCTGTGCCAGGTCCCACTTCGGCAAGGAGTTGTGATGCGTAGAGCCGTACTCGGCTGGTTCGTGGCACTGGCAGCAGTGCTCGCTGTGGTGCCGCTCGCGCGTGCCGATGAGCCCCAGACTGTTGCCTGCTGCGGCGGCACGCCTGGCCAGCCGTGAAGGGCGCTCGCGGTGCACGACGTTCCGAAACGCAGCAACCGCAGCAGTGCACGCCCCCGCCAACTCCGCCATTGCCGCGGCCAGCCGCGCATGAACGCCCAAACCACATGACAGTTGGGAGCCCTGACCTCACCCGACCAGAAAGGGCGCCAGCGCTCCATCGCGGGCATGCAGCCGATACGCCGTGAGCCGCCTGCCCCCGGCATGGGGCAATCTCACACAACGAAGCCACGCCCCACCCTTCCCTGCCAGCGGCAGGCAGTCCAGGCCGCCAAAGCTCGGAGGGCAACAGCCACACCCCGGCTAGCGACTGCCGCCCCGCACACTTAGCAACCATTACGCACCGCCCCCACGGCATCGCTGCGCCGCCATCCGAAAGCCCAGACGGCTGCCACGGACGCCCGGACAACACCCCCTTGCCCGTCCGGCACGACCCGAACGCTTCAAGGAGCCGACGGCCCAGACGGGATACGTGCAGAAGCTGGTGAAGCTCCTAAACGCCCCAGCGGACACGTATAACCCCCGAACACCGCTCGGCCAGGTCTGGCCGTCCCGACACCTGTCAGAACCGGGGGCGGACGCCACGCGGCAACCGGACAAACCCCGAACCCACCACCAGAGGAGAACCCAACGCCATGAGACGGCCCCTCGCCACAGTGCTCAGTCTGCTCACCCTGGCCGCCGCCACAGCGGTGTCGTCGCCGTACGCGTCCGCCACCCAGAACGCCGACGTTAGTATCCTGGGCATCGGACGCGCCACGTCGGTGCGTACCACGAGCGACATGAAGCCCATCCCGGGAACAGACGCCCCCAACACCGGGCTCGCCCGCCCCGGCGACAACATAGCCGCCATATGTCACATCCCGGACAACAACGGCGTGCAATGGGTACTCACCCTCAACCGGAACGGACGCGCCGGACAGCAATACGCCAACACCACCGGGTTCATCCGCAGGGACAACCTCACCCTCGACAGCGGAACGCTGACAGTCAACTGCGACTTTCTCGCAGAAACCTACGACACACAGACCGCATCCGGCATCGTGCAGGCCGACATGAAACCCATCCCGGGAACCGACGCCCCCAACACCGGACTCGCCCGCACCGGCGACACCCTGACCGTCTACTGCACCCTCACAGACAGCAACAACCAGCCCTGGCGACTCCTGATCAACACTGACGGACATGCTGGCAGCCAATACGCAAACACGGCCGGCTTCCTGCCACTCAACGCCCTGCAGACACAGTCCTACAGCCCTCCCTGCGGCGCCACCTGATCACTCACCTCCCCATTGCCGTTTTTGGTTGCCCCGCAATGGGACGCCTGGCCTCCGGAGTTGGCATGACTTTCTCCCCCTGTCGAACGCATGGCCTGGGGGGGTGGTGTCACCGGCTCCGGAGGCATCGCAGACCGCTGATTAGGGCATGACCACCGGCCTTTCGCAGGTCGGGAGGCTCTTCGTAATGTGGATGTGGCGATCGGTGCCGTGGGACGGCCGGGTGAGGACGACCGGAGGACGCACGCGATCGACACGAGTGACATCGGCGCTCTCCTCGGCCTGGACGTCGGCAAGGGCGAGCACCACGCCACCGCCGTCACCCCGGCCGGGAAGAATGCCTTCGGCAAACGACTGCCCAACAGCGAACCCAGGCTCCGAGAGGTCTTCGGGAAACTGCAGGCCGAGCACGGAACCGTGCTCGTCGTGGTCGATCAGCCGGCCGCCATCGGCGCTCTGCCCCTGGCGGTGGCAAGGGACATGGGCTGCCCGGTCGCCTATCTGCCCGGGCTGACGGTGCGACGGATCGCCGATCTCTATCCCGGCGAGGCCAAGACCGACGCCCGCGACGCGTTCGTCATCGCGGACGCGGCCCGCGTCATGCCGCACACTCTTCGCTCGGTCGATCTCGAGGACGAGACCATCGCCGAGCTGGAGATGATCGTGGGGTTCGACGACGACCTGGCCGGCGAGGCCACCCGGATCAGCAACCGGCCTCGCGGCCCGATGACGCAGATCCCCCCCCGCATCTGGAACGACTCCTCGGTCCACGGATCCAGCACCCGGCCGTTCTGAGACGATCAGGGTCAGCAGGGACGTCACGATCGAGATCAGCGCGGTTGTGCCCCACGAGGGCATCCCAGTCAGGCATGGCGAGATTGTGGCGGCTGCCCGCAGAGGTCAGCGAAGCGGCCGGAGAGATCCATCCTGAACTGAGGGTCGCTGCGGAGGAGCATGACCAGCTCCTCGGAGTGCCCGTACTGCTCGCCCAGGACCTTCTTGCCCAGCTTGGAAGTCGGCGATGGCCAGGATGTTCCCCTCGAACCCCATCTGGTGGTGACGCTCATCGGCGGGAACTTGCTGATCTCCTCGATCTCGACCACCTCGATGTCGTACGACACCTCGTCGGGGGAATCGGTCGACACCGAACGACAAGGTCATCCTCCGGGACGGCTCCAACTGTGCCTGCGCCGGCCGGGACGCATGGACCACGTCATCTACCTCGACGCCTTCACCCTGCGCCTGGCCACAGCGTGGGAAATCCAGCGCCACCGGCGCTGGCCCGACAGCTCCAACCCCCACCTCTTCGTCACCCGCAACACCGCCGTCGACGACTCCGGCCTCCCCAGTCAGTGCCGGCGTGGTCCAGCAGCTCTTCCAACGAGTCGGCCTGCCTGCCGGCCGCCTGCGCGTGGACCGCATAGTCGACGAGGCGCGCCGTAGCGCCGACCCCGTCCGGCTGATGGAGCTCTTCGGCCTGTCCAACCTCTCCGCCACCCGCTACGTCCTGTCGGCACACCCGGACAAGAAGAACGGCCCCATCGCCCCGTAGGGCCGATCACAGTCGCCGCAGTCTGCGGCGAACTTGAGGCGGCGGTGCCCACCGGGCGCCGCCGCTCGCACACTGGCGTGTAAGGCTGGCACCGAGAGGTACGGGAGTGGAGTGTGTGCAGGTGGTGGCGACCTCGTCGAGCGCCGATGTTTTGTGCGAGGCGCGCCGAAAGCTCTGATCCTGGACCGCGTCTGGCTCGGCAAGGCGTACCGCGGCCTCCGGGGCGATCTTCCTCATCAGGCGCTCGAATTACTGCCATTCCCGACCAAGTCCGCGTACAGCGGTGACCGCTCCAGCAGGTTCTGGTGACTTCCGTCGGCCACGGTTCCGGACTCGACAACGAGGACGCGAGGGGCTCGCAGCACCGAACTGATCCGGTGAGCGATGACCACCAGAGTGCCGGGCCGAGCGATGAACGCTTGCTCGGCGCGGGCCTCGGCGACCGGGTCGAGGTGGCAGGTGGCCTCGTCGAGAATGACGACGGGGGCGGTGGACAGGTACACCCGGGCCAGCACGAGGAGCTGTCGTTCACCCTGTGAGAGGGCATCCGGCCGCCCGATCACGCCGTCCGTGCCACCAGAGCGGGCGACTAGCTCGTCCAAACCGAACAGGGTGATGACGGACGCCAGTTCGCCATCCCTGGGCCCAGGCTCCGGCCGCAGGTAGGAAAGGTTCTCCCGCACGGTTCCCGCGAAGACGTACGCCTCCTGCGGTACGAGGGCGATCGTACGGCGCAGCCACGCCCGGTCCAGCTCCTCCACCAGGCGGCCGCCGATGCGCACCTCCCCGGCGTCAGGGCGGTCCAGTCCCGCGAGGAGACTGGCGAGGGTGGACTTGCCGGCCCCGCTCGGCCCCATCACCGCCAGGTGTTCCCCCTCCTCGATACTCAGAGACAGCTTCTGGACCACGGGTTCAGAGTGGGAGCTGTAGCCGAAGGTCACTTCTCCGAGTTTCAGGCCGGTGTGCGCAACCTTCGCGGATCCGCCTCCCGGTTCCGAAGGCACGGTGACGCGGTCGGCGAGGCGGAGCAGCAGCACGCCGAGCTGTAGTCCGACATTCGCGACTGTCTGCACTACTGACCGCAGGGCGGGTTCGAGGCCGATGATCAAGTAGGTGGCCGTGCCCAGGATCTCGCCAGGGGTGACCGTGCCGGAACGGACGAGCCAGGGGGCCATGAGCAGGGTGGCGACGAGCGGTAGCCTGGCGCCGACGACGATCACCCCAAGCCGTCCGGCAGCGAGCCGGGCAACCGCCATCGAGGCCGCGGCCTGGGTGTCGACCGCATGACCCACCTGGCGGTCGGCCGTCGCCACGGCCCCGCAGGCATACACGTCGCGCAGCCCTCGCAGGACCTCGCCGGCCTCTTTGGAGAGGTCCTCCTCGGCCGACAGCGAGGTCGCGTACCGCTGGCGTAGTCTGCGGGAAAGCAGGACGAGGAGGACGCCGGAGACGGCCAACGCCACCATGGTCACCAGCGCGATCTGGGGCACCAGAGCCAGCAGTCCGATCACTACGGCGGCCACGGAGAAAGCTACCGTGCGCGCGGTCATCAAGAGTCCGGCGGTCATCTGTCGCACGCCTTCGGTCTGTCGAGTGGTGCGGGCCACGGCACCGGTGTCGGCCTCCGTGTCGACAAGGACGGCCCGGCGCAGTTCTGCGGACACGACAAGCCGCACCAACCGGTCCCGCACGGACTCGACGACGCTTGCCAATGGCCTCATTACCTGACGGGTCCCGAAGGCGCCGAGCAGAAGCGCCGCGCCGTAGGCGCCGAGGTAGGCCATGCCGGTACACGAGTCACCGGCGAGGAAGCCCCGGTCCAGCGCGGACGCCATGAGTCGGCCTGACAACAGAACCGGGACGGCCTCCAGCAGGGACCAGGCCAGCATCGCGCGCACCGCGGAACGCTCGGCGGTCACGGCCGGACGGACCAGAGTCCAGCCACGGCCACGAGCGCTGCGGGTGTCGCTACCGCACCCACGGTCCGGATCCTGGGCCGCGCGGGGACCGGGTTGCTCGTGCATCGGTTTCACTCTTCCCTCCCTCGTCCGGGTGCCGAGGTCACAGTGACCGGCGCACGGTCGTCGTGCGGCGACGGGAGACCGAACTGCTCGGCGTACCCGGGTTGGTCCAGCAGTTCCCGGTGCGGGCCGAACGCCGCGATCCGGCCGTCCTTGAGCCACACCACCAGATCGGCGCGGGCCGCGGTGGACATCCGATGGGCGACGATCAGCTTGGTACCCGATCGGGCCGCCAGTGCCCGGGTGATCTGCCGCTCGGTGGCCACGTCCACGCTCGACGTGGCGTCGTCGAGGATCAGTACCCGGGGCTCGCGGCAGAAGGCGCGCGCCAGCCCCAGCCGTTGGAGTTCGCCGCCAGAGACGTGGAGTGCCGGCAGCGGGGTGTCCAGCCGCCGGGGCAGTCTGGCGACGAACCCGTCCGCTCTGCTGTCCCGCAGCGCCGATTCGATCGCCGCGCCGTCGATCTCCTGGTCGGCGTAGCCGACGGCCTCCCGGACGGTGCGGCCGAGAAGCACCGGGCGCTCGAAAGCGTAGCCAATCGCACGGCGCAGTTCCACGGGATCGGCTTCGGCGAGGTCTATTCCGTCGACGTCAACTGTGCCGGCGTCCGGGCACAGCAGCCCGCCAGCTACGGCGGCCAGGGTCGACTTGCCCACACCGGAGGCGCCCACAATCGCCACTTCGCTTCCGGCGGGGATGCTCAGATCAATGTGGTCGAGGACGGTGCGACCCTCGGCCGCGACGCATATGCCACGCAGTCGCAGGGCACCGCCTCCGCGTGGCAGGGATGCGGAGCCGGTGGGCGCCCCGCTTCCGTCCAGCAGCGCGCGCAGGCGCCTCGCGGATCCGTGGACCTGGCCGAACTGGGCCAGTACGCCGACCTGCCGGAAGACACCGAAGGCGAGGCTGAGGTAGCCAGTGGCTGCGAGGAGGTGCCCCGGGCTGACCCGCCCGGTGGTCACGCCGTGCGCCGCGGTGGCTATTACCCCGACGTGGAGCAGCGGGGCGAGCAGTGAAAGTTGCCAGCCCGCGTCGCGCTGCATGCGCCAGAACCTCTCCCCGCTGGAGCGCAGCGCAGCGAGCGGTCGCAGTACGCGGGCCGCTTCGCGCTCGGCGGTGCCGCAGGCGCGAATCGTCCTGATGCCCCGCATCGCCCCCACGAAACGGTCGGCGAGCTCGCCGTGCACCCTCTGGTAGTCCTCGGTCAGTACGGCGGCCCGGTTCAGGAAGCCCCTAGAGATCAGCCAGACCAGCGGGACACCCAGGAGGAAGGTGAGGCCGGTCCACGCGTCGATGAGCAGCAGGGCGGTGATGCCGCCCAACGAGGTGATCAGCGACACGATCGCGCTCACGGTGGACGGGACGAGCCTCGCGGTCTCCGCCGTACTCTGAAGCAGTCGGCCGAGCATGTCTCCTTGCGGAAAGCGGTGTTGTCCGCGCAGGTCGAAGGAGAGTATGCGGCCGAGCAGGCCGTGGCGCAGCCAAGCCGTGCCTTGGGTGGTGGCCCTGGCGTCGAGCAGTTCGGTGGCCGCTTCGGCGAGGACGCCGAGGACAACGACACCGCACAGGAGCAGAGCGGGTGACGTGCCCCCTCCAAGGGCGGCGTCCACTGCCGCGCCCAGGGTGACTGGCAGGAGCATCGCGGCGCCCCCGGCGCAGATGGCCGCCACGAGATAGGCGGCGTTCCAGCCCGCGGCCGAGCGCAGTAGTCCTGCGAGCAGCCCTTGTTCTATCCGCATGTCGCAACGCTCCTGGGCAAGTGGTCGATTGGACTTCTGCGGCTGCCCTGCCACACATGGTGTGTGGCAGGGCAGCCGTCGCCACTGGGCGACTCGGTACCTTGGGACGATCCGTGGTCCGTCAGAGCGGGAATTCCGTCACCAGTCGAAGGTGCGCCACGGGCACGTCACGATCGATCCCAGGGCGCAGCATCCCTGTGCTGACATCTCGTTCTCGATGGGCGGGAGTTCCTGGAGCTGCAAGATATCCACCACTTCTCACCTCCTTCATGGAATTCGCTGGTGGATGGCCGGACGTGAGTCCTCTGTGACCTAGCTGCCCGTGTTCGTGCAGCTGTGGCAGCTTGAGATGGTGAGGGAAAAGAACTGGCAGCCGTCGAGGATGCTGGACCAGCAACAGTCCGCGGCGGCCAGAGACGCCTCTTCTGTAGAGGGCAGTTCCTGGAGCAGTTCGATGGAGATCGACACTGGATCACCTCCTTTCAGAAGGGAGTTCGGGTGAACGGTCGTTGCGCGATCAGCTGTTGGTGCCAAAGGTGCAGCCGAAGCAGGTCACGATGGTCGGAATTCCTCCGATGGCGCTGCAGCAGCTTCCCAATCCGGGAAGACTGCAAATGGCCAGTCCGACGTCTTCAGTGCTCGCCAGCTCCTGGAGGGCTGTAATGTCAAGGGTCACGATGGTTCACCTCCTTGTTTGTTTTCCTCAGTGCCGGATGATTTCCTGCCGCTCAATTGCCGGAGCGCGAAACGGAAGGAATCGGTGGCACGGCCCACTCGCCATATGCGAGGAACCGAGCAACCATGTGATGCAGCTCGGCCGAGCCGTCCAGCGGGGCATGCCCCGCTTCGGCGATCTCCAGATGGTGGAAGTCGATGCCAGGACGACGGCCGAGACGTCTGAGTTCCTGGACAAGCCGCAAGGACTGGCTCGCCGGAACGATCGGGTCCTGCTCCCCATGCAGGACAACAAGCGGTGCGGTGATACGCGGGAGTTGGGCCAGCACGTCACGCGGCCCGGCCTCGTCGACCAGAACGGCACGTCCTCCCAGCCTGTCGATCATGGCGCGGACCTGAGGCGAAGCCACGGGATGGAGCCGGTCGCCACTGAGGAAGGGAGCGACAGCGAGCACCCGTGACCACAGATCCGGCGAGATGCCGGCGGCGAGCAGCGCGAGGAAAGCGCCGTAGCTCGCACCGTACAGAGCCAGTGGCTTGCCTCCCCGGGAGCGGCGGACGTGGCGGGCCAGCGCGAGTACGTCCGCGAGGTCCGGGCCCGCCCAGGAGCCGACGATGAGTCGGTGAAATGCGTTTCCGTAGCCGACACTGCCGCGTGGATTGGGCGCAATGACGGTCACGCCCTGCTCGGCGAGGACTTGAAAGAGCTGGGAGAACTTCAGGACCCACCGGTCGGCGGGACCTCCGTGCAGGCCGATCACCACGCGACGCGCCGAGTGCCAGTCCTGGTGGCCGCACACGATCGCTTCGATCTCGCCTTCAGCTCCTGGCATGCGCTCCGCACGGCTGGGCGCCCACGAGGTGGATCTCCCGGCCGCGGTGCCGTCGTGCACGTCGAACCAGCCCTCGGAGTCATGGGCGACCATGCGGGCGGGCAGACCGGCGCCGATCGACATGCTCCAGAACCGCGCCGCGCCGGACGGCGTTTCACTCCAGGCCCCCGCACCCACGGCGCACGGGTCCGGGGACTTCATCGGCCGGACCTCGTCGGTGGCCGTCTCCAGGACCATCAGCTCCTGGCGTGGGCTGTCGACCACGTGGAGCGCGACCAGCCCCCCGCCCGGGTGCATGGCCAGAGGTGTCACCGTGCCGGACAGGCCCTGCGTCGCGGACACCTCTCGGGTGGATCCGTCTGGCCGGAAGAGGCGAAGGCGATGGCCCTCGCCGTCTGCCCCCGCGCTGACGAGCAGCACCTCACCCGTGCGTGGGGCGGTGTGCCACGCAGTGTTGCCGTCCACCGGGTCGACGGGAAGTACCGTCCTCGCACCGGTTCGCAGGTCGTAGACGGTAGGTATTGTCTGTCCGCCTTCACGGACGTTGAGTACGTATTGGTTGCCGCCGGGATCCAGCCACCCTCCGCCTCGGGGCAGCAGCGCGGGCAGCGCGCCGAGGCGTCGTACTGGCGTCCCAGGGCCGGGCCACAACCACGCCGAGCACTCGCCGGACAGCGTGCCGCGCACGATGAAGAGCACGGTACGAGACCCGTCCGGAGCGGGCGCGACCATCACGGGCGGGGCGGGAAGCCGCCCGGCGGGTCGCTGTTTCCCGTCCGGTGACAGGAACAGCAGTTCGCTGGGGCCGATTAGGAGGACGGCCCCGTCGTCGAAGGGCACGGCGTCGTTCGGCAGTCTCTCCGGGGCGCCGTCAGCGTGGTACCGCAGGCCCGTTACGGTGCGGCAGCTCGGCCGGTCGGCACCGAGGTGCCAGAACTCGCCGTAGAGGAAGCCGCGCCCGTCGGCCACCAGGGCGGTGGCGCCGCGTCCTGTGCCGGAGAACCGGAACGTCAGTCGCGAGCGCAGGGTGGCTAGTGTCGACCACAGTTCAGGGGTTCGTCGTACGGTCGCGGTCACCGCTCCTCCCGAGGGGTGAGGGTGAAGTCGTCGACCATCCACCACCGTTCGCCGCCGTGCCGGAGTCGGTGGAGGAAGCCGATGGCGCCGGCCATGCCGATGTTGTAGCTGTAGGTCATGCCCGTACCGGTCTCGTCCAGCAGTACCAGGCGCCCTTTGTGCAGGCCGCACAGCCGGTAGAGTGCGGCGGCGTGTTCCTCGGCCCATTCCAGGTACAGGGTTTCGCCAGTGGCCGCCGCCATGTCCAACAGGAATTCGCCGTTACCGGCCAGGCCGTGACAGTGGCTGGCGGACAGGAACCACTTCTCCCGGCGGGTACTCACCGCAGCCCTGTGCGCGGCGTCGAGGTAACGCCTGTCGGCGGTGGCACGCCACAGCCTGATCAGAAATGTACCGATTCCGGGAGCTCCGCTGCACCACCAGCACACGCCGTCGAAGGAATCGTCCAGTGCTTTGTTCTTGGCCTCGGCGGTCGGCCAGCGCAGACCGTCCCCGTGGTCCCGGGCCAGGGACAGGAGGAAGTCCCCGCCGGCGACGGCGGACTCGAGCAGATCCGGCCGCTCCAACTCGCGGGCGACGCTGAGGAGGAAGGAGCAGATGCCTGCCACGCCGTGCGCGAATCCGTAGTGGGTCAGTCCCTCTCCCCGACCCATGGATTTGGGTACCGGCCAGACCAGGCCGTCGGGCGCCCGGGCGGCCAGCACCGACTCCACGCAGAGCAGCACCCGCTCGCGCAGTTCCTCGTCCCCAGCGCGGCGCCACAGGTGGAGCTGGGCCAGCCCGCCACCGGCCACGCCGTGGGTGAGGTCGGGGTTGCTCCAGACCACCGGCAGGCTCTTGACGCGTTCGATGCTGCGCCGCTGTACGGCGCCGTCGCCGAGTTCGGTGGCCGCCTCGTACATGGCCCAGTAGGTCCCGCCTCGGCCGAAGTACAGCCCGGGGAGCTGTCGGGGACTGCGGTCCACCTTCTCGTCCAGCCAGGCCAGACCGGTGCGTAGTGCCGAGCGTTGCCGAGCGTCTCCGGTGGCCCGCACGCCGCGGCGCATCACCTCCAGGGTGCCGGCCGATCCGGCCTGGAGGGCCAGAGTGTCGAACATGCGCCCCTCCACAGGAGGCGCGGGCCACAGGGCGTCGGGGCTGTCGGGGGTCATACCGGTGACGAGCTGGGCCCGTCCGTCGGTGAGCAACCGTTCCTGGTCCGCCGCCGGAAGGCGCATCGGCCGAGGGCCGGAACGTGCCGGCCGCAGGTCCTCCAGCATCTCCCGCACTCGCAGCAGTGACAGGCGCTGCTCCGGCCGCTCCCTCAGCAGGCCGAGGACGATCGGGGCGAAGGCGCGGAGCGTGGCGTAATCCGCGGCGACCGCCCGCACCAAAAACCTCACCCGCTCGTCATAGGAGCGCAGGAGAGCATCGCCGCCGGGAGTGCGATCGGGGGGAGCATCGCCCGATCGCGCCGACTCATCCGCGCGGCCCTCCGGGGGGATGTAGGCGTGCACCCCCGTGCACAGGTGAAACAGGGTCGCACCGACGCTGTACAGGTCGGCGACCGGGCGCGGCGCGGGGTAGCGGACAGGGCCGTTGGCCTCCTCAGGTGCCGCATAGGACAGGGTCTGCACCCGGGTCACCTGCTCGTTGGGTACGGCGAGGAACTCGGTGTCGATGAGCACCAGTTCGCCGTCCGGCTTGATCATCACGTTGTTCGGCGTGAGATCACGGAACACCAGCCCCTTGTCATGGACCGCGGCCGCCATGTCGACGAGGCGTCGCGCGACGTCCAGCACCCGGTCGAAAGGCATCATCCGGCCGGGATCCCTCCTGACCATGTCGTCGACCCAGGTGCGAAGCGTGACCCCGGGGACCTCCTCCTCGGCCAGAAACAAGTGCCCCTGGTACTCGAACAGGTCGACCGGGCGTACGGCGATGCCCAGGGGCTCCAGGGCACGTAGCGTCTGATACTCGTTGCGCAGGTAGTCACGGGCGTCCGTGCCGTCGACTTCCGCCCCTACGAAGGGCCTTGCCTCCTTGATGACCACCTTCTGGCCGGTGCGTTCATCGCGAGCGCGGTAGACGCCACCGCGGTTGGAATGCCGGATCGCCTCGTGGACGACGTAGCGATCATTCAGCAGCACCTGCGACTTGCCGCGCTCGGAGGAAGGGCGTACGGGCTCCGGGTCGGACAGCGGTACCGGTGCCCAGGCGGGAGGGCTGTACCAGGCATTGCGCTCGTCCTGTGTCCACCGGCCGTCGGGGGTGACCAGCATGTGCGTGTAAGACCCATCCACATCGAGCACTTGCTGACTGGCGCTGAAGCCGCCGTAGCGGTAGTGGACCAGGCTCCCCGGACGGTACCGGCGATCAGAGAGGATGGCCGGTCCTTCCATGCCTTCGGTGGCCTCGTGCAGTACCTCCAGCAGTTCCGTGAACTGCTCCGGCCCCTCCGGGTAGACGGTAATGAATTTCCCTCCGGAGCCGCGGGCCATCCGAATCGACAGCAGCATCCGCAACTGCTTCAGCCCTCTGGCGAACTTGAAGGTGACTCGGCGTTCCAGCAGCACCCGCGAGACCGCGGCGAGGACGTCTTCGGCCGAACGAGGTGTCGCCGATACATGTATTTTCCAGCCCTGTGGCTGGGTCGCGGTGCCAGGAGGAGTCAGGTAGCACCACATCTGGTCGGGCCGGTGCCGCCAGCCGTGCAGCGGCACCACTTCGTCTCGGACCCGCAGGAACGTGTCGATGTAGGAGTGGTCCAATGGTTCCCACTCGTTTTCCCGGTCGGTCACGGTCTTCTCCTCAATCTGCCGGGTGCGGCGGTACGCGACCGCAGCGGGCAGTACTCCCTCGCGGGTCTTGCCGGCTGTTTCGACGTGATGTGGACGGCCGTTGTTGTGCCGACGCCATATCGCCCGATGCCTCGGCCGTTCCCGACGAAGTGATCTTGGTTTCGCGATTCCTGACACATCGCGTCGCCATCGGTTGCCGTCACGAACCCGTTGGACGAGATGGCCACCACCGCGCTCGGCAGACCTTGTGCGAAGTAGCGTTGAAAACGCTGGTCAGGGCGGCTGAATATCAACGTGCAAGAAACGTTGAAACGGCTGGTACGGGCTCCTGCTTCGGGATGGAGGTCCACGGGAGAAGGCGATCAGGAGGGTCGTCGGATTCGGACTGCTCGGCAGCATCGAGGCGTCCATCGATACCGAATCGGTCGACTTCGGCCCTGCCGGACACGTTCCGTGCCGCCTGGGCCGGCGCGACCATCACCGCGAATGCGAGGGCGGCCCGGAGCCCGACGGAAGCTAGGGCACTGCGAATGTGCATGAAACTTCTCCTGCCGATTGTGAGAGCCCGATCCTGAGATGCCCCTCCGTGCCAGAGGGGTTAGCGTTCCAGCGGATTCGAATGTCGCGGCGTTCGGCTACCGGGCTGCTTGAAGCGTGGTGCCACCGATCCTTCTAATCAACCGCTATCCCCTGTCCCGGACAGCCCCTTCTGTGTCCGGCCTGCCCTCAGTCCCCTTGTCCGGGCCTTGTCCGGATCGAACCCGGAACAGCGGTGGAACATCACTGGTTCCGGCGATGAGACCGGTGCGACAACTACTGTGCCGGAGTGACCTTGCAAGAACCGTCGGTAAACCTTGAATCGGCGCTGTCACGTTGTTGGGCGGACGGTCTCTGATGGTGCGTCACGGCCTGATGGGGCCTGGTTCCGGGCTGTGCTCAGGCTGTGGTGGCGAGGCCGGTGACGCCGGTGATCTGCTCCCAGATTGCGAAGCGGACGGTTATCTCGGCGTGGGCAGTAGCGGTCATCTGATGGCGGCGGGGCCGGAAGTGGGTTGAGATGCCGCTGAACGCGGAGAGGAACCGCTGTGCTCCGCCCACCGAGCGGAAGCCTTTCATCGCCCGCTCGCGTTGTCTGGTGGGATGGTGGCTGTTCTCCGCCCGGTTGTTCAGGTGCTTCGACTGCTGATGTTCGTCGCAGGGCATGACCTCTCGGTGGGCGGTGCCGTAGGAGTGGAGCTTGTTGGTGACGATCACCCGCGGTACCGCGCCGGCCGCTTCAGAAGTCTGCGGAAGAAGCGCCTGGCAGCGGCCTTGTCCCGGCGTTTCTGCACCAGGATGTCCAGGATGCTGCCGTCCTGGTCGACGCCCGCCACAGGTACTGCAACCGCCCGTTGATCTTGATGAAGGCCTCGTCCAGGTGCCACTTGTCCCCAGACCGAGGCTGCCGACGGCGCAGCGCGCCTGCGTAGGCCGACCCGAACTTGGCGCACCAGCGGCGCACCGTCTCGCAGGGGACGACGATCCCGCGCTCGAGCATCAACTCCTCGACCTCGAGGCCGAAGCGCTCAAGGAGGTGTGCTTCCAGGACGGCGGCCGCCGCGCCGGAAGCCTGGAAGAGGTCCGGTTCACTGACACCGAGGACCTCGAGTTCGAGCTGCAGATCGCCCCGCGGCAAGGGCCCGAACCGCCCTTGTGACTGAGACGGTGCACGGTAGTTGTCACGAAAGCAGCTTGTTGTCACCGTGCCTGATCCGTGCCGGATGACGCAGACTGGGCAGCCCGCGCTCACATCTCGCAAGGGGGAGGCAGGGTCATGACGAGGTCGTCCGTATCGTCAAGTTCGGTGATATCGATGAGCCGGTCGACGTCGGCAGATGCCCGGCACGCCCGATCCGCCTGGTACGTCGTCCCCGACCACATCAGTCCGCGGACTGAGCTCGCAGCCGTCGCAGGATCCTTCATCGATCCCTTACAGATCGGGCAGTCTTATGAACGTATGACAGCGGCCTGGCCAATCGCCAGATTTCGAGTTAGCGATGCATGTCGAGGAAATTGATCATTCCGGCTCTGATCGCCTCGAGGCTCTCACTGCTGCTGTAGCTCGTGGTCGGAGTGAACGGGCGGTCCCAGCAAATAAACTTCCCGGGTGGCCGATACCCGCGGTTGAGGAACCCTTTGCGGCGTTTCAACAAGCTCTGGATCAGCGGTCTGATGAGTGTGACACCGTCACTCATCAGCACCAGCGCGGTGCCTGAGATCCCATCGCCGTCGTCGTAGAACGTGCTGAACGGCCAACCCTCGCCACGCACTACTCGCGTGGGATGGAACTGCCTCAAGTCGTTCTTCGGCTCCACCACTTCGTATTCGTGAACCGGAACGAGGGGATATTGCGTCGCCGCAGAGTCGTAGCAAACTCTTCGAGCAGTGCAGGAAGTGGTGCGGCGGCTTCTTCTCTCGCCTGCTGGGTGCGTCTCGCATCGGCTTGACGCTTCTCTTCGAGTCGTCGGACGTCGTCCTCCAGGCCCATGGCCGAACGCTACAGGGCAAGGGCGAGTCCTTGGGGCCAATCGACATACATGGCTAGAGATGAGGACTCATTGGAAGCTTGCCGCCCCTTGAAGCCAGTCGCATCCGCAGCCGGTGCACCGTGCGCCGGACGGCACCAGCGCCGCCGCGGCGAGGCGCCCGGACAGGTAGCTCGTCCTCGGCTCATGAACCCTGCCAGCCGGTACGAGTGAGTCGGTCGTCAGGGTCCGGGGCCCGACGCAGGCAGTTGCAGAGCGCGGAAGGGGTGTCACCAAATCTGATTCGCTCGTGCTGATGACAGGTGGCGCGCCCCATCGGTGACAACCACCGTGCTTCGCCCGCCTAGAGCCGCAGTTCAGCGGATACCTCTTGTGACAAATATCGTGCTTCGGTCCAGTGAATGAGCGCGGTACATGCCTGATGGGCAACTCCGATGTACGAATTCGGCCCGACGGTGACACCGGGCGCAAGCTGGCCCGTCTGCTCGTGATACCACCCGGGCGTGAGGTGATCAGCGCAGCAGAAGTGCGCCGTGCCCCCTGCTCGGCGAGGATTTCGATTATCCGGTCGAAGACCGTCTGATGCTCGCTGGCACGAGCTGCGGCGAGCTTGTTGCGCGATAGGCGTCGGATGGTCGGCCACCGGGCGAGAGGATCCTTTTCCGTGCTGGGTGTCAGCTGCTGAGGTCGAACAGGCCCCACGCGGTGAATGGCTCGGCCTGGACGTAGATCCTGCTTCCTCGGCTGACGACCCGCCGGCGGCCGGGAGCAGAGCCATTGGACAGGGTGAGCAGGCCGACGCCCGTGGGCTCGACAGATGTTTCGGTGAGCTGTCCGTGGGCGAGTCGGTCCTGCTCCTCGCGGTAACCGCCGTAGAAGGTGACTCGGTTGCCGTGGACTGCCACCGCTTTGGCGCCCCCTATGCGGTTCGACCACACCCTCACGGGCTCGGTGCGGTCGGGGCGTATCTCGACGAGCGGGAAGTCCGTGTAGGGGCACGCCCAGGCGGCGGTACTCGACACGTTCAGCGCATAGCAGTCGAAGAGACCGGGGATGCGGGCGCCGTCCGACGTCCAGGCGAGCCGGCCCGTGGCGCTCCAGCGGCGTATTCCGGCCGGGTTCTCGTCGAAGTGACCGACCCAGATATGGCCGGCCTCGTCAACGAGCAGGTGCTCGATGGCGTCCCCGACGGAGAAGGACAAGGTCTCGTGCCCGAGCGTGTCGAAGACCTGGACCTGGTTGGCGTCCTCGTGCCGGCGGACGCGCGACGCGGCGACGACGAACCCGCCGTCCGGCAGGCGGTCCAGGTGCGGCCAGCGGGCTCGCACGGCGCACAGCTCGGTGAGTTCGACTGTGCCGCCCGGATGGACGGAGACGACCAGCGCGTCGAAGGGCAGGACATCGCCGCCGGGCTTCGGAGCACGCTCGGCAAGCAGCCAGTGGGCGACGCCGAAGACGTCGACGGTACTGGTCAGGACGTGGCGGTTGCGGTGCGCCCGCGGGAGGTGGGCGTAGGGGTTGAGGGCAGTCTTCTGCACGGGCGGGCTCTCCTTGGCGGGCGGTCACGGCCGTCGGTCGCTGCGGTGAGTTGCGGTCGGGCGGCGCGCGAGCGGTGGAGAGCGGAGCGGGGCGTTTAGAGGGCATGGCCCTTTCTGGTCGTCATGAGGTGATCATCGTCGGTATCCAGCCTTGTGACAAACCCTTTCGGCGCGCTGCCCTCATTGATCGACGAAACTGTCCAGGTCAGCCTCGACGAGGGCCGTCCTGTCTGCCAACTCGAATGCGCAGCACGACAAGTTCCCCGCTCATTGAACAGATCTGGTGCTCAGTCACAGCGGCGTCGACGGCTCGGGTGAGCCGGGCGGAGCAGGCATCGAGAAGCGACTTCATCTGCTGGTAGGAGCGGCATGTTGTTCTGCCGGATCCGGTGACCGATGGTGAACCGGTCCTGGCCCCATGCCGCGTCGAGCTCGGGGTGGTTTCGAGCTCAGCGCCGACCTCCCCACAGTGCCAGGTCAGCCCTCTTGGCTGCAGGGCCGGCCGCCAACCGGCCGAAGGACCAGGGCACTACGGAGCACCGTCTGGGCCGGCACCCTGTACCCGGTGCCGTGAGACAGGAAAAGAGCCTCCCGGCGCGCCGCCCGATCGTGACCGAGGCCGCGGGGCCCGTTCCATGTAGGGGCCTCGACGAGTGCTCAGGCCCTCGCAGGCCACACCCCCGGCCATCAGCGAGGGACCGCAGCTCACCGAAGCGGGCTGTGCCCGGGCCGGCGGACAGCAGTTTGCGAAGGACATCGCTGCCAACGGGCCCGAACCCGAGCAACGCGCCCCCGGGAAGGGGGGATGCAACCCGGGCGAAGCCCCCTCGCCCGCCGCCACACCCCATCCAGCGGCCGCCTGACGGCTCCTCAACGGTCACCATGAGCGTCACCCGCAGCGCCAGGCACGGCTTGATGCCGCTGCAGCGGTACGGGAAGCCGTGACGCAGTACGCCCGCATCAAGCGCCTCAACCGGTACAAGGCCGAAAGGCGGCACCTGCAGATCATGCGGAACCCTGCCACTGGCTTTGTCCACGAGAGCGGGCGTCGTTTGCCGATGTACGCGGCGGGCGCTCCGTGGGTGGCCAGCTGCTCCGGAAGTACCGCGTAGCCTGCAACCGGGCGAGCGCGTACACCGAGCACACGGCAACGCCCGCGACTACGCCCTCGCCAACGAAAGACTCCACCGCAGACGTCGATGCGTACGGCCACCGGTAGACGGGCTGAGCAGCGACGAGAACGCGGCCGCCTTCGCAGAAGGCCCACGCCCGTGCGGTCGGCGACGTGCTGGCCAGCGCATACGCCGCGGACGACTGACAGGCGCATGCGGACACGTTCGCGGGTGTGCACAGCTGAGGGCCGTCGTCCGGGCCGGCCCACAGGAGAGGACGGCACAGTCCTCCCGGAAACGTCCGTGCGGACGGCCCTGACGGACGCCATTGCCGGCCCGTTCCGTGCGTGACGCAGGGCCAGCCGTGGTGAGGCCGGTGCAAAACGACCACAGCGTCCACACGGCCGCTAAGACCGTCCCGCTCTGTCACCCCGTCACGCGGCGCCTTCCGGTGTACTTACATACTGAGCACGGCAGTTGGCACGGACAGGGAGTGGACACCGATGCAGAACAAGGACACGGTCTCTTCGGACGCCGGTGGTGGGCGGCTGGTCGCCGGCCGGTACCGGCTGCTGTCCGTGCTCGGCGAGGGCGGTATGGGCACGGTCTGGCGCGCCCGCGACGAGGTGCTGCAGCGCGAGGTGGCGGTGAAGGAGGTCCGCGCCTCTCTCGACCTGCCCGCCGAGCGCAGCGCCCGTATGCATGCCCGGCTGGAGCGGGAGGCATGGGCGGCCGCGCGGGTCAGCGCCCGCGGTGTGGTGACCGTGCACGACGTTGCCACCTTCGACGGACGGCCGTGGATCGTCATGGAACTCGTGCGCGGCCGCTCGCTCGCCGACGTGATCGGCGCGCAGGGCACCCTGGTACCGAAGGAGGCCGCCCGCATCGGTGCCGAGGTGCTGGCGGCCCTGCGCGCCGCGCACGGCGCGGGGGTCCTGCACCGCGATGTGAAGCCCGCCAACGTGCTGCTCGCCGACGAGGGCAGGGTGGTCCTCACCGACTTCGGCATCGCCACACTGGAGGGCGACACGGCGCTGACGATGACCGGTGAGGTGGTCGGCTCGCCCGAATACGTGGCCCCGGAGAGGTTGCTGGGCCGGACGCCGGGCCATGCCTCGGACCTGTGGTCGCTGGGGGCCCTCCTCTATACGGCCGTGCAGGGCCGTTCGCCGTTCCGTCGGACGGGCGCACTGGCCACGATGCGAGCAGTCGTGGACGACGAACTGCCGCCGGCGCACCGCGCCGGACCGCTCACCGCGGTCATCGAGGGTCTGCTGCGCAAGGATCCCGCAGAGCGCATGGCGGCCCATGAGGCCGCACGTCGGCTGCGCGCGGTCGCGGGGGTGCCGACCACCGACGAGGCCGGCACCGCGACCAGCGACGTCCGCACGGATGCCGTGGTCACATCCACCGTCACCGCCGCGCTGACGGTGGATGTGACGGCTGCCGAGGAGCTTGCGACCGCCGACGAGCCCTTCCCCACCGGGGACACCGCCGTGACCGCGGCAGACAAGGCGGTGACGGCCACGACTCCTTCGGACCGGACGACGGGCGGCGCCGAGGCGAAGGAGCCGACGGCACCGGCGCCGCTCGGTGTCTTCGGCCCGCCGCTCGGCGTGCCGGAGCCCCTGCCCGCCACCGGTCCCTCACTCACCGCCGGGCGGCGCAAGCGTCGTACCACCCGCCTGGTGGGCGCGGCCGGCGCCGTGCTGGTGCTGCTCGGCGCGGGGTTGACCTATGCGCTCGTGGGCCAGGACAGTGATGAGGGCGGGGACGGCGGGAGCGCCGCACAGCCCGTGTCGGTGACGGTGGCGGGCGGGGCGACCGCCTACGAGGGGAGCTGTCCAGCGGGGGAGGACCGGGCGCCCCGGTTCACTGCGACATTCACGACGTCGCAGATCCCTGTGCAGTTCTCCTATCGGTGGGTGTCGGTGAACGGGGCGGTGGTGGACCGGCAGTGGCGGACGCTGTCGTTCAGGGAGGGGGAGGCGGACACGAAGAAGGAGACGGTGCGGCTGTCGGCGTACGCACAGGAGGGGACGCTGAGCAGCGCGATGGCGGTGGAGATCAAGTCACCGTTCGACGCCAAGTCCAACTCGGTCGCCTTCTCCGTGACTTGCCGAGCAGACGGTGCGTGAACCCGGCACTGCCTCGTCCATACTTGAACGAACTTGATCACCCTAAGGAGTATCCGTGCTGTCGGTCATCGTGGGACGTAGCGGCCCCTTCACCGGTCAGAGCGTGGTCCTCGGCGACGCTCCGCTGACGTTCGGGCGCAAGAGTGACAACGACGTCGTCATCGTCAGCGTCAGTGCCTCCCGGCTGCACGCCGAGATCGTCACCGAGGACGGAGCCTACGTCCTCCACGACCGCGGCAGCAGGAACGGCACCTACGTCAACGAACAACGTGTCACACGACACGAGTTGACGCCCGGCGACACCATACGCATCGGTGACGAGACCTTCCTGTTCGAGACACAGGAGGCCGTGGAGACCGTCATGGACCTCTCCCAGCTCGCCCTCCCCCGCGCCGACGCCGCCGTCGACCCCGGCGTCCTGCGGGTCACGGTGAGCGGCGGCGGCCCCGTCGGCCTCGCCTTCGCACTGCTCCTGGAAAGCGCGCTGCCGGGACGCGTCTCGGTGACCGTGTACGACGGCCGCTGGGTGCGCGACGGCGCCGACGTCGTCTGGAAGGACGAGAACCACGGCAACGTCCGCCGCCAGCAGGTCGTCACCGTGCAGAGCCGGCAGTACCTGGCGCTCACGGAGGAGATGCAGGCGGCGCTCTTCGGGGAGAGCCGCGAGTTCTCCGAGATGTGGCCGCTGGGGCCGGACTCCGTGGACGGGCGTCCGCCGCGCAACATCCGTATCGCCTACATCGAGGACCAGCTGCTGCGGCTGGCCAACACCAAGCCCGGCGTCCGGCTGGTGCCCCGGCGCTTCGACCCCTCCGAACACGAGCACCTCATCGCCCGCGATCACGTCCTGGTCATCTGCGAGGGCGGCCGCTCCCGCACCCGCGAGCACTTCGCCGACCGCTTCGGCGCCGCCGACGCCTCCATCTACTCCCTCGACGGCGAACACCTCCAGGACGTGGTGCTCGGCCTGCGCGTCAAGTCCCGCCTCTCCGACCCGATGAGCGTCCTGCTGACCGTGGCGCAGAACCGGTTCCTGCTCAACTCCCTGCGAGGCGAAGGCTTCCTCAACATGCGGCTGACCCGCGAGGAGGCACGCAACGTCATCGGCATAGATCCGGTGCGGCAGGTTTTCGAGGAGTGCATCGCGGCCCGCCCCTGTGTGATGAGCCGCCACGAGGACAACGAGTTCGTCTGTCCGACCCACGGCACTCTGTTCCTGCCCGCGTTGCTGCGCGGCTCACCGCTATGGAAGCGGATCCAGGAGGGACTGCGGCTGTTCGCGGTCCCCGAGGACGACCTGAGCGCGATCACCTCGTTCCGGCTGGACATGGTGCAGCGCCCCCGCTTCACCGCGCAGCTCACCCGCCCGGCCGCCGACCGTCCCGGAACCTACGGCTTCCTGCTCGGCGACGCGGCCAACGCCATCCACTTCTGGCCCGGTCGCGGCCTCAACAGCGGTCTCGCCTCCGCTGTCTCCCTGGCCCGCTCCCTCAGCCGCGTCTGGCGGGGCCGCCCCCTGCGCGACGCGGACTTCATCCGGCACGAGGCCGCGATGTCGATGCTGCAGTACCGGCACAAGAGCCGCGCGTGGAACGCCATGGTCACCACGGACGAGCGGGGCACGACCCGCGCGATCAAGGACATCATCGACCGCAGCATGGAGAAAACGGCCGGATCGTCGCTGCCCCGGCAGCAGACATCCGGGGATTCGGCCGAGGGGGACCTGGAGATCCTCCTGGACCGCATGCGCTCGATCCGCGACCGACTCGCGCCGCGCCTGCCCGGCCTGCCCGACGACGGGGAACTGCGGGCCCACCTATCCACCCTGGCCCCCGCAACCCTACGCACCCTGCAGGAGAGCGGCGCCTGGGACACCCTGATCGTCGGCGGTGAGGAGGCGGACATCGACATCTTCTACCAGCAGGACGCGCCGGTCTTCGTCCCCGCCGCACCGCCCGCCCCGGTTACCGATCCTCGCACCTCGGCCCTCCTCGGCCCGGCCTGACCGCCGGGTCCGGGGAGGTCCCCCGATGCCCCGGCGGCTGCCGAGTATGTTTTGGTGTTGGGTGTGCTGTTGGTGCCGGTGCCGGTGCCGGTGCCGGTGCCGGTGCCGTGCCGGTGCCGGTGTCTGTTCCTCTTGCGCGTGCGGCGGCTTTTGCTGTGGCTGGTCTGGCTTCCTGGCAGGTGGTGTTTGGGTATGGGAAGGTGAGGGCCGGTCAGCGGGTGCTGGTCAATGGTGCGGGGGGGGGTGGTGGGTTCGTGACACGGTTTGCCGGCTATGCCGGGGCTGGGGTCGTCGCTACGGCCGGTGCCCGCGATGCCGGGGTGGTCCGGAGGCATGGGGCGGACCACGTGGTCGATTGCACTGCTGTGCCGGTTGCAGCCGCGCTCGACCGCCCGGTGGACACTTTGCTGAATTCGAGCGCTGGGCCCGCGTGATGCTGTGGTGCTGGCATCCGTGGTGCGGCCGGGCGGGCGGATCGTCTTGATCAAGGTTCCGGTCGATTTTCCTGCCGAGACGGGGGTGACGGCGACGCACTTGGTCGCCCGTAACGATGTCGCGCATCTGGCGGCGCTCGTCGAACTCGTCGATGCGGGGAAGGTCACTCTTGATATCAGCGCGTCACACCCGCTGACCGGCGTCGCAGACGTTCACCGCCTCAGTGAAGCGGGCCGAATCCGCGGCAAGGTCGTCATCGTTCCCTGACTCATCCGCTCCCTGTGCTGCACGGAGTCCTTGCAACCTGGCCGCTGAAGCTGCGGTGTGGAGCGTCTGGACGAGAATTCTTTGCGGCCAGGGGTGGTGACGGTCCTACGGTTGCTTCCTGTGGCCGTCGAGATGCCCTACCAGCCACTTCCGATCGGCCGGTCGGGCGTGCGCTACGTTCACGGCCCCGATTCCGTTCCGCAGCCGGGTGTGGGGCGCGTTGTCGTGCTTGCCTGCCCGTCCGCGATGGACCTGTCCAGCTCGCACTTGCGCTTCCTGACCAGGCAGCTCGCCGAGCGCCGCCGCCGGGTCGGCACCCGCTGGCGGCGCCTACCCCCCGAATCGGGAGGCCCTGCTCGTCCTGGCCCACTTGCGCTGTGGTGACATCTGCACCCGGCTGGCAGCCTCCTTCGGTATAGGTGTGGCCACGGTCTGCCGCTACGTCCGCGAGGCCGTGGATCTCCTGGCCGGGGCTGGTTCCCGCTCTTCAGCTGACCCTCGAGCGTGTGGCAGCCGGGGCGTTCGTGACCCTGGACGGCACGCTGTTCCCCATTGATCGGATCGCCGCCGACCGCCCCTCCTGCTTGGGCAAGCGCCGCAAGCACGGCATGAATGTCCATGTCCTCACCGACCCGTTCGGCCGCCTGCTGTGGGCCTCCGGCGCGCTGCCCGGTGCCGTGTACGGCATCGAGGCGGCCGGGACCCACGGCGTCGTCGATGCCATGGCCGAGGTCGGCCTGGTTCTTGGTACGGCGACACGGGCTGCCACGGCGCTGGCGGCAGCCTATGGGTGCCTTCCGCGGCGGACACCGCGGCCTCTTTGTCGGCCGGCAGGCCGCCCATGCCGTCCACGCGCGCATCCGCGCCGTCGGCGAACACACCAGGGCCACCCTGAGGAGCTGGCGTCTTTTGCGCAAGCTGTGGTGCAGCGCCGTCCGCAGCACCGGTCTCGTGGAGGCCGTGTTCGCGCTTCGCATCGCATGGTCCCGGGGTTGTAAAGAGCTCCATGGCCCTACTGATCAGAACTCATGGAGTTGTTGCTGAGCTCTGCCATCGTCCATGCCGTCGGCCATCACGCCCGTGCCAGCGTCGAGGCACTCCTCGGCGCTCCCGACCCCCGGGTGTGGCCCCGCCCGCCACGTCCGCCGTCCCTCATGACGTCGGCCCCGTCTCCTGAGACGACGGCACCTGCCCCGCCCCCCCGGAGCCGACGAGGAGCCCCTTCACCGTCGCCGGCATCTGCCCGCTCGAGGACAGTGGGGGAGGGGCGCGTCGATGGTGAGCATGTAGGTGCGGCCCGTCTGCCGCCGGCAAACGGATCGGTGAGCGTCTGATCGGGCAGTTCATGGTCCGGGTGAAGGAAAGGGGAGCGGAACGGGCGCAGACGACGGCGTACTCGGGCAACATGAGGGCCATCGGGTTTCACGCACGCAACGGCTTCGCGTCCACGCCAGTGACCTTGGAGACCGTTCTGTGGGCGTGTGTGCCGCGGCGTGGGCCGCCGCACGGTGATGCGGCGGCCGGTCACTGCGTGCGGGACTGCCAGGCACAGGCATCTTCGTTGCAGGGCAGGGGCGTTGATGGCCGGGCTGGCCATCCGAGACTTGCGGCTCGGCCCCGGGTTCCAGGCGGGACAACTCCCGGCCCGCCAGACGGAGATACCTGCCTCAAATGCCGTACGTCAGGCCGACCACGAGCACACCCGCGACGGACACGGCCGCGACGAGCGGTGAGGTCCCCGCAGTCACCGAGGACGGCACCCGGCAGCCGAAGGTCCCGGCACACACCTGCCTGCAAGATCCCCTCCCGGTCTCCCGCTCATCCGTCCATGTCCCGCCCGTCGGCGGAACTTTTCAGCCACCCCGGCACACCGTCGTACGGCCCGCCCCAACGGCCCGGGAACCCGGCCGCGGGACGGCCACGCGCCCCTGCCGACCCGCCCCCACCCCCATCCGCCGGGGCGGGCCCCGGACACTCCCGGCCGGACCGTACAAAGGGTGATTTAAATTGGCATTACTTGGTTGGTCTGTCGTTTCGTGTCGGCCGGATTCTGCTCTTGATATCGATGTTGATTGCCGGTCCGGTGTCGTGGCACTTATGATCATCTGGCGCTTCACATGAATGTTCGTATCATCTGTATGAATCCGGAGTTTTCGTGGACAAGATAGTGACCCGTATCGCGACCATTTCTGCGGCTGTTGTCGTGATGGGCATGCTTCCCCTGGCCGGCACTTCCTTCGCCGCGAGCTGCAGTGGGGCGAGCTGCGACAACATGGGTCCGAGAGCCACGGCCTGTGAGACGGCGAGCGTCTCTACACAGCGGACCATCGACAACAACAGCCGTAAGGCTGAACTGCGCTGGTCGTCGGGGTGCAGCGCGGCCTGGGTCCGGGTGACGAACAATTCCTCGAACTCGCTCTACAACTCCTACGGCTACATCGAGAAGTACGACTCGGCCGGCAAGCTGATCCGTTCGCTCAGTATCCGTGTCCCGGACACCACCGGCGGCTCGGACTGGTCGAACATGCTGGGTGGCGCCAGCTACTACTACCGCGTCTGCATCTCTTTCGTCGGCAACGAGTACCCGCTGAAGTGCAGCTCGAAATTCTGAGCCACCAGAAGACCGGCGGCCGTCACCGGGCATTCTTCACCGCCCGCTGACGGCCTCGGCCGTTTTCACGTAAGCCATTTCGCAGCAGCCCTTTCGGGCGCAGCCGCACAGCATTTCCCCGCCCCCGGCAGCCGTTCCGGCCGGCGTATGCGGCAGGCCCCCGGCCGGCGCCCGCCCCGGACAGCCGCCCCAAAACAGGAACCGGCCTCAAAGTCCACCGCCCCGAGAAGAGGACCGCCGGCCCTCCGGCACCCGCGCAGAATCAGCATGCGCAACGGGCCGGTGGTCGGCACGCCCGGCCGGAACGCGTGTTGGCTTCGGCGCCTCTGCGGGTGGTGGAGTCTCACTGGTGGATGGTTGTGCGTTTTGTCAGGGTTCTGAGCGTGTTCGATGGTTTTGTGTGGGGGTGTGGTGGGTGGTTGGTGGTGTTGTGGGGTGGGGTGGGGTGTGTTTTATGCCGTTTTGATGACGGTTTTGCCGGTGGTGTGGCCGTTTTCGACGGTGGCGAGGGCGGCTGGGGCGTCGGAGAGGGGGTGGATGGCGGTGATGACGGGTGTGAGGAGTCCTTCGAGGGCGAGTTGGGCGGTCCGTTCCAGGTTTGTCCGGTCGAGGCGGCGTTCGACGAAGCGTCCGCCGAGTTCGGGTACGGTCATGTCACCCACGGCGATGACGTTGCGGGGTTTTCGGGCGAGCGGGGCGACGGTCCGCAGTGAGGTGCCTCCGGCGAGGTCGATGATGCCGTCGATGCCGTCCGGTGCGAGTTCGTGTGCCGCGGCGGCGGTGTCCTCGGTGGTGTAGTCGATGAAGTGTGCTCCGATGGCTTCGGCGTGTTCGCGTTTGGCGGTGCTTCCGGTGCCGATCACACGCAGGTCGCGTCCGATGGCCAGCTGGGCGACGGTGAGGCCGACTCCGCCCCCGACTCCGTTGACCAGGACTGTGGCGCCGGCCGGGAGGCTGAGCTGGTCGAGGACGTCCACCGCGGTCGTTCCGGCTATGGGGAGCGTTGCCGCCACGGTCGCGGACAGGCCCTGCGGGATGCGTGCGGTGTTCGGCGCGGACAGCACTGTTGTCTCGGCGTAGGTGCCGCCACCGGTGAGTGCGAAGCCGAAGACCGCGTCACCCACCTCGAGCCCGGAGACGTCCTCGCCCCGGGCGAGAACGGTTCCGGCTGCCTCCATGCCGAGCACGCGGGGAAACGGACGCCCGCCGTCGAGTCCGTCGACCAGTCCCGAGCGCAGAAGGTGGTCGAGGGGATTCACGCCGGCGACGTCGACCTGGACCAGCACCTCGCCGTGACCGGGGACGGGGTCGGGACGGTCGAAGAGCTCCTGCACCTCGGGCCCGCCGTACCTGCCGAAACCCCATGCCTGCCCCATTTTCTGCCGCCTCTCGTGTGACCGGCCCGGTGATGGCGGGCGGTGTCGCCATCCTCACCTCTGACATTGATGTGAGGGGCAACCGGCTGAGATGCAGATCACAGCATCAGGCCGTCTGTGCTACCGGTTTTGGGGTTGTGGACAGCTCTGCCCGGTGTCGGCTGTTGGCTTTGATCAGTACGTCGAGTGCGTTCCGGGTCTCGATCAGGTGCGCGATGTCGGCGTCGATCCGGTCGCGCTCGCGCGTCATCGCCGTGAACGTCTCCTCGGCGACGCCCAGGTCGTCCGGGACGTCCACACACGGCAGCACCGTCGCGATCACTCTGCTGGACATACCCGCATCGAACAGCTGCCGGATGAGCGACACGCGCTGGACCGCAGCAGGGGCATAGTGGCGCTGTCCCGCGTCGGAGCGTGAGCTGGTCAGCAGGCCCTGCTCTTCGTAGTACCGCAGTGAGCGCGCGCTCACGCCCGTGTGCCTGGACAGCTCGCCGATCCGCATGCGTCGGAGCCTACGCCCGCGTGCTCCGGGTCGGACCGCCGGCGAGTCACGGACGCTCGCGGACACCGCCACGGCGGCGGGCTTGCCGTCCCGGTCCCGCGACTGAGCGCGTTCGTCTGTACGCGCAGCCAGGGGGGCGGCCGGAGCCCGCGCCGGCAGTCGGCCGAGCCCAACCAGGACGTGCCCGCAGGTGACCATCCGCTGCGGTCGCAGGTCAGTGCCAGGAGTACGGGGCCGGCGCAGCCGCGGTGGCGCGGGTGCCAGGAGCAGTTGCGGGCCAGGCACTGGCAGGTCCGCAACTGCCCGGGCAGCACATCGCGCCGGGCGTGGCGGGCGAGGTGTGTCAGGGCGACCAAGCGGGCTGAGGCGGTCTGCAGCCGGTAGCCGTGCAGCGGGCATATGAGGGCAGGTCAGCACCGGCCCGGGCGGCTGCGGGTGCAGCTGAACCGGCCGGATGCGCTGCACCGCCTCATGTGTGGAGAACCTCATCGGGCTCGCTGTCCTGCGGTCTGCGGGAACGTCGAACGGGCGCGTCCCGCAGGGCGGGAGCCGAGCGCCTCGCAGCGGCGGTCCCCGCACCGGCCGCTGTCACCCCTTCCCCGGCATGGACATCAGCTCGCCGGGCATCGCCCGGAACAACAAGAGGACGCCGCGCTGCGAACGCCACGACGCCCTCCTCCAGCCGGAGGAGCGCACCGAGTTCGCGGCCCGGTTCCGGGCCGGCCACCAGGCGCAGATGGCGTTCCTCCTGGCCTGCTGCGCCGGAAACGCCTCCTTGGCCGCGCTCTTGGGCGCTGGAGTGCGTACGGTGCGCCGCCACCGCCCGGGCGCAGAGCCACCGCCCGGGTGCCGGCTGCGCCGGGCCCTGCGCCGCCGTGTCGTGGACCTCGTGTGCCCGCGGTGCCTGTCCGATCGTGCGGTGGAAGAGGCGCGCCAGGCGAATCGGGGAGCCCGGCGCGCGGCCCGACGGCTTCCGTGTGGTCGGGGCGGCATGGATCGCTGACACACCGTGTGCCCGAGAACCTTCAGCTCACTCAGAAAGCTGAAAGCTTTTCTGCATTGATGATAGTGAAAAGCTAATTCAGATGCGGAAGTTGCATGAATTCGGGTAGGATGGTGGCATGGGATTGCGCTTGGAGGAGTCGCTGCGGCTGACGGTGGCCGCGTTGATGCAGGTGACGGGTGAATCGCAGCGGTCGGTTGCGGGGGTGCTGGGACTGACGCAGACACAGGTGTCGCGCCGGCAGTCGGGCGCCATTTCCTGGAGCCTGCGCGACGTCGACGTCCTGGCCGGGCACTACGGCATCGGCGCGCTGGATCTCCTGGCGGGTCCGACCAGAGCGTGCGAGGCGCTGCCCGCCGACAGGCGTCGTACCGTGCGGACCGAAGCGAGGGGGACGGCCCGGTGAGCGGCTTCGACGCGATCGACTCACTGCTTGACGCCGTCGGCCCCCAGGCCGAACTTCCGCCCTGCCACGTACGCCGCGAGCTGCGGGAGCGGGCTCGGCTGTCCAAGGCGCAGGTGGCACGCGCGCTCGGCGTGAGCCCCTCAACGCTCAGCGGATGGGAAAGCGGCCGCGACCCGGCCGGCGAGATCCGCACCAAATACGCCTACCTGCTGGACGGACTGAACGCCAAGCTTGCCACCGAGACCGAGACCGAGACCGAGACCGAGACCGAGGCGGCGCCGGCTGCGGAGCAGCCCCTCACGTCAGGCACCGCCGCGACCGCCGCCCCCCTGTCTTCGCCCGGCCTCGGCCAGGACGAGGACGGGGACGATGTGGAGCTGCTCGTCGCCCCCGAGCCCTGTGTGCTGTGCGGCCGTCCGGCCGGACAACGCGTGGCGGGGTTCGCTCAGCACCTGACCCCGGCCGACTGCCGGCCCACCGCCACCGGGGCCCCTGCTGCCCCGTCAACCGGACAGCCGACCGCGCACACCTCGAAAGCGCCGTTGCGCACGACACGTCCGGCGCGCGCGGCGGAGCGTTCCAAGGGCCCGGCCCGCCACGCGTTCCAGGAGACGTCCGGCCCGGTCGACCTGATCCGTGAGGCCGTGCAGGGCGCGCTCGCCGAGCACCGGGGCGACGCCGACGCAGCCACGGCGCTGCTGGTGAAGCGGGCCATCCCGGACGCGATGCGACTGCTGGACGAGACCCGCAAGGGCGCCCGCTACGACGTGATCGCACACCCCTGGATCCCCGACATCCTCAGGAAGCAGACCGCGCGCGGCGCCGACCAGATCTGGGAGGCCCGCCCCAAGTGGACCCGCCACGAACTCCCGCCCGGCCGGCACGAGGTGACCGCGCTCGACATCAACGGCGCCTACCTCTCCGCCCTCAAGACGCACCTCCCCCTGGGCCGGCTCGAGCACTCCACCGGCCCGGCCCACGACCGCCGCCGCTGCGGAGTCCACCTGATCACCCCGCCCGAGTGGGAGCACGAGGCGGTGCTGCCCAACCCGATCGGCCAGCGGGACGAGCCCGGCCCGCTGTGGGTCACCGAGCCGACGCTCCGCCTCCTGCTGCGCCTGTCCGGCCCCAAGCACCAGCTGTGCGCGCCTCCTCAGATCCACGAGTCGTACACCTCCGGGGCCACGGAGAACCTGCTGGAGAAGTTCCGCATCGCGTTGAAGGACGCCCGCGACACGGCGATCGAGCAGGGCGATACGGTGACACTTCAGTACGTGAAGGCGATGTACTCGAAGTTCGTCTCCACGATGGGGGAGTCGAACTACAACCGGGAGCTCTACCGTCCGGACTGGATGCACCTCATCCGCAGCCAGGCCTTCGCCAATCTGTGGCTCAAGGCGCTCAAGGCCCATGACGAGGGCCTGGCCGTCGTCCGGGCGATGGGCACCGACGAACTCCACGTCATCGGTGACTGGCGCCGTGTCTTCGCCGAAGGCCGAGCTGTTACCGAGGTCAAGGTCAAGGACACGTACACCGCCAAAACCGACGCCGCTGAGCCTGCAGGCGAGGGGGAGTAGTGCCGGAGAAGAACATCGACTTCGGGAGGTTCGGCGCCCGGGGCATCAAGGGCAGCGACGCCGTCGCTCGCAAACTCGACGAACTCGCGGGCGGCATCGCCACTCCCGTGACCGCCAAGCGCGGCTGGATGGCGCGCCTGCACTACCTGACGAAGTCGACCCAGACCCTGAAGGCCGCGCAGGACGCGGGACTCACCGTGACCCACCGGACGCTGAAGGCCTGGCTGGAGGACAAACGCCGCCCCTCCAGGACCAGCCTGGAACGCATCGACCAGGCGTACCGGACGGTGCGCCGCCGCTATGTCGCCCGCCATCTCCTCAGACGCCTCAACCGCGACGGACGCGGCACCCGGGTGGAGATCCACCCGCTCAACCAGTCCCAGGTGCCACAGCCGCTGCAGCGCGTGGTGGAGTACCGGACGATGAACGTGCGCCGCTGGGACCGCATCGTCGGCTCCTGGGCGGCCGGCGACCACCGGAGTCTCGACGCCGCGTGGCAGGACACGATCGTCGACCTCGGCTCGCAGTGGGGCCAGTACGAGTACGTCACCAACGTCGGCTTCGCCGCGTAGAGCCCTGAAGGTGGTCTTCGGCGCCTGCTGGGATGGCGTACGGTGGGGGACACCGACGCGGGGTGGAGCAGCTCGGTAGCTCGCTGGGCTCATAACCCAGAGGTCGCAGGTTCAAATCCTGTCCCCGCTACCGCGAGAGAGCCCGGATCCAAACGATCCGGGCTCTCTCGCGTTCCCGGCACGAGCCCACGTCTGCCTCCTGCCCGGCAGGAGGCGCGGCCGTCCTTGCTGCCTGATCGAGGTGATCGATCCAGGCCGTTCTTGCTGGACGCTCTGCGGCGGACAGAGGAGTCGTCGGTGACGGTGCTCGAATCGCAGTGGCTGGCGTCTGCGCACAGTGCAGGGTTGCCGTGCGCGCGTCCGCGCTGGGATCTCGCAGCAGGTCCTGGTCTGCACAAGGCCGGTCTGCGCATACCTGTCACCGAGCCACCGTGCGGTGCGGGACTTGCGCCGTGGTCCACCTGGCCATGCGGCATGCCGCCCGCAGGCCTGGTGTCCGGGGAACAGCGGTAGTTCTTGCGTCCGTGACATAGCACTGTGGCAGGGATCGGGCGCGTTTTTGGAACGCCTGGACGAGGCGGCTGTGCCCCATCGGGTGGGATAGTCGGGGCCGCCGGGTGCGGCTGAAGTCGGATGAGGCAGGGTGAACGGCATGGTGACCTTGGCCAGCCCGTCGGTGGGCACGTCGGTACGCGCAGCCTCTGCGGCCCTGCTGGATCGGGCCGCGCTGTCTGTCCCGCTCCAGCTGATGGGCAGCCAGGCGCTGCTGTTCTACCGGCTTGACGAGGAAGAATGCGCACGCCGCGCCCGCGTCTCAGCGGCACGCCTCGACAGTCTTGATGCGCTGCAGACGCTTCTGGAGCTGCCCGTCGACGAGCCCGTCGCACTGGCGTCGCTGCCTGCACGGCTGCGTTCGGCGGTACGTCGGCTTCCGGCCGGTGCCGCCGACGTCGACCGCTGTGAGGTCACCCGCCGCGCGGTGCGGCCGCTCACCGTTGATCTCGCCGTGGTGCGGGCAAGCGCCGCGGGCTGGCGCGGGGGACTCGAGCAAGCCGGCCGTTTCGCCCCCTTCTGCCGGCGCGCCCTGCTGCTGGACAGCGCTCCACCGGCGCCTGAGGAGAAGCTGATGGAAGCCGCCTTCTACGGCATCGGCGTCCTGGTGGCCGACGGCGAGAGCGTGGACCTGCTGCTGGAACCCCGGCCCTGCACCCCGCGCCGCCATACCCCCGCGGCATGGTGCTTCACCGAGGAGTTCCACCACCGCATCGGCTAGTCACGGCTCACCGCGCTCCGCGCCCGCCACCGGGCGTGCCGGGGAGGGGGCCTGCGGGCCGACGGGGGCCTGGGCCCACTGCAGCAGCTGCTGGGGCACCTTGAAGGCGCTGAAACCGGGATGGTCGAGTTCCGCGTTGAGCACCGGGTAGCGGTCCACCGCGCGCCGACAGCGCTGCTGCCACCACGCGGGCCGCCCGGCCGGCTCGACGGCGTCCATGCTGCGCAGCCACTCCATCAGCACCGCCGCATTGTGGGCGGCCGCCGGCACCTGCCAGTGATTGCTGACGAAAGTGTCCAGGACGAGCCCGTCGCAGGCCGCGCACCGGCACACCGGCGCCAGGCCCGCGGCGAACCTCTTCGCCAGCGTCTCGCCGAGGAAGAAGTCCATCAGTTCCGGCAGCAGTACGGAAGGCGAGTTCGGACCGCCCCGGGACCGCCTGGCCGCCTGGCCAGGCGGGACGATGTGCCGCACGCTGCTGGTGGCGCCGAAAGCGGTGAACGCCGCTCCGTGGGCCAGAGCCCCGAACGCCGCGAGGTCGGCACGCAGCAGCGCGGTCCCGGGGACCTCCGCCAGCAGCCGCTTGAGGTTGCCCACCGCCTGGGAGAAGCCGGCCAGCGGGTCCATCTGCCCGCCGAGCATGACCGCTTTGGGGTTCGGCACGACATTGAGCCAGGCGATCAGCTGTCCGACCGCGTCGTCGCGCAGCCACGCCACGTCCACCGGCACACTGAAGAAGACGTGGGGGTCCTCCAGCTTGAGAACCTGCTGGACGGCGGCCTTGAGGGCGTCGGAGTCTTCCGCGTGCAGATATCCGGTGGGCGTCATGGCCGCCGTCGCGCCCGCACGGTGGCCCACCTGCTCCTCGATCGACAGCTGCAGCGGGTCGCCGAAGGCCAGCTGGCCTTGCGAGACGTCGGGAAACGGGTCGTCCTCGCTGGCCGCCGCCACGGTGTAGACGGCGGGATCCGCCAGCAGCGGTCCCGCGAACCCTTCCTCGCGCAGTTTGCGGACCTTCGCCGCCGCCCCGGCCCCGCTGACGACAAGCCCGCTGCGCACCGGATCGAGCTGCTCGCGGATATAGCCGACGCGGCTCACTCCGGCCTGCAGCAGCATCCGACCCCGCATTTGCCCGGGTACAGAGGGCGGTCGGGTGAGAGGAGGGTCGGGAGGCTCCGCGGGATCGGAACCGGCACCCGGGCGCGGGGAGGGGAACGACTCAGTCATGGCCTCACCTTCGAAGCGGAATCCACCGCCGCGCCTTCGCGCGGGGCGTACAGCAGCCGGAAGTCCTCGGGCAGCAGCCGCGCACAGCGGGCGAGCTCCTCCTCGCTCATCCCCGCGTCCAGAGCAGAGCGGATCAGTCCGGGGACGTACCGGGGCCGCTCCCGGTCTATCCCGACCGGCTCGGCTGTGCGGTATCCCAGCGCGGACATCTCCACCATCACGCTGCGGTACTGCCAGTCGGTGACGATGTTCAGTCTCTGTGCCCGGCGCAGCAGCGCGGCCATCGACACTTTCCACTCCCGTTTCAGCCGGGCCAGGAGTTGCAGGTCGACGCGAGGCGTGAAGGCGGAGCGGATGTCTCGCGCGGGCATGAGGAACTCGGCAGCGAATTCGTCGGCCTGCCGCTCCTGCACGGTGCTGTCGCCGGGGTACCGGTGCAGGACCAGGTGTCCCAGCTCGTGCGCCAGGCTGAAGCGGTAGCGGTCCGCGGGCGCGTGGTCGTTGGCCAGGATGAGCGGCGGCTGCGTTCCGTCCCACTGGCTGACCGCATCGAGCCGGTCGCTGCCCAGATCACGCGCGACCACCAGCGTTCCGGCCGCTTCCAGGGATGCCGTCATGTCAGCCGCCGGGCCCGGCGGCATGCCCCAGGCCTTGCGAACCTGCCGGGCTGCGTCCTTCGCCGTGGTCAGGGCGTCGAGTGCGACAGCGGGGATGGCCGCAGACCGCACACCGAGACCGGGCCGGCACGCGGCGATGCCTTGCAACTGAACCCGCGTCAGGGCGAGATGGGCATGCTGGTGCCGAAGGGCGGAGACGGTCAACGACGCACGCTTGCGGTGGTGGACGAGCCCCACGCCGACCCCGTGTACCTGCGGGTCCAGACACAGCAGATCCGGCGGATACCCCAGAGCCGCCGCGTACAGCTCCAGCCGCTCTCCCGAGACCGCCAGCCGGCCGCTCTCGGCGCGGCTCACATACCCCTGGGACACTGCCGCGTCACCGCCGGAGGCCTTCACCATCGCCTCAGCCACGTCGGCTTGCGTCATGCCGCGGAACTCCCGGACCACCGTCAGCATCCCCGGCTGTGCCGGACGTACGTCACTCACGGCGTATCACCTCAGATCAGACCTCAAAAGATTAGCTCCAAATATTCCACCATGTAACGAAGTTGACAAAAATGACAGAACGTCAAGTACAGCGGGCAGAGTGATGGTTGGGCGTCGAGCTCCGGCTCGCACCGAGGACTGCTCTCGGAACCAGGAGAATTGATCAGTTGGCCGCGATGCCCGTGATGAACAGCGCGTCCGTAGCGGATGCGACCTCCAAGCTCCCGGCCCGATGCCCCTCAGCTCTCAACCACAGTGCATGGAACCGTGCATGCCGGGTTCGCGTCGGCAAAGACGTTCACTGAGGCTGCGCCCGGCGCAGCGCCCCGGCTTCTGCGGAATGTGTCGTTCCGCCCGAGGGGGCGAGGCTCAGCCTCTCCTCGCCCAGACGCTACCGGGCACAATACGGGGCACGGTTGCTTTGCGTGCCTCCAGGATGACTGCCTGCACCGAGGCCTCAACCGCCTCATCCGCACGCGTAACACCCGCACGCCACACCCCTGTCCGTCGCCCGGCGGAGCGGGGAGACACGGAGCAGCTCGACCGTGCACCTCATCCGCTTCTCCGCGTACGGGTTCCGCTCGCTGCCCCATGTGCAGGACATCCCGGTCAGCAGCCCGACGATCCTGGCCGGCCGCAACGACGGCGGCAAGAGCGCGGTCCTGGCCGCGCTGGCCTTCCCGCTGGGCGAGCACCGTCTGACGGACGAGGACCGCACCTACCAGCAGGACGAGGGCGTCAAGGGACAGCACTGCGCGGAGACATGGAGGACGTCTTCCGCCCGGACACCGTCGAGCAGGCCGCCGCCCCCTACCGGCGGAGCTCCGCATCCGGCGCCGCTCACGGGCCGGTGAGGCGGCGTGCCGGGAGTTCTTCGGATCGCAGCCCGCCGACAGCCGCCTGCAGGGCCTGGGCCGGCTGATGAAGAAGGACCTGACCGAACTCGTCACCGAGTTCGGCCTCGTCCCTTCGGGCACGCTGAAGGAAGACCTGCCGGCCGCGCTCACCGCACACGCCACGACCGTCCCGCAGACCGACCAGTGGCAGCCGCTGCCCAAAGACCTCGAGGCACGGCTGCCGCGGCTGCTGGCGTTCGTCGGCAAGGACGAGAGCCCGGACGACGCGGTGCGCACCGCTCTGAGCAGCTGCTACGAGACCCATCTGGAGGACGAGACCCTCCAGGGACAGGTCCGGGAGATCGAGAAGGAGATCACGCAGGCCGGCTCATGGACGGCGAAGACTGCCCCGTATGCGGTTCCCCCACCCGCCACCGCCCAGCCAGGTCAGCCCACCGCCGCCGACGAACAGGCCGCCGAAGCCGCCCACACCCGCGTCCAGCAGAGCGAGAACAAGGACAAAGCGGCCCTGGCCCAGCTGAACGAACAGGCCGCCACGGCCCGCGGTGAAGCCGGCGGCGACACCCCCCTTGCTGCCCTCACCGCCCACCGCACGACCCTCGAACAACAACTAGGAACAGGCCGACACCGAGCACACCCACAACACCGCAACCGCACGCCTGGGCGCCGCCGACGCCACCTACGACAGCCTGCACACGCCGCGAAGAGCTCACCCACCGCCTCGCGAACGCCCTCCAAGGGCACGCCACACCCGCCGACCGCATCACCGACCTCACCCAGCACGCCGGCCGCCTCGAGACCGCCGCCACCGTGACAGCAACCGCCGCAAGCCGCCACAGTGCCGCCGCTCTCGCGGAGCAGGCAGCGCACGCGGCAGGCTTGACTTCCCCGGCCGAAGCCTCGGCCGCCCGCCTGCCCGACGACGAACCCACCGCGATCGGGAGCCAGATCACCCACTGGCGTGAACAGTGCCTCGTATTGACCGCCCGGCTCGCCGAACCCGAACTGCAGGCAGCCATCGCCCAGCCTCCGGCCGACCTCGAGCACGCCGTCACCGAACTGAACACCGCCACCGCAACCCACTCCCGCACGGCAGCCCTCACCACCCAGGCCGCCGACCGCGCAACCGCCCTGGCCACCCTCACCGCTCAGATGGACACCCACATCCAGCCCCTCGAGGACACCTACCGCACCGTCGATCACCTCCACGGCCTCATCAGCGGCGGCTCACCCAGCAACCAGCTCCGCATGCAACTGGAGTCCTACGTACTGGCAGCCCGCCTCGAAGACGTCGTCGACGCCGCCAACACCCGCCTGTCACGCATGTCCCACCACCGCTTCAGCCTCGTCCACTCCGACGACAGAGCCGCCCGAGGCGCCAAATCAGGACTGACATCGTTACCGCCGAAGCCGGCGGCCAGGCACTGGACACCCTCTTCATCGACGAAGGCTTCGGCACCCTCGACGAAGACACCCTCCACCAAGTCCTCGACGTCCTGGACTCCCTGCGCGCCCACGACCGCACCGTCGGACTCATCAACCACGTCCCCGAACTGCGCCGCCGCATCACCCAACGCCTGCACATCTCCAAGAACATCGACGGCTCCACCCTCACACACCTGACCGAAGCGGCCGAATAACCCCACGACGGACGCCGGACCCGCCTTCGCCGACGAAAACGCAAGCCCCAGGCCGCGAACACCCACCGATCTTCAACCCGCCGTCGGCCCAAGGCGTAGCCACGACCAACGGGGCTGCCCGTATCCCTCTCGGCCGAAGGCACCCGACCTGCCTCTCAGAAGGAGCGCATCGAACACGTACTGCTTCATGCCATTTCTGCATGTGATTGAAGTGACGGAAACAGAGCACTGCGGTGCATGAGCACCTGCATCGGCCACCACAGCCGTACCAGTACACGCCAGTCCTGTCCGTTATGACAAAAGTTTCCGCAGACCCGAGGACCACCGTCCCGCGTGTTCGAACACCGCCGGACCCATGACCGCATCACGGCGCGTTTTCGAGGCAGTGCCAAGGCTTCCACTGATCAAACCGGCGGATTTGTCAGTGCCCGCTGCTACACCAATTCCCAGAGACCAGACCGCAGTCGGCGGCCTGACGACACGAAGGAGGAAGCGGTGGCGAAGCCGCCCGAGGGCTACTACAAGGTGCGAAGTCATTACCGGCGCAAACCCCGCCCGAGCGCGAAGAAACTGAGCGGCTGGTCGATCGCAGGACTGATCGCGGTGGTGTGGCTATGGAGCCAGCTCATCGGCTTCGGAGAGGCATCCCCAACAACACCGCAAACCCCTCCACCATCAGTGTCAGCGGGCGTGGGCCGCTGATGCCCCGCCGCTCGCCCCGGCTGCGCCCGCCCCGCGGCGGCAGGGAACAGGCCGCCGCCGCGGCCGTCGCCTGCGCCGCACTCTGGCTGCTGGCCAAGATCGCCACAGCCACATGGCAGGCAGCCCTCCGTATCTGGCCGTTGCTCGCCCTGCTTGCAGCTCTCGCCCTGGGGTACGCAGCCTGGAAGTTCATGCGCGAGATACGGGCCCAGAACGTGCGGGCCCAGACGCTGGCCCGGCTGCGGATCACCCTTGCACAGCTCGACGCCATGGACGACCGGGCCTTCGAATTCGCCCTGCGCGACCTGCTCCTCCGGGACGGCTGGAACGCACGACAGGTCGGCCGACAAGGAGACCAGGCCGCAGACGTCATCGGCGAGGACCGCCGACGCGGCAGAATCGTTCTGCAGGCCAAGCACACCACCGTCGCCGGAAAAATCGGCTCATCAGTGATGTACCAGGTCAAAGGCACCGCAGGCCCCGTGCACGGAGCCGACACTGCAGTCGTGGTCACCAACGGCTCCTTCACCCGGGACGCCAAAACATGGGGCGAACGCCACCAGGTGCACTGGGTCGACCGGGACCGACTGCGCCGATGGGCCGAACACGGCACGCCCCTCCAAGACCTCCTGCGGCTGCCCACGGCTCGCAAGACAGCCCTCCGCCGGGCCGCATGAAATCACGGGGTAGAGAACTCAACCCCCACGGAACGCCCGCCATCAAGAAGAGGAAGACCGACCCTCTCTGGGTCCCACAGCGATCAACCCAGCACAACATAGCCGCCACCACCGCCCATGACCCACAACCAACGACGCAGATCACGGGGCGCGCGTGACCCACAGCGCGCCCCCGCCAACCAAGAGACACTGCGCCACACCCCCTCCATACGCGAGAATGAACGCGAGTCAGCCCCTCACGCATGCCGAGGAAACGCGCAATGACCGCCAGTCCCACCGCAACAGAACACACTCGGCGTCTGGTCCTGCGCACCGACCAACAAGAGGGCCTCGCCAACACAATCCGCCACCTGCGCCGCCCGCGCACCCGCGGACACGCCGTCTCGGCCTGCGGCACCGGCAAGACCCTCTTCGCACTGCGCGTCGCCGAAGAACTCGGCGTGCGACACCTGGCAGTGGCAGTGCCCAGCCTGGACCTGGTCGCACAGTGGGCTGCAGCGGCTCGCGCGGACGGCCGCCGCGAGCCGATGATCACCATCTCCTCGCTGCGCGCCGAAGCACACCCGCTCCTCGCCGAGGCCAAGGTCGACTCGGCCAACGCGGGGGAGTACCTGGCCTACTGGCTCGCCCGCCACCCCAAAGCAACAGTCTTCTTCACCTACGACTCGCTGTCCAAGATCGAAGAAGCTCAACACTCCGCGATCTTCCCCGCCCCCGTCTTCGGCCTGCTGATCGTGGACGAAGCACACGCCACGGCCGGCACATGGCAGAAGAACTGGACCGCGCTGCACGACAACGAACGCATCCCTGCCGATCGCCGCCTCTACCTCACCGCCACCCCGTATGTGTGGGACGCCCCACGCCTGACCGAGCCGCCCACCACCAGGGCGCAGCCCAAACGCACCGCCGCCACAGCACCGGCCTGGGACGACCCGGCCCTGCTGGCCACCATGGACCAGCCGCAGATCTTCGGCCCCCGCCTGCACACCTACTCCCACGCCGACGCCATCGACGACGGCGTCCTAGCCGACTACCAGCTCGTCGTCCCCACCGTCACCGACACTGAACTGCACACCGCGCTCACCGATCCGGAAGCCGCGCCCACCGCGCGCCGTACCACCGCCCTGCACGTGGCCATCCTCAAAGCCATGCGCGAGCAGGACCTGCGACACGTGTTCGTCTACTTCCAGCAGATCGCCGACGCCGCCGACTTCGCTCGCCAGTTCGCCCACACCCTGCGCACCCTCCCCGACGAACTACGCCCCGACTCGGCGGACGACGTCGTCGTGCAGTCCATCGACGGCACCCACAGCCCCCGCCGACGCGCCGACATCATTGCCCGCTTCACCGACGCCGACCGGGCCGTGCTGGCCAACGCCAAGGTCCTTGGCGAAGGGGTCGACCTGCCGGCCGTCGACGCCGTCGCTTTCGCCGACCGCACCGCCAGCGTCCGCCGCATCGTCCAGGCCCTCGGCCGCGCCCTGCGCAAACCACCCACCGCCACGACGAAGACGGCCAGCCTCGTCGTCCCCGCCTACATCCCGCCCGGTGCCGACCCCACCGACCTCCTCGGCACCCCCTACGAAGCCCTCTGGCTGGTCACCTCTGCCCTGCGCCACCACGACCAGACCATCGCCGCCCGCGCCCCCCGGGCCAAGAACCAGCATCCCGCCCGCGATTCCCACACCTACATCACCCGCCGCTTCCGCTTCGACCACACCCTTGACCCCACCGCGATCGCCCGCGCTCTGGACCTGCTCGTCTGGCCCTCCCACGGCGCCGTCCTGCCCGCCCCCCGCCGTGCCGGCCTTGCCGCCGCCATCCGCTACCAAAGCGAACACAGCCACCTGCGCGTGAGCGCCGACTACGAGGACGCTTACGGCTACCGGCTAGGGCAATTCATCACCGGCCAGCGCACCGCCTATCAGGCAAGCTCCCTCGACCCGGCATGGATCGCCGAGCTTGAGGATCTCGGCATGATCTGGGACAACCACGAGGCCACCTGGCAGGGCCATCTGGCCACCGTGGAGGCCTTCCACGCCGAACACGGCCACCTTGCCATCCCCACCCAACTACCCGGCGGCCAGTTCCTTGCCGACCAGCGCGCCCTGGCCCGAAAGGACCGCCTCACGCCCGACCGCGACAACCAGCTCACAGCCCTCGACCCAGACTGGAAACTCCCCTACGGCCCCGACTGGCATCGCAAATACCATCTGCTGCGCCGTCACCTGGAAGCCGGCAACGACCCCAGCACGCTGCGCCGCGACACGGTCATCCATGGGGTGAAGGCGGGCAGCTGGCTGCATCGCCAGTTCACCAGCTGGCCCGACCTCGACCCCGGCCAGCGCGACCTGCTCGCCCGCATGGGAATCACCCCCGACCGCGCCCGCCTGGATCAGGAGCACGCCGCGGGCCGGCCGGGCACACCGCGGCGGCGCACGTTCGCGCAGACCGCCGACATCCTCGGGCTCTTCGTGGCACGATGGGGACGCACCCCCGGCGTCCGAGAGTGGATCGAGGTGGACGGCGACCGTGTCATGATCGGTCCCTGGCTCGCCAAGGTCCGCACCAAGCTGAACGCTGATCAACTCCCCTCAGCGCAAAAAGAGTTGCTGTCCGCCACCCTTGCCGAGCACGGCATCGATCTGGTCCGTGCTCCCGGGACCATCGGGCCATCAAACGGCTGAGCTCAGTGCGGCGGCAGCCTCGTTTCGAGGCGCCCCGGGTCCCATCTCCGTAATGCGGGGGAGTGGCAGAACTCGAATACTCCAAAGTTTTGGAGGACAAGGAAGCAGCGGCATACAGGATTGGCACAGCTCGGCGCTCTGGTCGTAACTGACGAGACGTCACCAAGCACCCAGTCGGGCAGAATCAGCGGCCGCCGACCCGTATTGCTAGCCGAATTAACCTGTACCCCAGTCATGTTGGACTTGGAATGCGAATGCAAGTCGGGGAGGAGGCACGATCGCGGAGCGATCGGGGCACCGCGCCGACGACTCAACTCCGATCCGCGGAGCGGATCCGGTCCCGGAGGGACCGAGCTCAGTCCCCGCGGAGCGGGGGCTGGACCGACGCGTAGCGTCGGCGCGTCGTTCCTGCGGAGCAGGACGCGCGC